>NZ_JBYTBE010000042.1:0-41942 GCF_058788955.1 Roseateles sp. FW301-B2
GATCTGGGGCGGCGGCGGCGGTGGCTTCGGCGGCGGCTCCGACGGCGGCGGCGGCTTCTCCTCGGGCGGCGGGGGTGACTTTGGCGGCGGCGGCGCCTCGGGAGATTGGTGATGGGAGCCCGTTTGCTACGCCTGCTCAAGCATCGCCTCTGGGACGAGGGCGACGCGCAGCGCGCCCTCCCCGAACCTGTGCTGGAGCGCCTGCGCCAGCGCGTGGCCGCCAGCGAGACGCGCCACAGCGGCGAGATCCGCATCTGCGTGGAGGCCAGCCTGCCGCTGTCCTATCTCTGGCGCCAGGCCAGCGCACGCGAGCGCGCCCTGGCCATGTTCGGCAAGCTGCGCGTCTGGGACACCGAGCACAACAACGGCGTGCTGATCTACCTGCTGCTGGTGGAACACCGCATCGAGATCATCGCCGACCGCGGCCTCACACGGCGCGTCGGGCCCGAGGCCTGGAACGCCTTGCTGGCGCGCATGCGCGGTGCCTTCCGCGATGGCGCATTCGAGGCCGGGCTCAGCCAGGCCGTTGACGAGGTAGGCGAAATGCTGGCGCAGCATTTCCCGCTGCGCGCGGGCGAGCTCAATCCGAACGAGCTGCCGGACGAGCCGGCGCTGCTCTGATCAGCCCCGCTTCAAGCCAGGCTCAGGCTCTGGCGGCCCACCCAGCTCTCGCCGGGGGCCAACTGCACCGGGCGCTCGACCTGCGCCGCCTCGATGCACAGGAAGTGCTGGTAACCGTCGGCCGGCATGTCCGCGAGCGCCGCACATTTGGCCGCGCCGGGATTCCACACCACCGCGTCCTCGAAGCCCTGCTGCTGGATGCCCACGCGGCGCTCGCCCGCGGCGGTGAGTTCCTGCAGGGTCAGGTCTTGCTTCACCTGGTAGTAGATGCGATCCAGGTCCTGCGCGCCCGGGCTGCCGGGCAGGAGCAGATCGGTGCGCTGGCTGCGCTCCACCCCGTCCACCGAATCCCAGTAGCTCAGGCCGGCAAGGCCCTGCACGCTGGCGTCGCCCAAAGCGCCCAGACCCAGATAGCTGTGCAGCGCGGCGCTGAAGCTGAACATCTCCTCGCCCTTGTTCTCGCAGGCGAGCTCGATCTCGAGATCGCGGCCGGCCACGCGCACGCTCAGCTCGAGCTCGAAGGCATGGGGCCAGAACATGCGCGTCGCCGCGTCGTCGCTGAGGCGCAGCACCGCCAGCGCGTCGCCCTCGCCCTGCTCGGCCATCACCAGCTGCCAGGGCTTGGTGCGGGCAAAGCCATGGCGCTGCAGCGGGCCGCGCGCTGCGAACTGCGGAAAGATCACCGGCACGCCGCCGCGTATCGCCTGGCCTGAGGCCATGGCCGTCTTGGGCGAGACGTAGAGCTGCTCGTCGGCACCGGCGGGCACCCAGGACAGCACATGGCCGCCATGCAGCAGCACGGTGGCACGGGCGCCGTCGGGGGCGCAGAGCTCCAGGGCTTCCATGCCTTGGTGGCGGGTGATGGCGATGGGCGTGGACATAGGGTCAGAGCATACGAGAGACAAAAAAGAACGCCCGCCTGACTTGCGTCGGCGGGCGCCGTGAGCAGCCGGGCTGCTTGCTTACTTCTTGCGGAACTTGCGCAGCGCAGCGATCTGGGCGGCCATGGCGGCGAATTCGCCTTGCGCGGCGGCAAAGTCGATATCGCTCTTGGCGTTCTTCATCGCTTCCTCGGCCAGCTTCTTAGCCTCGGTAGCCTTGGCTTCGTCGAGGTCCTTGCCGCGGATCGCGGTGTCGGCCAGCACGGTCACGGTGCCCGGTTGCACTTCGAGAATGCCACCGGCCACGAACACGAACTCTTCGCCACCGTCGGCGCGCTCGATGCGCACCGCGCCCGGCTTGATGCGGGTGATCAGCGGGGTGTGCTGGGGCAGGATGCCCAGCTCACCGCTTTCGCCCGGCAACGCGACGAACTTGGCCTCGCCGGAGAAGATCTGCTCTTCGGCGGAAACCACATCAACGTGGATGGTTGCCATGTCAATCTTCCTTTAGCGGTTGAAAAGATTCAGTCATGCGGCTGGGGTGCGAGCACCCCGAGGCCTCATCACTGCATCTTCTTCGCCTTTTCGAACGCTTCGTCGATCGTGCCGACCATGTAGAAGGCCTGCTCGGGCAGGTGATCGCACTCGCCGTTGACGATCATCTTGAAGCCGCGGATGGTTTCCTTCAGGGGCACGTACTTGCCGGGCGAGCCGGTGAAGACTTCGGCCACGTGGAAGGGCTGCGACAGGAAACGCTGGATCTTGCGAGCGCGGGCCACGGCCAGCTTGTCTTCCGGCGACAGCTCGTCCATGCCCAGAATCGCGATGATGTCGCGCAGTTCCTTGTAGCGCTGCAACACGCCCTGCACGGCACGGGTGGTGTTGTAGTGCTCTTCGCCCACCACGTTCGGGTCCACTTGACGCGAGGTCGAGTCCAGCGGGTCCACGGCGGGGTAGATACCCAGCGAAGCGATGTCACGCGACAGCACGACCGTTGCGTCCAAGTGGGCAAAGGTGGTGGCGGGTGAGGGGTCGGTCAAGTCATCGGCAGGCACGTAAACGGCCTGGATGGAGGTGATCGAACCGACCTTGGTCGAGGTGATGCGCTCTTGCAGACGGCCCATTTCTTCGGCCAGCGTCGGCTGGTAGCCCACGGCCGAAGGCATACGACCCAGCAGTGCCGACACTTCGGTACCGGCCAGGGTGTAGCGGTAGATGTTGTCCACGAAGAACAGCACGTCCTTGCCTTCGTCACGGAAGGACTCGGCGATCGTCAGACCGGTCAGGGCCACGCGCAGACGGTTGCCCGGGGGCTCGTTCATCTGACCGTAGACCATCGCGACCTTGGAGTCCTCGAGCTTCTCGAGGTTCACCACGCCGGAGTCGGCCATCTCGTGATAGAAGTCGTTGCCCTCACGGGTACGCTCGCCCACACCAGCGAACACCGACAGACCGCTGTGGGCCTTGGCGATGTTGTTGATGAGTTCCATCATGTTCACGGTCTTGCCCACGCCGGCGCCACCGAACAGACCCACCTTGCCGCCCTTGGCGAACGGGCAGATCAGGTCGATCACCTTGATGCCGGTTTCCAGCAGGTCTTGCGAGGGGCTCAGCTCGTCGTAAGACGGTGCAGCGCGGTGGATGGACGCGGTCAGCTCGGCAGCCACGGGGCCGCGCTCGTCGATCGGGTTGCCCAGCACGTCCATGATGCGGCCAAGGGTTGCCTTGCCGACCGGGACCTTGATGTTCTCACCGGTGTTGTAGACCTCGGTGCCGCGGCGCAGGCCGTCGGACGAGCCCAGCGCAATGGTACGCACCACGCCGTCGCCCAGCTGCTGCTGGACTTCCAGCGTCAGAGCCGAGCCTTCCATCTTCAGCGCGTCATAGACCTGCGGCATCTGGTTGCGCGGAAACTCCACGTCCACCACGGCGCCGATGCACTGAACGATCTTGCCCACTGATTGAGTGTTAGCCATTTTTTCGTTCCTTCAATTCCAAAACTTTTGCGTTCGACTGCGATCAGCCCACGGCGGCGGCGCCGCTGACGATTTCCGACAGTTCCTTGGTGATGGCGGCCTGGCGGGTCTTGTTGTAGACCAGCTTCAGCTCGGCGATCAGGTTGCCGGCGTTGTCAGTAGCGGCCTTCATGGCCACCATGCGCGCCGATTGCTCGGACGCCATGTTCTCGGCCACGGCCTGGTAGATCAGGGCCTCGGTGTAGCGCACCAGCAGCTCGTCGATGACCGTGGCGGCATCCGGCTCGTAGATGTAATCCCACGAGTGGTTGTTGCCCGCGCCCGCCTTCATGCTCTCGGCCGACAGCGGCAGCAGTTGCTGCACCACCGGCTCCTGCTTCATCGTGTTGATGAAGCGGGTGTAGCAGAGGTAGACGGCCGACAGCTCGCCTGCGGCGTACTTGTCCAGCAGCACCTTGACGGGGCCGATGAGCTTCTCGATGTGCGGCTGGTCGCCCAGCTGCGTCGCATGAGCCACCACCTTGGCGCCGATGCGGTTCATGAAGGAGTAGCCCTTGTTGCCGATGGCAACGACTTCCGCCTTCTGACCCGCGCCCTCAAGCTCCTTGAGCTTGTTGGTCGTGGCGCGCAGCAGGTTGGTGTTCAAGCCACCACAAAGACCCTTGTCGGTCGTCACCACCACGTAGCCGGCCACCTTGGCCTGGTCATTCTTGACCAGGAAAGCGTGCTGGTACTCGGGGTTGGCCTGGGCGAGATTGGCGGCGATGTTGCCGATCTTCTCGCTGTAGGGGCGGGCCGCACGCATCCGGTCTTGCGCCTTGCGCATCTTGGAAGCGGACACCAGCTCCATGGCCTTGGTGATCTTCTTCGTGTTCTCGAAGCTCTTGATCTTGCCGCGAATTTCCTTGCTTGATGCCATGATTTCTCCTGTTAGGTCCGGGCCGTTCTTTGCATCACAGCCCGGTCATGGTCATTAGGCGAAGGACTTCTTGAACGTGGTGATGGCAGCGTTCAGCTCGGCTTCGGCATCCTTGTCCATGGCCCGATCGGCCTCCAGCTTGGCCAGCAGAGCGGCGTGGCTGGTTTTCAGGAACTGGTGCAGGCCGTGCTCGAAAGCCAGAACCTTCTTGACGTCCAGGCTGTCCATGAAGCCCTTGTTCACCGCGAACAGCGTGGCAGCCATCAGGCTGATCGGCAGCGGCGAGTACTGAGCTTGCTTGAGCAGCTCGGTCACGCGGGCACCGCGGTCCAGCTGCTTGCGGGTGGACTCGTCCAGATCGGAAGCGAACTGCGCGAACGCGGCCAGCTCACGGTACTGGGCCAGGTCGGTACGGATACCGCCGGACAGGTTCTTGATCAGCTTGGTCTGTGCAGCACCACCGACGCGCGACACCGAGATACCGGCGTTGATGGCGGGGCGGATACCGGCGTTGAACAGGCTGGTTTCCAGGAAGATCTGACCGTCGGTGATCGAGATCACGTTGGTCGGAACGAAGGCGGACACGTCACCGGCCTGGGTTTCGATGATGGGCAGGGCCGTCAGCGAACCGGTCTTGCCCTTCACTTCACCCTTGGTGAAGGCTTCCACGTAATCGGCGTTCACGCGGGCTGCGCGCTCCAGCAGACGGCTGTGGAGATAGAACACGTCGCCGGGAAAGGCTTCGCGGCCGGGCGGACGACGCAGCAGCAGCGAGACCTGGCGATAGGCCACGGCTTGCTTGGACAGGTCGTCATACACGATCAGGGCGTCTTGGCCGCGGTCGCGGAAGTACTCGCCCATGGTGCAGCCGGAGTAGGCCGAGACGTACTGCATGGCAGCCGACTCGGACGCCGAGGCGGCCACCACGATGGTGTATTCCATCGCGCCGTTGGCTTCCAGGGCACGCACCACGTTCTTGATCGACGACGCCTTCTGGCCGATGGCGACGTAGATGCAGGTCATGTTCTGACCCTTTTGGTTGATGATGGCGTCGATCGCGACGGCAGTCTTGCCGGTCTGACGGTCGCCAATGATCAACTCACGTTGGCCGCGGCCCACGGGCACCATCGAGTCGATGGACTTCAGACCGGTCTGCACCGGCTGGTCCACGGACTTACGGGCGATCACGCCGGGAGCGACCTTTTCGATCACGTCCGTCATCTTGGCGTTGATCGGGCCCTTGCCGTCGATCGGCTGGCCCAGGGCGTTCACGACACGGCCGATCAGCTCGGGGCCGACGGGCACTTCCAGAATGCGGCCCGTGCACTTCACGGTGTCGCCTTCGGAGATGTGCTCGTAGGCACCCAGGATCACGGAACCGACGGAGTCGCGCTCGAGGTTCAGCGCCAGGCCGTAGGTGGGTTGACCATCGGCGGCGGCGGGGAACTCCAGCATCTCGCCTTGCATCACATCGGACAGGCCGTGGATGCGGACGATACCGTCGGAGACGGACACCACGGTGCCCTGGTTGCGGACGTCCGTCGATGTGCCAAGGCCCTCGATGCGGCTCTTGATCAATTCGGAAATTTCAGCAGGATTCAGTTGCATTGCTTGCTCCCATCTGGTCGGGCGTCTGTTGCCAGAGCGCGGGTGACACAGGGATGAATCGGAATAGGTGTCTTCTCGCGCTAGCTTTTAAGCTGTGAGCGCCACTTTCATGCGTTCCAGGCGGGCCTTGACGGAGGTGTCGAGCACCTCGTCGCCGACCACCACACGGATACCGCCGATGAGTGAAGGCTCCAGCGTGACATGGGCTTCGAGCTTGCGACCGAAACGCTTCTCCAGGGTGCCGATCACATCGCTCAGCTGGGCTGCGTCGATGGGATAGGCGCTGAAGATCTGCGCATCAGCCACGCCGGCTGCGGCATTGGCCAGCACGTGGAACTGCGCCACCACTTCGGGCAGCGCCGCCAGGCGGCTGTTCTCGATCACCGCGCGCAGAAAGTTCTGCAGCTCCGGGGCCAGGTCTTGCTTGGCGGCCGCGGTCATCACCGCGTACACCTGCTCGGCCGTGACCTTGGGGTTGTCGGCGAACTGGCGCAGATCGGCATCCTGTGCGACCAGGGCGAGCGCGTCGAGCGCCGCGCCCCAGGCCTTCACATCATGCTTGACCGCGACCTGGTAGAGCGCTTCAGCGTAAGGGCGTGCAATGGTTGCGAGCTCAGCCATGATTACAGCTCCGTCTTCAGACGGCCCAGCAATTCGGCGTGCACGCTGGCATTGACTTCGCGTTGCAGAATTTGCTCGGCGCCCTTCACGGCCAGTGCGGCGACCTGCTCGCGCAGGGCCTCACGGGCACGCGCGGCTTGCTGTTCGGCCTCGGCCTTGGCAGCAGCCACGATCTTGGCGCCTTCATCTTCTGCGCGCTTCTTCGCTTCGTCCACGATCGCAGCGGCGCGCTTTTCGGCGTCGGCCAATTGCTTGGTGGTTTCGTTGCGCGCCTGGCTCAGTTGCTCGTCAACGCGCTTGTTGGCGGTTGCCAATTCGCTCTTGGCCTTGTCGGCCGCAGCCAGCCCGTCAGCGATCTTCTGCGCACGCTCATCCAGCGCCTTCATCACAGGCGGCCAAATGAAGCGCATGGTGAACCACACAAGGATCGCAAAGACGATCGCTTGCAGGAACAGGGTTGCGTTGATATTCACAGCACGATCCTTTCAACCGTGAAAGGTAAGCGAGCCGCTTAGATCGCGAAGGGCTTGGCGAATGCGAACAGCAGAGCGATAGCCACACCGATCAGGAAGGCAGCGTCGATCAGACCAGCCAAGATGAACATCTTGGTTTGCAGTTCGTTCATCAGCTCAGGCTGGCGAGCCGACGATTCCAGGAACTTGCCACCCATCAGCGCGATGCCGATAGAAGCGCCCAGAGCGCCCAGACCAACGATGAGACCGCAAGCCAGCGCGACGAGACCGAGGATGTTTTCCATGATTAGCTCCTGAATGGAATGAAAAGAAAGAAATTGAAGAAAAGGGAAAGAGAAGAACTGCTTGGGAATCAGTGCGAGTCGTGCGCCTGGCCCGTGTAGATCAAGGTCAACATCATGAAGATGAAGGCCTGCAAGGTGATGATCAGGATGTGGAACAGCGTCCACACCGTACCGGCCACCACATGACCGAAGCCCAGCCAGAAACCACCCGTAAGGGGGTTCAGCTCCCAGGCCCAGACACCGCCCATCAGCGCGATCAGCATGAACACGAGTTCGCCGGCAAACATATTGCCGAACAGTCGCATGCCGTGCGAGACGGTCTTGGCAGCGAACTCGATCATCTGCATCAGGAAGTTGACCGGATACAGGAACCACTTGTCGCCGAACGGCGCAGCCAGCAGTTCATGCGTCCAACCACCGACGCCCTTGATCTTGACGCTGTAGAAGAAGCACATCAGCAGCACGCTGGTCGACAGACCCAGCGTGGTGGAGAGATCGGCGGTGGGCACCACACGCATATAGGCATGGTGCGCATCGTGGCCCATCGAGGCATAGACCTGGGTCCAGGCCGAAGGCAGCAGGTCCACCGGCAGCATGTCCATGAAGTTCATCAGGAAGATCCAGACGAACACGGTCAGGGCCAGCGGCGAGATGACCTTGCGGCTGGCGGCGTTGTGGATCACGCCCTTGGCCTGGTTCTCGACCATTTCGGCAATGATTTCAACGGCAGCCTGGAAGCGGCCCGGCACACCCGAGGTGGCCTTGCGCGCGGCGCGCCACAGGATGAAGCAACCAATCACGCCCAGGATCACCGAATAGATCAGCGAGTCCAGATTGAACAGGCTGAAGTCAACGATGCTGGTCTGCTTGACCGCCTGCCCCGAGAAATTGACCTGCATGTGCTGCAGGTGGTGCTGGATGTATTCGCCCGCGTTCGGCGCGTGTCCTTCGGCTGCCATCGTCAGTTTCCGTCACTAATGCTTGTAGAACGGCCCCGCGTGAGCAGGACCAGCCAATTAACTTTCAGGCAGAGGATCATGGTCACCAGCATCGCCAGCCAACTCAGATCCGCCACCCGTTTGGCCACCACCACCAGGATGGCAATGGCCAGCAAAATCTTGACCGACTCCCAGAACATCATCGAGAGCAAGGCCGCTCCCGCATCCGTCACCGTTCGTCGCGTGGCACCCCAGGCCATCAGGCCGTTCGGCACCACCACCGCGATCGCGCCACACAGCGCCGACCACGCCTTGCCGCTCTCCTGCGTGAACAACCACCAGAGCGCAGCCATCACCACACCTGCCAGGGCCTGCACCATCACCAGGCGCCAGGGCGACCATTTCAACAACGTATCAGGCCACCTGGCTCTCAGGCTTTGCGCTTCTTCACGCGACAGCACCTTGAAAGGCTCTTCGCCGACCTCATCTCCCCAGGCATCGTCAGGCCTGGCCTGCGGCGCGGCATTGTCACGGGCGCGCAGGTTCTCAGGGCTCACGGCTTAGGGGTGCAATCAGCAAAACCCAAGGATTATATGTGGTTTCCCCTTACACCCAGGTAACGCAGCGATGCACATGCCTTTGCGGCCAGGCTTGACAAAGCGCACGCTGTGGCTTTAGCCACCCGTGGATTACCCTGCCCGCGGGGCTTCAGAGGCGTGCGAACTGGGCCGGCAGCCCCGGCACATCCACCCGCAGCTTCAGCACGCAACCGGCCCAGGGCTGGGCGGCCAACTCCTCGGCGGGGCG
This sequence comes from Roseateles sp. FW301-B2, assembly GCF_058788955.1. Lineage (NCBI taxonomy): Bacteria > Pseudomonadati > Pseudomonadota > Betaproteobacteria > Burkholderiales > Sphaerotilaceae > Roseateles > Roseateles sp. FW301-B2. The sequence continues at coordinate 9,129 of NZ_JBYTBE010000042.1, forward strand.
TTTCTCGCGCGCCGTGGTGATGTAGAGCGTGCGCAGGTCCGGGCCGCCAAATGCCGGCATGGTGGGGCAGCGTACCGGCAGCCGCACGGTTTGCAACAGCGCGCCGGAAGGCGACAGCCGCAGCAAGCGCTGACCCTCGAACATCGCAACCCAATAGCAGCCCTCGGCATCCACCGCCGCGCCATCGGGCCGGCCGGCATAGTCGTCCAGGGCCTGATCGGCCTGGCGCGGCTCGAACTGCGCGAACACGCGGCGCTGGCTGATGGCACCGCTGCCGGCATCGAAATCCCAGGCGTAGATGGCATGGGCCTTGGTATCGGCGCCGTACATGCAGCGCTGATCCGGGCTCCAGGCCAGGCCGTTGGCGGTGGTGATGCCATCGACCATGCGCTGGCATTGCCCGTCGGCCACGCGGTAGAGGCCCGCCTCGGGCCGGCGCGCGTCGTCGATCGTGCCGACCCAGAAGCGCCCCTGGGCGTCGGGCTTGCCATCGTTGAAACGCTGCTGGCCGGGATCAAAGGGGGGCGGCATCAGGCGCTCATGCGCGCCACTGGCCGTGTCCAGCCGCCACAGGCCGTTGCGCTGCGCGACCAGCAGGCCACCACCCGCCAGCGCCGCGATGCAACCCGGTTCGCTGTCCAGCTGCCAGACCTGCGCCTCGCCCTCGCGCAGGCACAAGACCTGGCGCGCGGCGATGTCGACGTAATAGAGGCATTGCTCCAAAGGGTGCCACAGCGGCGATTCGCCCAGGGTGGCGGGCTGCGGGCAGGCAAGTTCGACAACAACGCTCATGCCGCGATGCTAAGGCCGTACCAGGCCGTAACTCAGCCCAGTTCCACTTTCAGATAGTGGGCGCCCGCGATCGGGTTGAAGTAATAGGGTGGGATCTCTTCGAAGCCCAGGCTTTCATAGAGACCGCGCGCCGCCTCCATATCGTCCAGGGTATCCAGCAGCATGGCCGAATAGCCCGACTCGGTGGCCCGGTCGATCAGGGCCTGGGCCAGCAAGCGCCCCAGACCGAAACGCCGGAAGGCCGGGCGTACAAAGAGGCGCTTCATCTCGCAGGCATTCGGATAGTCCACATCCGGCGCCGGGCGAAAGCCGCCGCAGCCGGCCAGCTGACCATCCACCATGGCCAACAGCATCAGGCCGGCGGGCTGGGCGTATTCACCCGGCAAACCAGCCAGCTCGGCCTCGAAATTCTGGAAGCACAGATCGACGCCCAGGGACTGCGCGTACTCGCGCAGGATCTCGCGGGTGCGTGCAAAGCCTTCGGGGGTATCCGGCAGAACCAGACTGATATCGGGTGTTTCCATGCAGGCCGGCAGTGTACCCATCAGCCCAGACTCACCAGCAGGTAGACCGCGGCACCGCAGGCCCCCAGCAGGGTGAGCGCGAACACGCGCGTGGCGAGCGAATCGCGCGACGCCGGCACATGGGCGGGCAGCTGCTTGTCGCCGCTGAACATCGGGCCCAGCAGATCGCGGTCCTTGCCGAAGCGGTAGAACAGCACCACCAGCACATGCAGGGCCACCAGGGCCAGCAAGCCCCATTGCCCCAGGTGCTTGTGATAGGCCGTCCAGGCCAGGCTCTGCTCGCTGGTGACGAAGCGGATCAGCGGGCCGGTGACGGAGATCTCGTCATCGGCGATCAGCCCCGAGCCGACCTGCACCAGCAGCCAGGCCAGCATCACCAGCACCGAGAGCCCGCCCAGCGGGTTGTGGCCGATATCGAAGCGCTCGCCCGGCCGGGGCCGGTGGCGCACATAGCGCCAGATCGCTGCCGGGCTGTAGATCAGATGATGCAGGCGCGACCAATGGCCGCCCACCAGGCCCCACAGCACGCGAAACGCCACCAGGGTCAGCACCGCATAGCCCAGCCACATATGCCAGACCATGGCATCGCCGCCCAGCTTGGCACTCAGCACCGAGCCCAGCACGGCCAGCACCAGCGCCCAGTGGAACAGCCGCGTCGGCAGATCCCACACGCGCACCCGGGCTCGCAATTCGGCCGTCGCCTCGTTCATGGCAGAAAGCGCTGTTGGTAAAGGGACATGGACCGACGATAACCCAAACATTTCGACCCTGCATACACTCGCGGGCCCGGGCAAGACCCGGCACCAGCTAGCCCAACACTGCAAGGATTTCAAGCATGAAGCGTTACGTGATCGCCCTGGCCGTCGGCCTGTGCAGCGCCCTGCCCTCTCACGCCCAGTTCCAGAAGCCTGAAGATGCGGTCAAGTACCGCAAGGCGGCGTTCACGGTGATGGCCACGCATTTCGGCCGCATCGGCGCGATGGCGCAGGGTCGCGTGCCCTTCGACGGCGCGGCCGCTGCGGCCAATGCCGAGATCGTGGCGGAGATCGCCAAGCTGCCCTACATGGCCTTTGTGGAAGGCACGGGCGGCAACGAGAAGGGCAGCCCCAAGGCCAATGTCTGGAGCGAGCGCGCCAAGTTCGACGAGGCCGCCAAGAACCTGCAGACCGAGGCCGCCAAGCTGGCCCTGGCCGCCAAGGCCAACAACCTCGACCAGCTGAAGGCCGCCTTCGGCAATACGGCCAGGACCTGCAAGGCCTGCCACGACAATTTCCGCAACGACTGATCGCCCGCTCAGGGCTGCCCGTTGCGGCCGTGCGCCATAAAGCCCGGCCGCGCGCTCAAGCGCTCGTAATAGGCGCGCACGGCGGGCAGCTCGGCATGCGCCAGCGGCGCCGCGGCCCAGCGGTGCACCGACAGGCCCAGCACCACATCGGCGAGCGTGAAGTCGGCCCCGAGCACGTAAGGGCCGCCGGCCGCCAGCTGTGCATCCAGCATGGCCATGTGGCGATTCCAGCCCGCCACGCCGGCGGCCAGCGCCGCGGCGTCCTGGTGCGCCGGACTCTGGCGCACCAGGCTCATGAAGGCATAGCGCCAGCTGTTGTTCAGCTCGCCGGCCTGCCAGTCCATCCATTGCTCGACCAGGGCGCGCTGCCGCGGCGCTGCCGGCAGCAGATCGCTGCGCGCCTGGCGCGCCGCCAGGTAGCGGCAGATGCTGTTGCTCTCCCACAGCACGAAGTCGCCGTCGAGCAGCACCGGCACCATGCCGTTCGGATTCAGCTTGAGAAATTCAGGCGTCTGGGGATCGGCAAAGCCCGCGCCCCAATCCTCGCGCTGGTAGTCCAGGCCGAGCTCGGCGCAGGTCCACAAGACCTTGCGCACATTGATCGACGCGGCCTTGCCCAATATCTTCATCGTCATGTTGCAAACCCCAATACGACCCTTCGGGTCTTGGCCGATTTCTTCTCGATCTTGCTGACCACCACGGCACCGATCTCGGCCGTGTTCGACACATGCGTGCCGCCGCAGGGTTGCAGGTCCACCCCTTCGATCTGCAGCACCCGCACCCGGCCCGAGCCGCGCGGGGGTTGCACGCTCATGCTGCGCACCAGGCCGGGGTTAGCCTCCAGCTCCGCATCGCTGATCCAGCTGTGGCTGACGGCATGCGCTTCGGCGACCAGACGCGCCAGCCCGGCCGTGAGCTCGTCCTTGTCCAGCGGCTCGGTCATGTGAAAGTCCAGCCTTGCGTATTGCGCGGTGATCGAGCAACCGTCCACCGGATGAGGCACCAGCGCGCACAGCAGGTGGGTGGCGGTGTGAAAGCGCATATGCGCATGCCGGCGCGCCCAGTCGATGCGGGCGCTGACGGCCAGCCCCGGCAGCAAGGCCGCCAGCAGCTCCGGCTGCTCCGGCGCCGGCAGATGCAGGATCTCGCCCGCCTCGCCCTTGCGGGTATCGGCGATGCGCAGCGCGCGGCCGTCGGGCAGCAGCAGTTCGCCGGCATCGCCGGCCTGGCCGCCGCCAAGCGGATAGAACACCGTGCGGTCCAGCAGCACGCCGCGCTCGTCCACGCGCAGCACGCGCGCCTGGCATTCGGTCAACTGCGCGTCTTCTCGAAACAGGTCTTCGGTCACCGTCATCATCCAATCTGCTCCAGCACGATCTCGCCGCGCGGCGTGGCCAGGCGGGCACGCAGGCCGTCGCGCGCCTCCAGGGCCAGCAACTGCACCCCGCTGGCGGGCATCTGGTCGCAAGGATGGGCAGCACCCCACTCGATCAACACCGGCAGGGCTTCGCGCTTGAGCCGCCGCCCGTCCTCCCGCAGCGCGATGCGCCAGCTCAGCGCGCCGCGCGAGGCCGCCACCGGCTCGCCCGCGTCCACGCCCTCGCTGCGGCATTGCGCCAGCGCCGCGTCCAGATTCGGCACCCGCGCCACCCAATGAATCAGGCCCGCGCCATCCTGCAGGCGCTGCTGCAGGGCGGGCTGGTCCAGGTCGAACCAGCGCGCGCGGCCAGGGGGCAGCGCCTCGGGGTCCATGGCGATGATCTCCAGATAGCAGCGCGGATACAGCGCCGAGCTGATATTGAGCAGGCAGTTGTGCGTGCCCATCAAGGCGTGCTTGCCGCCGGGCAGCGGCGTGACGCCCAGCACCTGCTCGCACCAGGCCCGGCCCTGCGCCAGGCTGGCCGCCGCCACCACCAGATGATCGGTTTCCATCGTCATCAAAGCCTTATCTGTCCTTGGATCAGGGGCGTGATATCGCCGCCGATCCAGATGTCATCACCCTGGCGCCGCACATGAACCCGGCCCGCGCGTTGCAAGGCCGTGCCCTGTGAAACCACATAGGCGGCGGGCGCCAGCCCGGCGCCCATCATCCATTGCGCCAGGCCGGCGTTCAAGCTGCCGGTGACGGGGTCTTCGGGCTGGGGCAGCCCCGGCACGAAGGCGCGCACCTCGAACTGCGCCGGCGCACCCTCGGGATAGGCGCCCACCACGCCCAGCTCGAGGCCCTGCATGGCCGAATAGTCGGGCTGCAGCGCCAGCACCGCGGCTGCGCTGCGCAATCTGGCGCCGATCCAGGGCGGCCCATTGGCGACCCAGACCACGTCGAGCAAGTCCTGCTCGGCCAGGCGCAGGGACCGCGCCACCTGCTCGCGCAGCGCCGCCTCCACCGGCCCGCTGCGCCGCAGCGGCGGCGCCGCAAACGCCAGGCGCGCGCCGTCGCGCCGCACGCACACGAGGCCGACGCCGCATTGCTGCACCAGCTCGTCCGCGCGCCTGGGCGCACCGCCGTGGCTCAGCCAGACATGGGCCGAGCCCAGGGTCGGATGGCCGGCAAAGGGCAGCTCGCCAGCCGGCGTGAAGATGCGCAGGCGGTAGTCGGCGGCCGGGTCGCTGGGCGGCAGCAAGAAGGTGGTCTCGGACAGCTGCGTCCAGCACGCCAGCGCCTGCATCTGCGCATCGCTGAGCCCCTCGGCATCGACCACCACCGCCAGCGCGTTGCCCCGCAGGGCCAGGTCGGTGAACACATCCACCTGGGCAAAACGTCGTGACTTCATGGCTCCGGATTCGCGGCAGGCCCAAGCGGCCCGGGCCGATATTAGGGGGCTGCCGGCCACCGACACCAGTACAGCCAAGCGGCCATGCACACACACTGTATTGCCGGCTTGACCGCACAAGGCAAGGCATGACCCCAGCGCCGCGAGGCTGCGCGTCTTTACCCTTGCGGGCCCATCGGGCGGGGTATATAAACCGTGTTGACGCGAGTCAAAAGCAATCCGTCACTCCATTCGCCTAAGCGCTTGCACGCGTCGCAAGCGGAGGCCAGCTACCAGGTGTGTCGATCGTCTTGATCGCTGCCCTGCTGAGGAGGTCGCCATGCATGCACAAGCGCAATCGCATCGATGGTCGCAGGGCACGCCGGACTGGCCGGTGGCCTGTATCGCAGGCCTGGTGGCCGGCGCCGTGATGATGGTGCTGGAGCTGGTCTGGTCGGCGGTACTGAATGACGTCAGCCCCTGGCATACCTCGCGTCTGGTGGCCGCCATCATGCTCGGGCCACAGGTCCTGCAAGGCTCCGGCTTCGACTTCGCCGTTGTCAGCGTCGCCTTGCTAACCCACTATGTGCTTGGCCTGGTGTTCGGCATCTGCATGGCCTATGTGATCGCCGGCTTCCACTACGAGTCCAGCGCCGCCATGATGGAAGTGATCGGGGCCGCGGCCGGCGTGGTGGTCTACTTCGTGAACTTCCACGCCATGAGCACGGTGTTCCCCTGGATGAGCGAGCTGCGCGGCTGGGGCACCTTCATCGCGCACCTGATCTTCGGCATCAGCGCCGCCAGCACCTACTGGCGCCTGGCCCTGTACCGCACGCCTCACTGACAAGCAGGTTCGCTGCGCCGGGCGCAGCCTCCATACGCTGGAAGGAGCTGGGCATGATCTTGGCCTTGGTGTTGATCATCATGGTGCTGGGTTCGCTGGTGTTCCACTTCGTCAACCCCTGGCATGCCCCGGCGCTGGCATCCAACTGGCTGGAGATGGACCGCACGCTGGACATCACCTTCGCGGTGACCGGCCTGTTCTTCGTCGTCCTCAACCTGCTGCTGGTCTGGCTGCTAGTGCGTTTCAAGCACAAGCCCGGCCAGCGTGCCGCCTACCAGCCCGAGAACCACCGGCTGGAACGCTGGTTGATCGGCATCACCGCGCTGGGCATCATCGGCCTGCTGGCGCCCGGCCTGCTGGTCTACGCCGACTATGTGCGCCCGCCCGCCAACGCTATGCTGGTCGAGGTGCTGGGAAAGCAATGGCAGTGGCGCTACCGCTTCCCCGGCGCCGACGGCAAGTTCGGCAGCAGCGATGCGCGCTTCATGACGGCCAGCAATCCCTATGGCCTGGACCCGGCCGACCCCAATGGCCAGGACGATGTGCTGGTGGAGGGCTCGGAGCTGCATCTGCCGCTGAACCAGCCGATGAAATTCCTGCTGCGCTCGGCCGATGTGCTGCACGACTTCTACATGCCGCCGATGCGCGCGCGCCTGAACATGGTGCCCGGCACTGTCACCAGCTTCTGGTTCACGCCCACCGAGGCGGGCCGCTACGAGGCCCTGTGCGCGCAGCTCTGCGGCATCGGCCACGCCAATATGCGCGGCAGCGTGGTGGTGGAGGCGCTGCCGCAGTTCCAGAGCTGGCTGGGCGGCCAGGCGCGCTTCAGTCAGCCGGCCGCCGCGGCCGCGGTGGCCGACACCCCGGCTGCGCGCGGCGAGGCGCTGGCCAAGGCCAAGGCCTGCGTGGCCTGCCACAGCGTGGACGGCTCGGCCGGCGTGGGCCCGACCTGGAAGGGCCTGTACGGCAAGACCGAGACCCTCGCCGACGGCAGCACGCACCAGGTGGATGCGGCGTTCCTGCGCGGCGAGATCACCGACCCGCAGGCGCGCGTGGTGAAGGGCTTTGCGCCCATCATGCCCAAGATCGAACTCAGCAGCGACGAGGTCAACGCCTTGGTGGCCTATATCGAGTCGCGCGGCAAATAGACAGCCCTGACCAACGAGGAGCGCATGAGCCATTCCGAGCATGACGAACCGCAGAGCTTCTGGACCAAGTACGTCTGGAGCCAGGACCACAAGGTGATTGCGATCCAGTATGGCGGCACCGCGGTGCTGGTGGGCCTGGTGGGCCTGCTGCTGTCCAATCTGATGCGGCTGCAGATCGGCTTCCCGGGCCAGTTCGAATTCATCAACGCCGAGCGCTATTACCAGTTCGTCACCATGCACGGCATGATCATGGTGATCTATCTGCTCACCGCGCTGTTCCTGGGGGGTTTCGGCAACTACCTGATCCCGCTGATGGTGGGGGCACGCGACATGGTGTTCCCCTACCTGAACATGCTGAGCTTCTGGGTCTACCTGCTCTCGGTGGTGGTGCTGATGATCAGCTTCTTCGTGCCCGGCGGCCCCACCGGCGCGGGCTGGACGCTGTATCCGCCGCAAGCCATCCTGCCCGGCACGCCCGGCCACGACTGGGGCATCATCCTGATGCTGGTCTCGCTGGTGATCTTCATCGTCGCCGCCACCATGGGCGGCCTGAACTACGTCACCACGGTGCTGCAGGCGCGCACCCGCGGCATGAGCCTGCTGCGCATGCCGCTCACCGTCTGGGGCATCTTCACCGCCACCATCCTGGCCCTGCTGGCCTTTCCGGCCCTGCTGGTGAGCGGCATCATGATGTTGCTGGACAAGACCATAGGCACCAGCTTCTTCATGCCCGCGCTGGTCTCGATGGGCCAGATCACCGAGACCAAGGGCGGCAGCCCGCTGCTGTTCCAGCACCTGTTCTGGTTCTTCGGCCACCCCGAGGTCTATATCGTCGCGCTGCCGGCCTTCGGCATCGTCTCCGACCTCATCAGCGTGCATGCGCGCAAATGCATCTTCGGCTACCGCACCATGGTGTGGGCCATCCTGGCGATCGGCGTGCTGAGCTTCGTGGTGTGGGCCCACCATATGTTCGTCAGCGGCATGCACCCCTACTTCGGCTTCTTCTTCGCCACCAGCACCCTCATCATTGCGGTGCCCACCGCGATCAAGGTCTACAACTGGTTGCTCACGCTGTGGCGCGGCGACATACATCTGAGCGTGCCGATGCTGTTCGCGCTCGCCTTCATCTCCACCTTCATCATCGGCGGGCTGACCGGGCTCTTCCTCGGCAACGTCAGCGTGGACATCCCGCTCTCGGGCACCTACTTCGTGGTGGCGCATTTCCATATGGTGATGGGGGTGGCGCCGCTGCTGGTGGTGTTCGGCGCGATCTACCACTGGTACCCCAAGATCAGCGGCCGCATGCTGGACGACCGCCTCGGCCATCTGCATTTCTGGGTCACCTTCATCGGCACCTACGCGATCTATTTCCCCATGCATTACCTCGGCCTGCTGGGCATGCCGCGGCGCTACTACGAGTACCGGAACTACCAGTTCATCCCCGATTCGGCCCACCAGCTCAACACCTTCATCACGGTGGCGGCCATCATCGTGGGCATCACCCAGCTGGTGTTCGTGTTCAACCTGCTGTGGAGCCTGAAAGCCGGCCGCAGAGCCGAGCCCAATCCCTGGCGCGCCGCCTCGCTGGAATGGTTCACCCCCGACACCCCGCCGCGTCATGGCAACTGGGGTGTCACCCTGCCGGTGGTGCACCGCTGGGCCTATGCCTATAGCGTGCCGGGCGCGCCGGAGGACTTCATCCCGCAGACCGCACCGCTGTCCGCCGGCGGTGTCGAGGGCCCCGACGCCAGCCATGGCACGCCCCGGGAGCAACTGGCATGAACGGCCTGGCCGCCGCCTTGCAAACCGGCGCCTGGCCACGCCCGCAGGCCGCCGCCAGCACCGGCCTGTGGTTCATGATGGCGGTGTCGAGCTCGATCTTCTTCCTGCTGCTGGTGGCCTATGTGATGCGGCTGAACGGGCTGGAGGGCTTCCCGCTCGCCCTGCCCTGGCAGTTCATGCTCAGCAGCGCCCTGCTGGCGCTGGGCGGCCTGGCGCTGGAACTGGGCCGCCGCTCCGCCACGCGTGACGCCCGCGGCTTGCGCTGGGGCGGCCTCTGTGCCCTCGCCTTTGTGCTGGTGCAGCTCTGGGGCTGGCAGGCCCTGGCGGCGGCACGCGTGCTGCCGAGCGGCAACCCGGCGGCGAGCTTTCTCTACCTGCTCACCGCCATGCATGGCCTGCACGTGCTGGGTGGCCTGTGGGGCTGGTGGCGCTGCCTGCGCGCCTGGCCGCGGGCCGATGCGGCCCAGCGCGCCACGGGCCTGGCGCTGTGCGCACGCTTCTGGCATTTCCTCTTGCTGCTCTGGGCATTGCTTTACGCCACCCTGGGCTGGCTAACCCCCGAACTGGTGCGTGCCATCTGCGGCACGCGCTGAACCAGCACCACCAAGGAGCCCCCCATGACCGCCAGCTCCACCACCGGCAGCAGCGCCCCAGGCTGGCGCGGCCTCGTCGAGGACTGGGCAGCCGACCAGCAGGCCTTCCAGGTGCCCTGGGGCAAGGCCATGATGTGGATCTTCCTGCTCAGCGACACCTTTGTGTTCAGCTGCTTCCTCACCGGCTATATGGCGGTGCGCAACAGCACCACCGTGCCCTGGCCCAATCCCAGCGAGGTGTTCTCGCTGCAGATCGCCGGCCAACCGGTGCCGCTGCTGCTGATTGCCATCATGACCTTCGTGCTGATCAGCAGCAGCGGCACCATGGCGATGGCGGTGAACTGCGCCTACCGGCGCCAGCGCGGCGCGGCCGCGGCGCTGATGCTGGCCACCGCCCTGCTGGGCGCTACCTTCGTGGGCATGCAGGCCTTCGAGTGGACCAAGCTGATCCACGAGGGTGTAAGGCCCTGGGCCAATCCGATGGGGGCGGCCCAGTTCGGTGCCTGCTTCTTCATGATCACCGGCTTCCACGGCCTGCATGTCTCGGCCGGGGTGATCTACCTGGCCGTCGTGGCGCGGCGCGTGCAGCAGGGTCGCTACGAGCATGGGCCGGGCGGGCCCAACTACCAGATCGTCGAGATCGCCGGCCTCTACTGGCACTTCGTGGACCTGGTCTGGGTCTTCATCTTCGCGCTCTTCTACCTGTGGTGAGGTCAGCCATGCATGCAAGCAGTCAAGAGCACCAGCAGCCTCCGATCGCCCTGTATTTCAAGGTCTGGGGCCTGTTGTTCGTGCTCAGCACCATGTCCTATCTGGTGGACTATTTCCAGCTCCATGGCCTGCTGCGCTGGAGCTTGATCCTCGCCTTCATGGCGCTCAAGGCCGGGCTCATCGTCGCCGTCTTCATGCACATGGCCTGGGAACGGCTGGCGCTCATCTACGCCATCCTGCTGCCGCCGCTGGTGCTGGCGGTGTTGATCGGGCTGATGTTCAGCGAGGCCAGCTGGGTGCACCAGATGCGCAGCTTCTATTTCAAATGACATGAGCAACGACTCCAGCCTCAGCCTGGATCTCGCCGGCGCACGCCGGCCGCTCTGGCGCAGCTACTTCGAACTCGGCAAGCCGCGCGTGGTGGCGCTGATGAGCTTCACCGTGCTGGTGGGCATGCTGCTGGCTCGCCCCGGCCTGCCGGACTGGCAGGTGCTGCTGTTCGGCAATCTGGGCATCGCCCTGGTGGCGAGTGCCGCCGCCGCCGTCAATCACCTGGTGGACCGGCGCATCGACGCCTTGATGGCACGTACGCGCGGCCGCCCCCTGCCCACCGGCAGCCTCGGCGCGCCCCAGGTGCTGGCCTACGCGCTGCTGCTGGGGAGCGCCGGCATGGCCCTGCTGATGGCCTACACCAACCCGCTGTGCGCCGCGCTCACGCTGGGCTCGCTGATCGGCTATGCCGGCATCTACAGCCTGTATCTGAAACATGCGACGCCGCAGAACATCGTCATCGGCGGTGCCGCGGGCGCCGCGCCGCCGCTGCTGGGCTGGGTGGCGGTGCAGGGGCAGCTCGAACCGGGCGCCCTGCTGCTCTTCCTCATCATCTTCATCTGGACGCCGGCGCATTTCTGGGCCCTGGCGATCCACCGGCGCGAGGACTACGCGCGCGCCGCCGTGCCGATGCTGCCGGTCACGCATGGCGTCTCGCATACCAGCCGGCGCATCCTGCAGTACACCTGGGCGCTGGTGTTCACCAGCCTGCTGCCCTGGGCCATCGGCATGAGCGGCTGGCCCTATCTGCTGGGCGCGCTGCTGATCGGCGCGCGCTACCTGCAATGGAACTACCGGCTGCGGCGCGACAAGCTGCAGGCGATGATGAGCTTCCGCTTCTCCATCGCCTACCTGTTCGCGCTATTCGGCCTCCTGCTGGCCGATCACTTCCTGCTGCTAGCTTGAGCAGCGGCCCTCAGGGCGTCGGCTCGACCTGCGTTTCCAGCGCCTCGTGCAGCACGCGGCCGAGGATTTCCACGCCCTCGGCGATCAGCTCGGGCGTCAGCGTCACGAAGGAGAGGCGCAGCGCGCGCGGGTCCGGCGCGCTGGCGTAGAAGGCGGCGCCCGGCACATAGGCGATGTTCGCCTCCACCGCCTGCGGCAGCAGGGCCATGGCGTCGAGGCCGGCCGGCAGGCGGATCCAGAAGAACATGCCGCCCTTGGGACTCTGCCATTCGCAGCCCGCCGGCAGATGCTGTTTCAGCGCCGTGGCCATGGCATCGCGATTCGCCTTGTAGCGGGCACGGATCTTGGGCACATGCTCGTCCAGGAAGCCGTTCTTGATGACCTCATAGACCACGCGCTGGTTGAAGCCCGGCGTGTGCAGATCGGCCGCCTGCTTGGCCTGCAGCAGCTTCGGGTAGAGCTCCTTGGGGGCGATGATGTAACCGAGCCGGAAGCCCGGCGTCAGCACCTTGGAGAAGGAGCCCAGGTAGATGGAACCCTCGGGCCACATCGAGGAGAGCGAGGGCAGCGGCGGCTCGTCGAACCAGAGGTCGCCATAGGGGTTGTCTTCCACGATGGGCACGCCGGCCGCCTTGGCCGCGGCCATCACGGCCTGGCGGCGCTCCAGGCTCATGACGCGGCCGGTGGGGTTCTGGTAGTTCGGCAGCAGATAGGCGAAGCGCGTGCCCGGCGCGTCATGCGGCAGCTTGGCAAAGGCCTCGGGCAGGGGGCCCTGCTCGTCGCTGGCCAGGCTGGTGAAGATCGGCTCGTAGGGCGTGAAGGCCTGCAGCGCGCCCAGATAGGTGGGCGTTTCCACCGCCACCGGCGCGCCGGCGTCGCACAGGATCTTGCCCACCAGGTCCAGGCCCTGCTGTGAGCCGCTGGTGATCAGCACCTGGTCCGGGTCGACCTGCATGCCCAGCGAGGCCACGCGCTTGGCCACCCATTCGCGCAGCGGCGCAAAGCCCTCGCTGGCGGCGTACTGCAAGGCCTCCTTGGCGTTCTCGCTCAGCACCTTGTCGCAAGCGGCCTTCAGCGCCTCCACCGGGAAGGTGTCGGCCGAGGGCAGGCCGCCGGCCATCGAGAGGATGCCGGGCTTCTCGGTGACCTTGAGAATCTCGCGAATGATGGACGGGTTCATGCGCGCGGCGCGGCGCGCCTGGGTCCAGATGGTGCTCATTGCTTGTGTCTCCTGCAAATCAATCCGTCGTTGTACCACCGGGGGTACAGATCCAATCCACCGCCGCCTGCGCCTGCAGTGCGGTGCTGTCGAAAAATGGCAGCGGGCTGAGCGGCTGCGCGCTGGCGTCCAGCAGCAGGCCGATCTCGGTGCAGCCCAGGATCACCGCCTGCGCACCGCGCCCGGCCAGCGCCCGCACGGCATCCAGGTAGAGCTGGCGCGAGGCCGGCAGGATCTGGCCGCGGCACAGCTGCTCATAGATGATGCGGTTCACCTCGTCCGCCTGCGCCGCCGCGGGCGTCAGCAGCTCGATGCCGTGGCGCTGCATGCGCAGGTGATAGAAGGAGCCCGGCTCCATGGTGTAGCGCGTGGCCAGCAGCCCGGCGCGCCGGATGCCCTGCGCGCGCAGCGCCAGCGCGGTGGCATCGACGATATGCAGCAGCGGCAGGCCGGCCGCGGCCTCGATCGCGTCGGCCACGCGATGCATGGTGTTGGTGGCCAGCAGCAGGCCTTCAGCGCCGGCCGCCTTCAGGCCCGCCCCGGCCGCGCCCAGCAGGGCAGCGGCACCGACCCAGTCGCCGGCGCGCTGGCGCGCCTCGATGTCGGCGAAATCCACGCTGTGCATCAGCACCGGGGCGCTGTGCAGCCCGCCCAGGCGCGTGGCCACGCCGCGGTTCAGCAGCGCGTACAGATGCGCGCTGGATTCCCAGCTCATGCCGCCCAGCACACCCAGCAGCCTCATCGCGCCTCCCGCGCGAGCGCGTGCACGGGCATGCGCTTGCCAAGCCAGACCACGGCAATCACCGCCAGCGCAAACAGCAGAGTCACGCCATCCAGCGCCTCGCCCAGGATCGGCACGGCCAGCAGCATGGACAGAAAGGGTTGCAGCACCTGCACCTGGCTGACGCGCACCGCGCCACCCAGCGCCAGCGCCCGGTACCAGGCAAAGAAGCCCAGCCACATCGAAAACAGCGCCACGTACAGAAAGCCGCCCCAGGCCGCCGCGCGGATCGGCTGCGCGGGCCAGAACAGCCAGGCTGCGGGCAGCGTCAGCGGCAGGCTCAGCACCAGCACCCAGCTGATCACCTGCTCGGGCTTGATGGCCGCACTCAGCTGGGCGCCGCTGACATAGCCGGCCGCGGCGCTCAGCACCGCGCCCAGCAGCAGCAGGTCGGCCGTCTGCAAGCCGGCCGCGCCGCGCCACCAGGCAAAGCCCAGCACCAGGGCCAGACCGGCCACCGCGCAGGCCCAGAAACCCAGGCTGGGGCGCTGGCGCAACGCCAGGGCCGCGATCACCGCAGTGGCCAGCGGCAGCACGCCCGAGATCACCGAGGCATGCACGGCATCGACCTGGCGCACCGCATAACCCAGCAGCAGCGGCCAGCCGAACACCACGCCCAGGGCGGTGAAGGCCAGCAGCGCCCATTGGCGCCCCTGCGGGCGCGGCGCCCCGGTCCAGCGCAGATAGGCGATGGACAGCAGCCCCGCCAGCGCCGCACGCCCCAGCGCCACGAACTCGGGCGGCAGTTGCGGCGCCTCGACGCTGCCGCTGGCCAGGCGCGTCATCGGGATGCTCAGCGCAAAGATGAACACCCCCAGCGCCCCCAGGGCCAGGCCGCGGCGCAGATCGGCGGGCGCGCTGGAGGCCGTGGATGGGAGGGCTTGGGGCTGCGAAGGCATCCGGCCAGTCTATGGCCGGATGCAGTACATAGCCAATACAGTCAGCCGATCAGCCAGCTTTTCTGTATTGGCATGCTGACCAGCACAGCCGGTCAGGGCTTCAACACGAACTCCACCGGCAGCGCCGACCTGGGCAGCCTGACCAGGTGCGCCGGGGCGCTGACCACCTGCGTGCAGCTCACGTTGTCGGCCGGCGGCTTGCCTTCCTGGTACGCCACCTGCAGCGCCGCGCCGTTCGACGCAACCCCGCTGATCGCCACGCTGGCACAGCCGTTGGCTCGCTCACCCAGGAACACCGCCACCACCATCTGGGTGCCGAAGTCCACCGCCGGCAGGGCCGGTGCCGGCGAGTTGCCGGCCACATGCTGGTTCCACAGCTCGGCCCAGGCGGCCTGATCGAGCACCGCCGCATTGCGCGCCTTCTTGACGCCCGAGATGCTGCGCTGGTCCAGGCTCAGCAACTGACCCACCGTCACCGTGACATCGGCGCTCACGCTGCCGAAATCCTCGCGCGTGGCGCGCACATGGTAGACACCGTTGGCCATCGGCGCGGTATAGCGGCCGTTGAGTGCCTCGACCGCGCCACCACTGGCCTCCTGCAGCGCCCACTTCACCGGCTGGCGCACATAGACCACATTGGGCGGGTAGTTGAGGTCGGCCATCAGGGTCTGGCTGGCGCCGGCCAGCATGCTCACGGCCTGCGGCTCCACCGTGATCCAGGGGAGGAACGGCGCCGGGTCCACCGGATCGGCGGCATTCGCCAGCACGCCCAGCAACTGCACTTGGCGGGCCTTGCTGAGCCGCATGTGCAGGGCGTCCAGCAGCTTGTCCTGCGCATCGCCCTGGTTGGGGTTGGCGGACGTGGCGGCCTTCAGCGGCGTGCCGAGGAAATCTCCCAGGTTGCGGATCTCGGTGGTGGGCGCCAGCAGCTTGCTCACATCGGCCTGGGCCAGCTTGACCTTGTCGACGCTGAGGGCCTTGCCGGCCGCGGCATCGAAGCCGACGAAGTAGGCCGCGGCATCGCGCCGCGCCAGTCTGGTCGTGACCATCTCGGTCAGCAGGGTCAGGTTGGCCATTTCGCCGTTGCCGCCGGGCACCGCCAGCGAGCGCAGCTGCAGGCCGCTGCTGGCATGGGTGAGCTCCAGGGCGCAGGGCAGCTCGCCCGCGGGAATGCTCAGCTTGTAGCTGCCGTCCGCCGCGGTGCTGGTCGTGCCCTCGCCCTTCAGGCATTTGGCGCGCACCTGGCCGCCCGCCACCGCCAGCCCCACGGCCGCCGTGCCCTGCAGGGCCAGCGGCTTGGCGGTCTCGCTGCCACCGCCGCCGCAGGCGCTCAGCCCCGCCGCCACCAGCCCCGCCATCAGCATCACGCGCATTGCGCTGTTGTTGCTTGCTTTCACTTTCGTCATCGCTTTCCTCCTCCGTTTGAGTGCGATGTGGGATAATATTCCACACATCAAAGTCCACGTCAACCGGTTGACAATGCCGGCCGTGCCGCAAGGCCAGACCCCAGACCCAGACGAGGCCCAGCCGCCATGCCACAGGCAGTGAACACCAACCCACGCAGGAGCGCAGGCCGCGCCGGGCGGAGCCGCGCATGAAGTCCGCGGCCACATTGGCGCTGGAGTTCAGCCTCAAGGTCGTGCGGCCGCTGGCACGCATGCTGATCAAGAGCGGCGTCGCCTACCCGGCCTTCGCCCAGGCCTTGAAGACCGAATTCCTGGCCGCCGCGCAGCAGGAACTGAAGGAGCGCGGCATGCCGCAGACCGATAGCGCGGTGAGCCTGCTGTCGGGCGTGCACCGGCGCGATGTGCGCAACCTGACGCGCCCCGCCGAGGTCAAGGCCGCCGATGCCGAGGCCTTCCGCCCGCTCAGCCTGGCGGCCGAGGTGGTGGGCCGCTGGCTCAACGACGCCCCCTTCCTGGACGCCCAGGGCCGCCCCAAGCTGCTGCCGCGCAGCGCCGGCGACGACAGCTTCGACGCCCTCGTCACCCGTGTCAGCAGCGATGTGCGGCCGCGCGCGGTGCTGGACGAATTGCTGCGCCTGGGCGGCGTGGCCGAAGAGCCGGAAGGCATACGTCTGCTGGCCGAGGAGTTCACGCCCCGCCAGGGCATGGAGGAACTGGCCTGGCTGTGCGCCGACAACCTGCGCGATGCGCTCTCGGCGGGCACCGCCAACCTGCTGGGCGAGGACAAGTTCCTGGAGCAATCCATCTTCGTGGACGAACTCACGCCGGCCTCGGTGGCGCGGCTGCACCAGGTCTCGCGTCAGGCCTGGCGCCAGGCTTTCAAGCTGGTGATGCAGGAAGCCCAGGACCGTTTCAATGACGACGCCCAGCATGCCGAAGCGGCACAGAAGAACCAACGGGCCCGCTTCGGCGTCTATTTCTATGCAGAACCCATGAATGAGGGAGAGAAGCCATGAAGCCCAACCATCTGCTCGCCGGCCTGCTGGGCCTGCTGCTGAGCGCCTGCGGGCCGGGCACGGGAGGCTCGGGCCTGACCACCGAATCGCACGGCTATCTGGCCCTGGCGGGTGCCAAGTCGGCCCCCCTGTGCAGCGCCCCCTGGGCCGACCAGCTGGCCTGCGGCCTGCCGCCCGGTAGCAGCGGCGTCTCGCCCGACCACCCCGGCACCGCCAAGGTGCTGTACGCCAGCAGCGCCAGCAACCCCGAATTCGTGCTGAGCTTCGAGGGCAACGAGCTCAAGCTGGAGGGCGGCTGCCCACGCCTGAGCTATAGCGGTGAATGGGGCCAGCCGGGCAGCGGCGCGGCCGCCTTCTTCGGCGGCTACCTGGATGCCGGCCTGATCCAGCCGGTGCTGGCGATGGGCACCGTGCAGGCCTTGGCGCCCAGCAGCGACGGCACGCCGCGCCTGCAGCTGGAGCTGCGCAGCGCCAGCGGCCAGGTGCTGGCCCTGCTGCAGCTGCAAAAGCTCAGCAGCGGCGCCCAGGCCAGCCCGCGCGGCTGCCCCTGAGGGGGCGCCGGCAGGACGCCGGAGCAATACAGCACCAGTACACTTGGCTGCTGAATTGTTGTTCGTTCATTGCCGGAGAGCCCACCATGAGCCACAGCGCCGCCGCCTCACCCCTCTCGCGCGATGCCAGCACCCCGCTGGCCCAGCAGCTGGCGCTGCGCTTTGCCGAACGCATCCAGCAGCGCCTGCTGCTGCCGGGCGCGCGCCTGCCCTCGGTGCGCGAATGCGCGCGCCACCATGGCGTGAGCCCCTACACGGTGGTGGCGGCCTACGACCAGCTGCTGGCCTCGGGCATGCTGGAGGCGCGCAAGCAGCGCGGCTTCTTCGTGCGCGATCTGCGCGATGCGCGCCCGCACGCCAAGCAGCCCGCCCCCAGCCCGGCGGGCAACGCACCGATCGACGCCTCGGCCCTGATACGCGGCATGTTCCAGGCCGACGCGCGCCATGCGCCGGGCCTGGGCACCCTGCCGGGCGACTGGCTGGACCTGCCGATGTTGCAGAGCGCGATGCGCCGCGTCGTCAGCCAGAGCGAGGAGCCCGACCAGCTGGCCCTGCAGTACGGCGAGCCCGGCGGCGACCCGCGCCTGCGCGCCGCGCTGGCGCGCCGGCTGGAGGACATCGGCGTGCATGCCGCGCCCGAGCAGATCGTCAGCACCGTGGGCGCCACCCATGCGCTGGACCTGATCACGCGCAGCCTGCTGAGCCCCGGCGATGCGGTGCTGGTGGACGACCCCGGCTGGGCGATCGAGTACGCACGCCTGTCGCAGGCGGGCATGCGCCTGCTGCCGGTGCCGCGCGGCCAGCAGGGCCCCGATCTGGACGTGATGGCGCGCCTCATCGAGGAGCACCGGCCGCGCATGTATGTGACGGTCTCGGTGCTGCACAACCCCACCGGCCACAGCCTCTCGCTGGCCAGCGCGCACCAGATCCTCAAGCTTGCCGAGGCGGCCGACCTGATGATCGTGGAGGACGACACCTATGCCTTCCTGGCGCCCAACCATGCGCCGCGGCTCTCGGCCCTGGACGGGCTCAAGCGCACGCTCTATGTGTCGGGCTTTTCCAAGATCCTCACGCCGGCCTGGCGCGTCGGCTATGTGGCGGCCAGCGCCGACAAGGTGCACCAGCTCACCGAGCTGAAACTGCTCTCCACCCTCACCACCAGCCCGATGATGGACCGCGCGGTGGCGATCTGCCTGGAGCAGGGCCAGCTGCGCCGCCACGCCGAGCGCGTCATCACCCGGCTGGATGCGGCGCGCCAGCGCGTGGTGCGCCTGGCCGAGGAGGCCGGCTGCGAATTCGTGACCCCGCCGCAGGGCCTGTTCGGCTGGCTGGAGGTGGGCATGGACACCGAGCGCCTGGCGCAGCGCATGCTGGATGCCGGCTGGCTGATCGCGCCGGGCCTGCTGTTCAGCCCGACGCGCCGCGCCGGCACGCTGATGCGCATCAACTTCGCCACCTCGCAGGACGCGCGCTTCTGGCGCCTGCTGCAGCAGCTGCGCGAGAGGCGCTAGGCCTCAGCGCGCGCCGAGCGCTTCCCAGCGCTCCAGCAAGCCCATCAGCTCGTCCTCGATCTGGCTGGCGCGCGCCGTCATCTCGGCCAGGCGCGCGGCACCCTGGGTGTAGAGCTCGGTGCCGGCCAGCAGGGCGGCCACCTGGGCCTGCTCGGTCTCCAGCGCCTCGATGCGTGCGGGCAACTCGTCCAGCTCGCGCTGCTCCTTGTAGCTGAGCTTGCGCTTCGGCGCCGCCGGGGCCGCTGCCACAGCCGGTGCAGGCGCGGGGGCCGGTGCGGGCGCCGGCGCCTGCTTGGCTTGCAGCGCCGCGGCACGCTTGGATTGCAGCAGCCAGTCCTGCACCCCGCCCTCGTACTCGCGCCAGCGCCCGTCGCCCTCGCTGACGATGGTGGAGGTGACGACGTTGTCGAGGAAACGCCGGTCATGGCTGACCAGGAAGACGGTGCCGTCGTACTCGGCCAGCAGCTCTTCCAGCAGCTCCAGGGTCTCGATGTCGAGGTCGTTGGTGGGCTCGTCGAGCACCAGCACATTGGCGGGGCGCGCGAACAGGCGCGCCAGCAGCAGGCGGTTGCGTTCGCCGCCGGAGAGGCTCTTCACCGGCGAGTTGGCGCGCGCGGGCGAGAACAGGAAGTCGCCCAGATAGCTCTTCACATGCTTCTTCTGGCTGCCGATCTCGATCCACTCGCTGCCGGGGCTGATGGTGTCGGCCAGGGTCGCGTCCAGATTGAGCGTGTCGCGCATCTGGTCGAAATAGGCCACCGAGAGGCGCGAGCCCTGGCGCACCTCGCCGCTGTCGGGTGCCAGCTCGCCCAGGATCAGTTTCAGCAGCGTGGTCTTGCCGGCGCCGTTGGGGCCCACCAGGCCGACCTTGTCGCCGCGCAGGATGGTGGCGGTGAAGTCGCGCACGATGGTGCGATCGCCATAGCTCTTGAACACATTCTCCAGCTCGGCCACGATCTTGCCGCTGGCGCCGCCGGTGTCGATGTCCAGCTTGACCTTGCCCTGCACATCGCGGCGCGCCGCATGCGCCAGGCGCATCGCCTCCAGGCGCTGGATGCGCGCCACGCTGCGCGTACGGCGCGCTTCCACGCCCTTGCGTATCCACACCTCTTCCTGCGCCAGCAGCTTGTCGAAGCGGGCGTTGAAGAGCGCCTCGTTCTGTAGCTCGTATTCCTTGGCGGCGGTGAAGGCCGCGAAGTTGCCGGGGTAGCCGCGCAGCTGGCCGCGGTCCAGCTCGACGATGCGGTTGGCGACGTTGTCGAGGAAGGCGCGGTCGTGGGTGATCAGCAGCAGCGAACCCTTGAAGTTGTTGAGCAACTCCTCCAGCCAGGTGATGGCGTCCAGGTCCAGGTGGTTGGTGGGCTCGTCCAGCAGCAGCACGTCGGGCTGTGCCACCAGGGCGCGGCCCAGGGCGACGCGCTTCTTCAGTCCGCCCGAGAGCGCGCCCACCAGGCGCGAGCCATCCAGGCCCAGGCGCTGCAGGGTCTCGTCGACGCGCTGTTCCCAGTTCCAGGCACCGATGTGCTCGATGCGTTCCTGCACCCAGGCGAGGTCGTCGTTCTCGTCGTGGATCTCGTAGCGCGCGCGCAGCGCCTTGGCCTCGGCCACGCCCTCGCTCACCACCTCGAAGATGGTGGCATCGGCACGCAGCTCGGGCTCCTGCGGCACGTAGACGCTGGTGAGGCCCTGCTGCAGCTGCAGCAGGCCATCGTCGAGCTTCTCCAGGCCGGCGAGGATTTTCAGCAGCGAGGACTTGCCCGTGCCGTTGCGGCCGATCAGGCCGACGCGCTCACCGATTTCGAGTGAGAAGTTGGCGCCATCCAGCAGGGCGACATGGCCGAATGCGAGATGGGCGTTGCTAATTGAGAGGACTGCCATGGGGCCGATTGTCCCCGACGCGGCCGCCCCACCCGTTTCGGCCGCTTTTCTTTCAGTCGTCGGAGGAAAAGCCTGAGGCCTTGACGATGGGCCCCCATTGCGCGCGCTCGGCCGCGAGGCGGCGCGCATATTCGGGCGCGCTCAGCGAGAAGGGTTCGAAGCCGAGCTTGGCCAGGCCCTCCACCACCGCGGTCTCGCGCAGCGCCGCGCGCACCAGGTCGGCGATGCGGTCGACGGTGGCCGGCGCCGCCTTGGCCGGCAGGAACAAGCCATAGCTCTCCACGCCCTCGATGCCCTTGAAGCCCTGCTCCTCGAAGGTCGGCACCTCGGGCGCGAAACGCGAACGGCGCGTGTCGGTCACGCCCAGCAGGCGCACCCGGCCCGAGGCCAGATGCGGCAGGAAGTCGCCGATGCTGAAACAGCCCGAGGCGATCTGGCCGCCCATCAGGTCCTGCATGCCGGGCGCGGCGCCGCGGTACGGCACATGGGTCAGCTTGATGCCGGCGGCGCGCTCGAACTGGTTGCCCAGGAAATGCGGCATCGCGCCCGCGGCCGGCGAGGCATAGGCGGCGCTCTGTGCATTCGCCCGCGCCCAGTCGGCAAACTGGGCCAGCGTCTTGACGGCGGCCGGCACCATCGGACCGACGCCAAAGCCGCAGGTGGAATGCGCCAGCGGGCCCACCGGCACCACATCGGACTCCGGCTTGTAGGCCAGCTTGCGATAGGCATGCGGGTAGATGGTGAACATCGACGAGGGGCTCAGCAGCAGCGTCATGCCATCGGGCGCCGCGTCCTTGAGCGCCGCAATCGCCAGGCGGCCGCCGGCGCCCACCTTCTGCTCCACCAGCACCGATTCGGCCATGCGGCCGCGCCAGGCCTCGGCGACGCGGCGCGCGGTCGTGTCCACGGAGCCGCCGGCCGGGAAGCCCACCAGGATGCGCGGCAGGGCGCCCTGGGCGCGCGCCAATGGCCCGGCCAGCAAGGCCGCCAGGCCCAGCGTGAGTTCGCGTCGATGCATCGAAAAGTGCTTGGTCATGGCTTGGGTCTCCTGTCGGTTTTGGTCGGCTTGGCGGGTGGAATCGGTTGGGCCGCCGCGGTGGCCACCCAGGCCAGCCGCTCGAGATCGGCCTTCAAGGCGCTGCCGCGCTCGCCCAGGCCCTGCAACAGGGCCTGGTCGTGGGCGCGCACCAGCTGCTCCAGCTTGGCCAGGGTGCGGCGGCCATGCGCGGTCAGGTGCAGGCCCCAGGAGCGTGCGTCGCTGGGATCGTCGCGCCGCTCCGCCCAGCCCTGCTCGGTCAGCCAATCGGTCAGGCGCAGCGCGCCGCTGCGGTGCAGCCCCATCGCCTGGGCCAGCAGGCCCTGGCGCATGCCGGGATTGCGGGCCACCAGCACCAGTGCGGCAAAGCGCTGCGGGCTCACGTCCAGCCCCTCGGTGGCGCGGTAGAAGTCCAGGTAGAGCGCGTTCTGCGCGCGCCGCAGGGCATAGCCCAGCAGCTCGTCCAGCACGCCGTAGTCGAGCCCGGGCACGGGCAGGAGCAGCCCCTCGGGAACCTGCGCTTGGGAACTTGCCGTCTTGCTCATGGCTTCAGGATAAATATCGTTGCATAGCGCAACAATCTCGCTTACCCTTATCCCAGATCAAGCAAAACCGAGAACAGCCATGCAAGACAAAGCCCTGGACATCCTGATCGCCGGCGGCGGCATCGGTGGCCTCACCGCCGCCCTGGCCCTGCAGGCGCGCGGCCACCGCGTGCGCGTCTGCGAGGCCACGCCGCAGCTCAAGCCGCTGGGCGTGGGCATCAACCTGCTGCCGCATGCGGTGGCGGTGCTGGACGGCCTGGGTCTGCTGCCGGCGCTGCAGGCGATGGCGGTGCCGACCTCGGCCCTGGTGTTCGCGAACCGCCATGGCCAGGCCATCTACCGCGATGCGCGCGGGCTGGGCGGCGGCTACAGCCATCCGCAGCTGAGCATCCACCGCGGCGAGCTGCAACTGCTGCTGTGGCGCGAGGCGGCAGAGCGTCTGGGCGAGGCCAGGCTGCTGAGCGGGCAACGCGTGCTGGCCGCGCGCACCGAGGGCGAGCGCGTGGTGGCGCAGCTGCAGGCCAGCGACGGCAGCCACAGCGAATTGAGCGCCGATCTGCTGATCGGCGCCGATGGCATCCATTCGGCGCTGCGCCGCCAGTTCTATCCCGACGAGGGCGCGCCGCGCTGGAACGGCATGATGATGTGGCGCGGCACCAGCCTTGCACGCCCCTTCCTGGACGGCCGCACCATGGTGCAGGCCGGCCACCGGCGCGCCAAGTTCGTGGTCTACCCGATCGCCCCGGTGGCCGACGACGGCTTGCAGCTGATCAACTGGATCTGCGACCGCCGGCTGCGCGAGGACGGCTTTGGCGGCGGCCTCAGCGCCCCCAGCCGCGAGGACTGGAGCAAGCCCGGCTCGCTGGACGACCTGCTGCCCACCTTCGGCAGCTGGCATTTCGACTGGCTGGACGTGCCGGCCCTGATACGCAGCGCCACCCAGCTGCTGGAATGGCCGATGGTGGACCGCGACCCCCTGCCGCGCTGGCGTCATGGCCGCATCACCCTGCTGGGCGACGCGGCGCACCCGATGTACCCGATCGGCTCCAACGGCGCCACCCAGGCCATCCTCGATGCCGACTGCCTGGCCCAGGCCCTGCAGCAGGGCGCCACGCCGGAAGCGGCGCTCGACGCCTACGAGGCACAGCGCCTGCCGATGTGCGCGCGCATCGTCGAGATGAACCGCCAGGAGGGGCTGGACGCCATCCTCGATCTGGTCGAGGAGCGCGCGCCCGCCGGCTTCAAGCGGCTGGAGGACGTGATCGATCCGGCCGAGATCGACGCGCTGGTGCGGCGCTACAAGGCCGCGGCCGGCCACCAGCAGACGCGCTAAGAACGCATGCCAAAGGTCATCCGTGCCGCCCGCCCCCTCGGTCGGCCGACCCGGCACAGCACCGCCATGACCATGGTCATGCACGCGCCGCCAGGCAAGACCTGACCCCGGAAAGAAGTCATGCGGGCCCGCCCCTAGGCCGCGCTGGCACCCCAACTCCGTTCGTCGCTGGAATCCGGCAAACCGTCCGCGCAATCCGCTGCTTGGTCGACTCCGGCTTGGTCGCGCCGGGCCCTCTGCCTAATCTGAATTGAGCGCGGACATTGGACGGCTCAACAGCCGGCAGACCGCCGCCTCAACCCTCAGCAACGGAGTCATCATGAATCGCAACACCACCCTCGCATCCAGCCTGCTGGCCGCCACCGCCATGACCTTCTTCACCGGCCTTGCCAGCGCCGACAGCGGCGGCACGCAGGACCTGAAGCGCGTTGAAGTCACCGGCAACAAGGCCTTCGAGATGGCCCGCACCGACGTGCTCAGCGTCTGCCCGGCGGCCGCCGTCGAATTGCAGGAGGCGCTCTCCACCGCCTGGTCGCGCGTCGAGCAAGAGGGCACCGTGCGCGTGCAGTTCCGCCTCAAGGGCGGCAGCGTCGGCCGCGTCGACACCAGCGCCGGCCCGCGCGGCTACCACCATGCGCTGAAGCGCGCCGTGCGCGCCATCGACTGCAACAACGACAACGCCAGCGAGCAACTGTTCGCCTTTGCCGTGCATTTCAGCGATCCCGATTCGCCCACCGGCAACGGCGCCGTGGCCCTGCTGAGCAAGTAAGCCGACGCTTAAGCCGACGCTTCGGCGTTATGCTGCCGGGCATCGCCAACCCGACATGCCCCGCAGATGAAAAACGCCCTGATGATCGCCCTGGCCCTCGCATCCGGCACGGCTTGTGCGCAGCAGTCCGAGCTGCAGCGCTGCCGCGGCATCGCCGACAAGGACGCACGCTTGGCTTGTTATGACGGCATCGCTCTGGCAACGCCCGCGGCAGCTGCGCCGGCGGCCGCTGCGCCCAAGGCGGCGGCCCCGGCTGAGCCCAAGGCCGACACCTTCGGTCTGGAGCGGCGCCAGCTCAAGACCGAGGCCGATGCGGTGGAAAGCCGCATCGATGGCCCCTTCGACGGCTGGGGTCCGAAGAGCGTGATCCGCCTGGCCAATGGCCAGGCCTGGATGGTGATCGACGGCAGCTCGGCGGTGTTGCGCCTGAAGAGCCCCAAGGTGCAGGTACGCCGCGCCGCGATGGGCTCCTTCATGATGGAGTTCGAAGGCTCCAACGAGACGGCACGCGTGCGCCGCCTGGAGTGAGGCTGGCTCAGGGCAGCAGCTGGGCCGCGTGGTGGCGCAAATGCTCGTCCACGAAGCTGGCGATGAAGTAGTAACCGTGGTCGTAGCCGGCATGGCGGCGCAGGCGCAGCGGCTGACCCACCGCGGCGCAGGCGGCCTCGAAGGCTTCCGGATGGAGTTGCTCGGCGAGGAACTTGTCGCTCAAGCCCTGGTCGATCAGGATGCCGCCCGGATAGGGCGCGGCCGGCAGCGCCGCCATCAGGGCGCTGGCATCGTGCGCCGCCCAGGCGCTGCGATCGGCGCCCAGGTAGCCGCCGAACGCCTTGTGCCCCCAGGGGCATTGCATGGGCGCGCAGATCGGCGCGAACGCTGAAAGTGAGCGGAACGCGCCCGGGTGGCGCAGCGCCAGGGTGAGCGCGCCATGGCCGCCCATCGAGTGGCCGAAGATGCCGCTGCGCTCGGGCCCCAGGCCCAGCTCGGCCTGCACCTGCGGCAGCAGTTCGCGCATCAGATAGCTTTCCATGCGCCAGTGCCTGGCCCAGGGCTGCTGGGTGGCGTCGAGGTAGAAGCCGGCGCCGACGCCGAAGTCCCAGGCCGCATCCTCGCCGGCGGCTTGCGCGCCGCGCGGGCTGGTGTCGGGCATCAACAGGGCCAGGCCCAGCTCGGCCGCCAGGCGCTGGGCCCCGGCCTTGATGGCAAAGGTCTCCTCGGTGCAGGTGAGGCCGGCCAGATACAGCAGCAGCGCGCGCGGCCGCGGCGGCAGGTAGAGCGCGTAGCGCATCGGCAGGCCGATTTCGGCCGAGGCATGGCGCAGAAAACGCTGCCGGCCGCCAAAGCAGGCGTGCTCGCTGAGCAGCTCGGCCGCCATCTCAGAACTCCACCACGGTGCGGATGGATTCGCCGCGCTTCATCAGCTCGAAGGCCTCGTTGATGCGTTCCAGCGGCAGCTTGTGGGTGATGAGCTCGTCGATCTTGAGCTTGCCGTCCATGTACCAGTCGACGATCTTGGGCACATCGGTGCGGCCGCGCGCGCCGCCGAAGGCCGAACCCTCCCACTTGCGGCCGGTCACGAGCTGGAAGGGCCGCGTGCTGATCTCGGCGCCGGCCTCGGCCACGCCGATGATGATGCTGCGGCCCCAGCCCTTGTGGGTGCACTCGAGCGCATCGCGCATCACCTTGGTGTTGCCAATGCATTCGAAGCTGTAGTCGGCGCCGCCGTCGGTGAGCTGCACAATCTCGTCCACCACGTTCGCCACCTCCTTGGGGTTGATGAAGTGGGTCATGCCGAACTGGCGCGCCAGCGCCTCGCGGCCCGGGTTCAGGTCCACGCCGATGATCTTGTCGGCGCCCACCATCTTGGCGCCCTGGATCACGTTCAGGCCGATGCCGCCCAGGCCGAACACCACCACGTTCGCACCCGCCTCCACCTTGGCGCTGAACAGCACCGCGCCCACGCCGGTGGTGACGCCACAACCGATGTAGCAGACCTTGTCGAAGGGCGCATCCGGGCGGATCTTGGCCAGCGCGATGCCGGGCACGACGATGTGGTTGGAGAAGGTGGAGGTGCCCATGTAGTGGAACACCGGCTGGCCGTTCAACGAGAAGCGCGCGCTGCCATCCGGCATCAGGCCCTTGCCCTGGGTGCTGCGGATCGCCTGGCAGAGATTGGTCTTGCGCGAGAGGCAGAACTTGCACTGCCGGCACTCCGGCGTGTAGAGCGGGATCACATGGTCGCCGGGCTTGAGCCAGCCGACGCCCTTGCCCACCTCCAGCACCACGCCCGCGCCCTCGTGGCCCAGCACCGCGGGGAAGATGCCCTCGGGATCGGCACCCGAGAGCGTGTAGTAATCGGTATGGCAGACCCCGGTGGCCTTCACTTCCACCAGCACCTCGCCCTCGCGCGGGCCGTCCAGTTCCAGGGTCTCGATGGTCAATGGGGCGCCGGCCTTCCAGGCCACCGCAGCACGGGTCTTGATCATGGGGCTACTCCAGTGAAGATGCGAGGCGCAGCATAAACGGACGCGCGACAATCTGCCCGCGCCGCGGGATGGCGCGGGGAGCAGCACAAGATGACGCGCATGCACGACCTGATGTCCAGCAACCTGGTGACGGTGGAGCTGGACGACAGCCTGGCCACGGTGAAGGAGATCTTTGATAGCTCCAGCTTCCACCATCTGCTGGTGGTGGAGGAAGGGCGCTTGTTCGGCGTGGTCTCCGACCGCGACCTGCTGCGCGCCATCAGCCCCTATGTCGGCACCATGGTGGAGACGACGCGCGACCTCGCCACGCTCAACAAGCGCGTGCACCAGGTGATGAGCCGCAAGCCGCTGACACTGCGGCCCGAGGACCCCGTCGGCGACGCGATCCGGCTGTTCCTGGAGCATGGCATCTCCTGCCTGCCCATCGTGGTGGAGGACCTCAAGCCGGTGGGCATCGTCACCTGGCGCGACGTGCTGCGGGCGCTGGCGCCGCGCTGATCAGGCGCGCGGATCAGCGTTCAAATCGGCGCGCAGCTGGCGCACCGCGCTCGCCAGCCAATGCGCCTCGCGCTCGCACAGGCGCAGGCGGCGCAGCAGCCAGGGGGTGAGGCTGACGTCGGCGCGGTGCTCGGGCCAATCGTCCTCGGTGGTTTCCAGCTTCGGCGGGGTCGGGTCTTGCCCCGCCAGGGCCTCCAGCCTGAGCGTGCCCACGCAGGCCTGCAGGGTCTGCTGCAGCGCCCGGCTGGCCTCGACCTCGTCCAGGCGCTCGGCGCGCCGGTTCAGCAGGGTCTGCACGGCACCCAGCAGGGCCATCAGGCGGTAGCCATGCGTCAGCAGCGCTTCGACATGCGCATCGGGCACGCGCACATGCTCGGGCTCCACGCGGGTGCGCTGGCCGGCCGCGGCCAGCGCCGCCAGCGCGGCATAGGCCTGCTGGCGGCTCAGGCGCTGCGCCAGCTGCTGCTGCACCTGCTGCTGATGCACGCCGGGCGCCCAGCGCAGCACATTGGCGGCGTGGCGCGCCAGGGCGCCGCACAGCTGCAGCGCCAGCCGGCCCAGGGTGCGGCGCTCCCAGGCCGGCAGCACGAAGCAGAAGGCCCAGGCCAGCAGCGCGCCCAGCACCGTGTCTGCCAGCCGCTCGCCCACCGCCGGGCTGCTGCCGGGCGCCAGCAGCAGCGGCTGCAGCAGGGCCATCAGGGTGGCGGCCGTGGCGGCCACGCGGTAGCGCACGTTCACATAGGCATGGGCCGTGCCCACCGCGGCGATGAAGGCCAGGGCCAGCAGGGCATGGCTGTGCACCTGGGCCAGCGCCAGCACCAGCAGGCAGCCGATCACGGTGCCGATGATGCGTTCGTTGCGGCGCGCGAGGGTCTGCTCCAGATTGCCGCGCAGCACCACCGCCACGCTCAGCACCAGCCAGTGCGGATGCGCCGCCCAGGGCAGCACCAGGCCCAGCGCGTAGGCGCAGGAGAGCGCCAGCGTGCCGCGCAGCGCATGGCGCAGCACGCCGGACTGCAGGGTCCAGTGCGTCTTCAGCGCCGCCAGCGGCCAGCCCTCGGGCGAGACGAACTGCTGCAGCTGCGCGGGCGTCAGGGTGGCGGCGCGGTCGGGCCCGGCCAGGCGCTCGGCCATCTGCGCCACGTCGTCCAGCATATGACCCAGGCTCGACTGCAGCGCCGCCAGCAGATGGTGGCGCGCATGGTCGGCTGCGGCGGGCACGGCGGCCAGGCGCCCGGCCAGCTCGTCGCGCCAGCCCTGCGCGGAGATCGCCGGGCAGGCGGCGCCTGTTCGCCCCACCGCGGCGGCCATGCCGTCCAGCGCGTCGGCCAGCTGGCGCAGGGTGATGGCCAGGGCGGCGCGCCAGGCCAGGCCGGCCGCGTCCTCGCCCAGCAGCGGGATGTCCAGGCGGCTCGCCAGCAGCAGGTCGCGCAGCTCGATCAGGCCTAACACCAGATCGACCTGGCGGCGGCTCTGCACCGAGGGCCGGGCGGCGAACACCTGATCGCGCGCGGCCTGCAAGGCGTCGGCCAGCGCCACGTCGTCGCGGATCGAGGCGCGCATGCTGGGGCCCTCGGCCAGCGCCTCGCCGGCGATGCGGGCGGCGCGTGAATGCAGGCGGCGCGCGCAGGCGCGCATCGCCTCCGCAATCGCCAGGTCGCGGTAGCGGCGGCGCAGCAGCCAGGCGGTGCTGCGCGCCCACAAGGCATAGAGCGAGGCGCCCAGCAGCACCCAGCCGGCATGCTGGAGCGCCTCCAGCCGCGTCAGCGGGTCTTCCCAGGCCATCGCGAACACCAGGGCCAGCACGCCCGAGAACGAGAGCGGCCCGGCGCGCGGCCCCCAGGCCATCGTCATCAGCGTGACGAAGGCGGTGAGCGCGATCAGCGCCGTCATCAATGGCGGCGACTCGCGCAGCAGGCCCACGGCCAGCGTCACCAGCGCCCCCAGCAGGGCCGCGGGGACCAAGCGCCGCAGCACCCGCTGGGGCGGGTTGGGCACGTCGGTGAGGCTGGCGCAGACCGCGCCGCCGGCCGCCGCCAGGCCCACGTCGGCGCCGAACACCGCGCTCAGCAGCGCCTGCACCAGCGCCACGCCCAGCGCCACCGTGAGGCCGTTGAGCTGGGCGGCCGTCAGGCGGCTGATCATCGTCAGAGGCTGCGCTCCAGCGCGTCGACAAACATCTTGGGCACGTCGAAGCCGGTCTGGTCGGTGATCTCCTGGAAGCAGGTGGGGCTGGTGACGTTGATCTCGGTGAGGCAGTCGCCGATCACGTCCAGGCCCACCAGCAGCAGGCCGCGCGCGGCCAGGATCGGGCCCAGGGTTTCGGCGATCTCGCGGTCGCGCGCGCTGATCGGCTGGGCCACGCCCTTGCCGCCCGCCGCCAGGTTGCCGCGCACCTCGCCGCCCTGCGGAATGCGCGCCAGGCAGAAGGGCACGACCTGCCCCCCGATCACCAGCACGCGCTTGTCGCCCTCCTTGATGGCGGGCAGGTAGCGCTGCACCATCACGGTTTCGGCGCCGCCCTTGTTGAGGGTCTCGATGATGGCGCCGAGGTTGAGGCCATCGGCCGGCACGCGGAAGATGCCCATGCCGCCCATGCCGTCCAGGGGCTTCAGGATGACGTCGCCCTGCTCGGCATGGAAGGCGCGGATCGCGGCCTCGCTGCGCGTCACCAGGGTGGGCGCGATGAACTGCGGAAACTCCAGGATGGCGAGCTTCTCCGGATGGTCGCGCAGCGCCGCGGGCTTGTTGAAGACGCGCGCGCCCTCGCGCTCGGCCTGGCCCAGCAGATGGGTGGCGTAGAAATACTCGCTGTCGAAGGGCGGGTCCTTGCGCATGATGACGGCCTGGGTATCGGCCAGCGCCAGCTCGGCGGTGGCCACCACGCTGAACCAGGCATGCGCATCGCCGGTGAGCGTGATGGCGCGCGCCGCGCGCGCCACCACCCGGCCACCGGCGCGCCAGACCAGGTCGGCGGGCTCGCAGGCCCACAGCTCATGGCCACGCC
The DNA here is from genome assembly GCF_058788955.1 of Roseateles sp. FW301-B2. Classification (NCBI taxonomy): domain Bacteria; kingdom Pseudomonadati; phylum Pseudomonadota; class Betaproteobacteria; order Burkholderiales; family Sphaerotilaceae; genus Roseateles; species Roseateles sp. FW301-B2. The sequence goes on from NZ_JBYTBE010000042.1 coordinate 39,732, forward strand.
TGGCGGCCTCGCGCATCATCGCGAAGGTGGTGTCCTTGTAGGTCTTGAAGGATTCAAGCGGGTCGGCGACGAACAGGATCTTCATGGTGGCTCTGGCTGCGGATGATTTACTTGGCTCGGAAGTGTTGCACCAAAAGAGAAACCGTGCCCGCCACCACGCCCCAGAAGGCCGAGCCTATGCCCAGCATGGCCACCCCCGAGAGCGTGACCAGAAAGGTCAGGATGGCGGCATCGCGGTGCTTTTCCTCCTTCAGCGCCGCGGCCAGGCCCCCGGCGATGGTGCCCAGCAGGGCAAGACCTGCCACCGCCGCCACCAGCTCGCGCGGGAAGGCCGCCAGCAGGCCCACCACCGCGCCACCAGCCAGGCCCAGGGCGATGTAGAACACGCCGGCCATGGCGGCAGCGGTGTAGCGGCGCCGCGGGTCTTCGTGCGCCTCGCGCCCCATGCAGATCGCCGCCGTGATGGCCGCGAGGTTGAAGGCATAGCCGCCAAAGGGGGCCAGCAGCAGGGTCGCCAGGCCGGTGGTGCTGATGCTGGGCGAGATCGGGGTCTGGTAGCCGGAGGCGCGCTGGGCCGCCACGCCGGGCAGGTTCTGCGAGGCCATGGTGACGAGGAAGAGCGGCAGCGCCACGCCGATCAGCGCCGCCATGCTGAAGCGCGGGCTGGTCCAGACCGGCTGGGCCCAGGCCGAATGCCAATCGGGCACCTCGCTCATGTGCAAACGCCCCTGCCCCGCCGCCACCGCCACGCCGACCAGCAGCACGGCGGGCACCGCATAGCGCGGCCACCAGCGCCGCCCGGCCAGGTAGACGGCCGCCATCACCAGCACCAGCGTGGGGGCGGTCTTCACGCTGGCCACCGCGTCCAGGCCGAAGCGCGCCAGCACGCCGGCCAGCAGCGCCGAGGCCACCGCCACCGGGATGCGATCCATCACGCGCTCGAAGGCCTTGGTGAGGCCGGCCAGCAGGATCAGCGCGCCGCACACCATGAAGGCGCCGATGGCCTCGGGCATGCTGATGCCGGCGGTGCCGGCCAGCAGCGCCGCGCCGGGCGTGGACCAGGCGGTCAGCACCGGCTGGCGCGTCCACAGCGACAGCCCGAGGCTGGTGATGCCCATGCCCAGGCCCAGGGCCCACATCCACGAGGTGATCTGTGACGAAGTAGCACCCAGGGCCTGGGCCGCCTGGAATACGATGGCCACCGAGCTGGTGAAGCCCACCAGCACCGCCACAAATCCCGCCACGGCCGATGGGACTGAGAGATCATTGAGCCAGGTTTTCATGGCCGCAAGCATAAACAAGCATGTGTAGATTCCTGGCCTACCTGGGCGCGCCGATCTTCCTGGACGAGTTGGTATGCGCCCCCCGGCATTCGCTGGTGCGACAGTCGCTGCGCGCCGAGGAAGCCAAGGTGGTGACGAATGGCGATGGCTTCGGCGTGGGCTGGTATGGCGAGCGCGAGGCGCCGGGCGTCTACCGCGAGGTGATGCCGGCCTGGTCCGACGAGAACCTGCTGGCGTTATGCGCCAATGTGCGCTCCCGGCTGTTCTTTGCGCATGTGCGCGCGGCCACCGGCGGCGGCATTGCGCGCCAGAACTGCCACCCCTTCCATTACGGCCGCTATCTGTTCATGCACAACGGCCAGATCGGCGGCTATGGCCAGCTGCGCCGGCGCATGGAGGCGCGCATCCCCGATCACCTCTACGAACATCGCAAGGGCGCGACCGACTCCGAGCTGCTGTTCCTGCTCATCATCGCGCGCATGGAGGAAGGGCTGGACGCGCTGCGCGCCACCAGCCAGGTGCTCGGCGAGACCCAGGCGATGATGCAGCTGCTGCACATCCAGCAGCCGCTGCGCTTCTCGGCCGCGCTGGCCGATGGCGACCAGCTCTGGGCCTTCCGCTATGCCACCGACAAGCGCGCACCCACGCTCTACGTCAACCGCTCGGCGGCCGGCGTGGTGGTGGCCTCGGAGCCGCTGGAGGGCGACCCGCAGGGCTGGGAGCTGATCCCGCAGGGAGAGATGCTGCACTTCGACGCCGCGGGCCGGCGCAGCAGCGAGGCGCTGCAGGCGGTGCCGGCCTAGGGCCTGTTAACACTACGCCAATGGGTCGCGTTGTCGGCCAGAAAGGCTGCAGGCAAGGCGCAAACCGCAGCCGGGTTGGACACCCGGCGAGGATTTGCAACGCGGCCTGCGGTCTTTCTGGCCAC
>NZ_JBYTBE010000043.1:0-41403 GCF_058788955.1 Roseateles sp. FW301-B2
CGCAAGACGCTCGGCTTCCAAACGCCCGCTGAGCGATTCAGCGAATGTGTTGCGATGACCGGTTGAATCCGCCAGCGGCAGCGGCCATACGACGGGACGAGATCGACGCCCGAAACCGGTCGCTCAACGTTGAACCTGAGCCGCGAGCGGCGGCTTGCCGACGCGAGTCGGCTCGAGCGACTGGTTAGGCGTCAGGCCTTGGAGAACTAGCATTTCTTGCGCCACGAATAGCTACAAAGACAGTACCGGCAAGGATAGCGGCACCAAGAAGCGCCGCTACAGCGCCGGCCACATATGCACTGGCAGCCTCGGAAATAAATGAGAATACAAAGGCAACGACATCCAGTTGCGGCGGCATGAAGCCTGGCCAACGTGCACCCGTAAAGGAGCAAAAGGCGCCGTACAACAAGTAGGCGCTGAACCCACAGCCAAGCAGCGCGCCACCAAGGCCGATTTCACCGTTCGACGAATGCTGAGGCTCCGCGCTCATGTGGGTTGACGCCTAACGTTAAAGATAAGCGGACGAGAAAGCGTAGCTGGCGCAGGTCCGCTCGAGCGCAGGGTTGGGCATCACTTCGCGGCTCCTTTGAAAAACCAAACCATCGACCCAAGAAACTCGCGAGCTTCGTGGGCATTGGCGAACCCGTGGCAGTGTGAGTTGGCATTCCAGAGTTCGAGAACCTCGTGGTCCTTCCTTGCGAGAAGTTCACTGATCTGAGCGGTAAGGCGATGCATTCCGTCTTCGCCTAGCCCTTCGACGATGCTCTGCCAGATGTCCTCGTCTGTCTCGAAGTCGAGGTAGGCGTCCTGGTGGTACCAGCCACCGATGGCGTTCTTGAGCGTAGCCAGTTCGCCCAAATCCGCGAGGTAACTAGGTTCTGCCTTCATGATGCCCAACGTTGAAGCTGAGCCGCGAGCGGCGGCTTGCCGACGCGAGTCGGCTCGAGCGACTGGTTAGGCGGCATTTTGCTTCCTCACTGCGGCCAGAACGCGGAGAAACGCAAGCCGGTGCTTGCATTTGGAGCAGTACGAATCCTTAGTGATTGCCAATGCTTCAGCGGGCCCAACCAAATGAAGCGGGTAGTCAGGCAACGTCCCCGCTGGCAGCCCCCAATGCCCCGGGAAGTAGGAGCCGAAGTCTGCATCGCAGAAGTCGCAAAGAACGAGCTCGTGACCCCAAAGCTCAAAGGAGTTGTATTCATGCTCGTCGCGCCTGAACTCATCCAACTCAGATTCGGAGTGGCCGCAGTCGAAACATGGTGCAACGTCACGTTCTGACAGTGACGTCGAGCAGATTGGGCAGAGAGTGGTGGCCATGACGCCTAACTAGGTTGTAGGGCGACAGATTTGCTGCATAACACCGGAACCTGTCTGCATAACATCGGACGCCTCCCCGGCCTGCATGCCGCGCCATTGCTGGATTATGACCAATGGGCCGTCAATTCACACTGCATGAACAGACCGATGAAACCGGCACGTGGTCAGCTCCATTTGAATCGCCCCGCACTCGGTTGGTACTGGTGATCGAATGGGCTGCCGCGGCACGATCTATGCCGCTTTGTCGGCCTGAAAGCGGTAATCGTTGAACGCCTGCCCTCAGCCTGATCCTGAAGTCCTCCGGGTTCGGCCGCTCATACCTTGGCGAGGAAAGCCGCCGCATCACCAGCTTCGCACTTCCAGTCTGCGAAGACCCCGACCAGATTGCATTCCACGCAGTGGCAAGCGACGTAGTACCAGCGCACGTCATGCGTGCCCTCGTACACGGAGACGCCGGACATCAGCTCGAACACCTCGTTCTCGCACACGCACTCGTGCGTCTCGGGCGCGGCTTCTTCAACGTAGTCTGCGCTGTCGCCCATCAGGTGTTCCTGCCCGCAGTCGGTGCAGGTGCGGATTGCCACACCGGCTTCTTCATCAGTCTGCAGCGCGAAGGTCCGGCACCCGCAATCACATTTGGACGCGGCAAACCTGACGGCCTCATGGCGATTCGCAATGCTGTAGCTGCGCAGTTCGGCTTGGGTGTCGCCGGACGTCGTCCCGTACCAGAACTCGCCCTTCTTCGTCAGTGCCATTGATGCTGCTCCATTCTTCAAGGTGGGCTTCCCGGCAGGCCTGATGCCAGGCTCGCCCCGATCATCTGGATTTTGCCTGCAGGCCCGGCGATCGTCGTCAAGGGCCCGGGTCGGGGTGGTGGCCGACAAGGGCTGCAGACATCCTTAATTAATTGCCGATCTTGGAGATCGCAGCCATCCGGTGGCCTCTCCGATTCGAACGGCTCCTATCAGCCTGATGCGGCCCCCGAGGCCGCTCAACATCTGCCCGCCAGCTTGTACATTTCCAGGCATCGCCCTAGCACGCACCACTTCCTCATGCCCAAAACCCCTCAAAAGCCTTTCGTCATCGGTGTCGCAGGGGGCAGCGGCAGCGGCAAATCGACGGTGACGCGCCAGGTGTTGGCCGCCATCGGGCCGGAGAAGGTGGCGGTGGTGATGCAGGATGACTACTACCGGGACCAGTCCCACATGCCGCCTGAGGACCGGCGCAAGCAGAACTACGACCATCCCGATGCCTTTGACTGGCCGCTGATGGCGCAGCATCTGGCCGCGCTGCGCAAGGGTGAGGCGATCGAGATGCCGGTGTATGACTTCTCGGCCGACAACCGCTCCAGCGAAACCATTACCGTGAAGCCCGCACCGGTGATCGTGGTCGAGGGCCTGTTCGCCTTGTACGACACCAAGCTGCGCAACATGATGTCGCTGAAGATTTATGTGGACACGGCCTCGGACGTGCGGTTCATCCGTCGGCTGCAGCGCGATATTTCGGAGCGTGGCCGCAGCACCGAGTCTGTGGTGCAGCAGTACCTGGAAACCGTGCGCCCCATGCACAAGCAGTTCATTGAGCCGACCAAGCGCAACGCCGACGTGATCCTGCCGCACGGTGCCAACGGTCCGGCGGTGGACATCATCACCACCAAGGTGATGAGCTTGTTGCACGATGACGAGCGTGGCTGAGCCCAGGCGCCCGTCGCTGCGGTGTCCTAGAGGCCGCCGCCGTGGGAGCAAGTAAGAAGTGAAAGCGCTGATCCTCCGCTTGAAAGCCGAAACGGGCTGAGTCACCCAGCACCAGCCACGCCTTGTCGCTCCCCTGCGCGCCGCTTGACACACATCAACCTTCACCGAGCTGCCCGCGCTAAGCTGCGTCCATGGCAATCTCAAAAGGCTTGCGGCGCTGGCTCAGCGGCGCCCTGATGGTGGCGATGCTGTTCATGCAGCTGGCCACCGCTGCCTATGCCTGCCCACAGCTGCAGGAAAGAAAAGACATGCCCGACTGCCAGGGCATGGCCGCCATGGCCGACCCCGCACAGCCCCAGCTCTGCAAGGCCCATTGCACCCAGGCGGCCCAGGCCAGCGCGGCGCATGCCCTGCCGGACCTGCAATGCAACCCCGCCGGCCTGCTGCTGGTGCAACCGCTGCCGGCCGCGCCGGCGCCGGGCTTGCAACTGCTGCAGCGCGCCGCGCCCCCGGCCAGCCACCCGGGTGACCCACCGCTCTACCTTGCGCTCCTGATCCTGCGGAATTGATCGGCGGCAGCGCTGCCTGCCGTTACGCATCAACCGAGGATCACCATGCCTGATGAAGAACTCTGCTTTCTTTTTTCCCTGAAGGCGCCGCGCTCTTGCCTGGCCATCGCCCTGCTGGCCTGCGGCCTGGGCGCCGGGGCGCAGGAGCTGCCGGCCCTGCTGGCGCTGGCGCGCGCGCAAAGCCCCGAAGTCGCGGCCATGCGGCTGGAGGCCGATGCCGCGGCCCAGCGCGTGCAGCCCGCCGGTGCCCTGCCCGACCCGGTGCTGCGCGTCGAGCTGATGGACGTCAACAACTATGGCAGCGAGCGCAGCCCCAACCTGCTGCCCTGGAAGGTCGGCGAGACCAAGTACACCTTGATGCAGACCCTGCCCGGCTGGGGCAAGCGCGAGCTGCGGCGCGAGCAGGCCGACGCCCAGGCCCGCGAGGCCGAGGCGCGCGCCGCGGCCAGCTGGGCCGAGCTGGCGATGCGCGTCAAGAGCAGCTATGCGGAACTCGCCCGCGCCGCCGGCAGCGCAACACTGACGCGTGAATTGCTGGCCCTGGGCGTGCGGCTGGAGCAGGCGGCCCAGCTGCGCTACGCGCAAGGCCTCGCCGGCCAGCAGGATGCCCTGCGCGCCCAGCTGGAGCAGACCGCCATGCGCGGCGAGCTGCTGATGCTGGAGGCCGAGCAGCGCCAGCTGCTGGCCAGGCTCAACGGCCTGCTGGCGCGCCCCGCCGCTACGCCGCTGGCGGACCCGCCCGCCCTGGCCCCGCTGCCGGTGTTGAGCACCGCCGACGCCGCCGGCCTGGCCGAGCGCGCCCGCCTGAACAACCCGCTGCTGCGCGCCGAGCAGGCCCGCCTGGCCGCCGCACGCAAGGGCCAGGAGCTGGTGGACCGCAACCGCTATCCCGACCTCAACGTCGGCATCTCGCCCTCGCAGATGGGATCGCGCATCACCACCTGGGGCCTGATGCTGGAGCTGAATCTGCCGCTGCAGCAGGGTGCGCGGCGCAGCCAGGAGCGCGAGGCCGCGGCCATGGCCGAGGCGGCGCGCGCACGCAGCGAGGCGCTGACGAACCAGCTGCTGGGCGAGCTGGCCGGCCGGCTGGCGGCACTGGAGGCGGCGCGCCAGAGCGAACAGCTGATCGCCCAGCAGATGCTGCCGCAGGCGAATCTGGCCCTGCAATCGGCGCTGGCCGGCTACGAGAGCGGCAAGGCCGAGTTCGCGATGCTGCTGGAGGCCCAGGGCCAGATCCGGCGCAGCCGGCTGGCACTGCTGAAAACCCAGGTTGAGGCCCGCATGGCCCTGGCCGAGATCGAACGCCTGTTGGGAGAAGAGTTGTGAGCAACAACAAGAGCATGCTTTTTTTCCTCGCCGTCATCCTGCTGGCTCTTGCTGCTGCGGGTGGCGGCTACTGGCTCGGCACCCAGACGCAGCATGGCGGCAGCAGCGTTGCCGCCGCGCCGGCCACCTCCGCCGTCGCCCCGGTACGCAAGCCGCTCTACTACCGCAACCCGATGGGCCTGGCCGACACCTCGCCGGTGCCCAAGAAGGATGAGATGGGCATGGACTACATCCCCGTCTATGCCGACGAAGACGAGGCGCCCGCGAGCAGCAACAACGCCGCCACGCTCAAGATCAGCACCGAGAAGATTCAAAAGCTGGGCGTGCGCAGCGAGGCCGCGGCCCTGCGCGTGCTGGGCCGCGGCCTGCGCGCCGCCGGCCGGGTGGAGGCCGACGAGCGCCGCATCGCCGTGGTGGCGCCCAAGTTCGAAGGCTATGTGGAGCGCCTGCACGTCAGCGCCACCGGCCAGTTCGTGGCCAAGGGTCAGGTCTTGTTCGAGGCCTACAGCCCCGAGCTGCTGGCGGCCCAGCGCGAGGTCCTGCTGGCCGCGCAGGGCGCGCAGGCCATGCAACAGGCGGGCAGCGATGCCCAGCGCGGCCTGCAGCAGCTGGCCGAATCCGGCCTGGCCAGGTTGCGCAACTGGGATCTCTCGCCCGCCCAAGTGGCCGCCTTGCAGCAGACCGGCCAGGTGCAGCGCACGCTCAGCTTTGCCTCGCCGGTGTCGGGCATCGTCACCGAGAAGAAGGCCCAACAGGGCATGCGCTTCATGGCCGGCGAGACCCTCTACCAGATCACCGACCTGTCCAGCGTCTGGGTGATCGCCGAGGTGTTCGAGCAAGACCTGGCCCTGGTGAAGCCCGGCGCTGCGGCCACGGTGAGCCTGGACGCCTACCCGAGCCGGCGCTTCACCGGCCGCATCGGCTACATCTACCCCACCCTGAAGGCCGAGAACCGCACCGTGCCGGTACGGGTGGAGCTGGCCAACCCCGGCGGCCTGCTCAAGCCCGCCATGTTCGCCCAGGTCGAGCTGGCGGTGGGCAGCGCGGCGCCGGTGCTGGCGGTGCCCGAATCGGCGGTGCTCGATACCGGCTTGCGCAAGCTGGTGCTGGTGCAGCTCAAGGAGGGCCGCTTCGAGCCGCGCGAGGTCGAGCTGGGCGCGCATGCGCAGGATTATGTGGAGGTGCGCAAGGGCCTGCGGGCGGGCGAGCAGGTGGTGACCTCGGCCAACTTCCTGATCGATGCCGAGAGCAATCTCAAGGCCGCGGTGCAGGGCATGGCGCCGGCCTCGGCAGCCTCTGCGGCTCATTGAGGAGGGCCCAGCCATGCTTCTCACCAAACTGATTCAATGGTCGGGGCGCAACCCGGTGCTGGTGCTGCTGGCCACGCTCTTCATCGTCGTGGCCGGCGTGCTGGCGCTGGCGCGCACGCCGCTGGACGCCCTGCCCGATCTCTCCGACGTGCAGGTGATCGTCTACACCGAGTACCCCGGCCAGGCGCCGCAGGTGGTGGAGGACCAGGTCAGCTACCCCCTCACCACCGCGATGCTGGCGGTACCGCGCTCGAAGGTGGTGCGCGGCTTCTCCTTCTTCGGCGCCTCCTTCGTCTACGTGATCTTCGAGGACGGCACCGACATCTACTGGGCGCGCAGCCGCGTGCTGGAGTACCTGAACTTCGCCGCGAGCCGGCTGCCCAAGGGCGTCACGCCCACGCTGGGCCCCGACGCCACCGGCGTCGGCTGGGTCTACCAGTATGTGCTGCTGGCCAAGAACAAGACCCTGGCCGAGCTGCGCACCATCCAGGACTGGTACCTGCGCTACCAGCTCACCAAGGCGCCGGGCGTGGCCGAGGTGGCTTCGCTGGGCGGCTTTGTGCAGACCTACCAGGTCACCGTCGATCCGATGCGGCTGCGCAGCTACGGCATCCCGCTGGCCAAGGTGGCGCAGGCGATCCGCGACTCCAACCGCGACGTGGGCGGCCGCGTGGTCGAGATGGCCGAGACCGAGTACATGGTGCGCGGGCGCGGCTATCTGCGCGGCAAGGCCGATATCGAGATGCTGGCGCTGAAGAGCGAGGGTGGCGCGCCCGTGCTGATACGCGACGTGGCGCGCGTGGAGCTGGCGCCTGACGAGCGCCGCGGCCTGGCCGAGCTGAATGGCGAGGGCGAGGTGGTGTCGGGCATCGCGATGTCGCGCTACGGGCAGAACGCGCTGGAGGTGATCCACAACATCAAGGCCAAGGTGGCCGAGGTGGCGGCCGGCCTGCCCGAGGGCGTGAGCATCCAAGCCGTCTACGACCGCTCGGAGCTGATCGAGCGCGCCATCGCCACGCTCAAGCGCACCCTGGTGGAAGAGAGCCTGATCGTGGCGGCCGTCTGCGTGGTGTTCCTGATGCATCTGCGCTCGGCCCTGGTGGCCATGCTGATGCTGCCGGTGGGCGTGCTGATGGCCTTCATCGCCATGCACGCGCTGGGCATCAATGCCAACCTGATGAGCCTGGGCGGCATCGCCATCGCGATCGGCGCGATGGTGGATGCGGCCATCGTGATGATCGAGAACGCGCACAAGCACCTGGAACGCCTGCCGGCGGGCCACACGCTGAAGCAGCGCAGCGCCGCCATGCTGGCGGCCTGCCAGGAGGTGGGGCCGGCGCTGTTCTTCTCGCTGCTCATCATCACCGTCTCCTTCCTGCCGGTGTTCACGCTGGAGTCGCAGGAGGGGCGCCTGTTCGCACCGCTGGCCTATACCAAGACCTTCTCGATGGCGGGCGCGGCCCTGCTCTCGGTGACCCTGGTGCCGGTGCTGATGCTGCTGTTCATCCGCGGCCAGGTGATGCCGGAGGCGCGCAACCCGGTGAACCGCTTGCTGATCTGGCTCTACCGCCCGGTGATCGCCTGGGTGCTGCGCTGGCAGAAGCTCAGCATCGCGCTGGCGCTGCTGGTGCTGGGCTGCAGCTGGTGGCCGGCCTCGCAGCTGGGCAGCGAGTTCATGCCCACGCTCAACGAGGGCAGCCTGCTCTATATGCCGGCCTCGCTGCCGGGCATGTCCATCACCAAGGCGGCCGAGGTGATGCAGACCCAGGACAAGCTCATCAAGAGCTTCCCCGAGGTGGCCTCGGTGTTCGGCAAGGCCGGGCGCGCCAACAGCGCCACCGACCCCGCGCCGGTGGAGATGTTCGAGACCGTCATCAACCTCAAGCCCGAGAGCGAGTGGCGGACCGGCATGACGATGGACAAGCTGATCGCCGAGCTGGACGGCGCGCTGCAATTTCCCGGCATCTCGAATGCCTGGACCATGCCCATCAAAGCGCGCATCGACATGCTCTCCACCGGCATACGCACGCCCATCGGCATCAAGGTGTTCGGCCGCGACCTGGCCGAGATGGAGCGCCTGGCGCAGCAGATCGAGCGCGTCGTGAAGGCGGTGCCCGGCACCACCTCGGCCTTTGCCGAGCGCCTCACCGGCGGCAGCTATCTGAACATCGAACCCGACCGCGAGGCGCTGGCGCGGCTGGGCGTCTCGGTGGGCGAGCTGCAGGAGCTGATTGCCACGGCGCTGGGCGGCGAGATGGTCAGCACCGCGGTGGAGGGGCGCGAGCGCTTCGGCATCACGGTGCGCTACCCGCGCGCGCTGCGCAGCAGCCCCGAGCAGATCGCGGCCGAGGTGATGGTGCCGCTGATGAACGGCGGCGTGGTGCCGCTGGGCCAGGTGGCGCGCGTGCAGGTGGCGCGCGGCGCGCCCGGCATCCGCACCGAGAACGCGCTGCTCTCGGCCTATATCTTCGTGGACATCCGCGGCCGCGACATCGGCTCCTATGTGGCCGAGGCGCGCCGCGCGGTGGCCGAGCAGGTGCTGTTCCCGCCCGGCTACTACATCAGCTGGAGCGGCCAGTTCGAGTACATGGAGCGCGCCATCGCCAAGATGAAGGTGGTGGTGCCCATCACCCTGCTGACCATCTTCCTGCTGCTCTACCTGAACTTCCGGCGCCTCACCGAGACCCTGATCGTGATGCTCTCGGTGCCCTTCGCCCTGGTGGGCGGGGTGTGGCTGATGTGGTGGCTGGGTTACAACCTCTCGGTGGCGGTGGCGGTGGGCTTCATCGCCCTGGCCGGCGTGGCCGCCGAGACCGGGGTGGTGATGCTGATCTACCTCGACCATGCCTGGCGCGACGCCCAGGCGCGCTGCGCGGCCGCGGGGCGCGCCGCCGGCGCGTCGGAGCTCTATGCCGCGGTGATGGAGGGCGCGGTGGAGCGGGTGCGGCCCAAGATGATGACGGTGGTGGCCATCATGGCCGGCCTCTTGCCCATCATGTGGGGCAGCGGCGCCGGCTCGGAGGTGATGAGCCGCATCGCCGCGCCCATGGTGGGCGGCATGATCTCCTCCACCGTGCTGACGCTGGCGGTGATACCGGCGCTGTATGCGCTGCTCAAGCGCTGGGAGCTGCGGCGCGGCGCTGCTAAGGTGGCGGACAGCGACACAGCAAGCCCCGCCCAGCCATGAAGCGATGCATCACCCTGGCCCTCGCCGCCACCCTGGGCCTGGGCGCACCCGCCCGGGCCGCCGACGCCCTGCCCCTGCCCGCGGTGGAGAGCGGCCGCATCGAGCGGCTGGAGAACTTCCCCTCCAAGTTCGTCGATGCCCGCCATGTGGACGTCTGGCTGCCCGAGGGCTACAGCCCCGCGCGGCGCTACCAGGTGCTCTATATGCACGACGGCCAGATGCTGTTCGATCCCAACACCAGCTGGAACCGGCAGGCCTGGCAGGTGGACCGCGCACTCGGCCGGCTGATGCAGCAGGGCCAGGTGCCCGACACCCTGGTGGTGGGCATCTGGAACAACGGCCGGTACCGGCATGCCGAGTATTTCCCGCAGAAGTTCCTGCCCTTCATGCCCGCCGACCTGCGCGAGCGCTACATCCGCGAGGCCTTGCAGGGCAAGCCGCTGGCCGATGCCTATCTGCGCTTTTTGGTCGAGGAGCTCAAGCCGGCGATCGACCAGCGCTATGCCACCCTGCCCGATGCCGCCCATACCTTCGTGATGGGCTCCAGCATGGGCGGGCTGATCTCGGTCTATGCGATGAACGAGTACCCGCAGGTGTTCGGCGGCGCGGCCGGCCTCTCCACGCATTGGGTGGGCGCGCACCGGCCCAATGCCACCCTGCCGCTGGCGGCCTACCGCTATCTGCAGGGCGCGCTGGCCGCGCCCGAGGGCCACCGCCTCTACCAGGACCATGGCACGACCGAGCTGGACGCGCTCTACGCGCCCTACCAGCCCTTTGTCGACGAGCTGGTGCGCGAGCGCGGCTATCGTGAGCAGGGCGAGCAGGGCGCGCAGGCCAATTTCCTCAGCCGCGTCTTCCCCGGCAGCGGCCACAACGAGGCCGCCTGGGCCGCGCGGCTGGAGATCCCGCTGCTGTTCCTGCTGGGCCCGCGCTGAGCCGCCGCAAGACAAGGGATTGACGCCGTGCATGCCGGCGGGCAAAAACATGGGGTCACTTGTTGCCAGGAGGATCCCATGACCAGAACTTCGCTTCGCCCGCTCGCCGCCGCGCTGAGCGCCGCCTTTCTTCCCCTGCTCGCGCTCGCGCAGGGCAACAGCCAGCAGGTGGTCAAGCCGCCGCAGGCCCAGGCCTGGATCGATCTCGCCACCTTCAGCGGCATGGGCATGCCGGGGGGCATGGGCGCGGGCGGTGGCGGCAATCCGATGGCGGCGCTGGGTGGCTTGTTCGGCGGCGGCGCCAGGCGCGACGAGGCGAACCGCTTTGGCCAGACCCAGACCATGGCGGCCGGCCGCTGGATGGACGTGACGCTGTACAGCCGCGCCAACCCCAAGCTGGCCGAGGCCCAGCAAAGCGTGCCGCCCGGCTTCATGAGCCCGGCACTCAAGCTGCAGAGCCCGCTGGAGACGCGCGGCGCGCCGCCCGAGCCGGGCGACGAGCGCGTCGTCGAGCCCGAGCAGGAACGCCCCAGGGGCAAGATGCTGCTGTACTGGGGCTGCGGCGACACGGTGCGCCAGGGCCAGCCGCGCGTGATCGATTTCGCCACCGCCACGCCGGCCGAGCTGGCCAAGTTCTTCCAGTCGCGCCGCGCCACCCAGCGCGGCAGCCATGCCGCCAGCGGCCGCCCGCTCTGGCCCAGCCGCGACGACAGTCGCATGGTCCCCGCCGCGGCCTCGCTGGTGGGCGAGCATGCCTACAGCGCCGCCGGCCTGCCCGAGGGCTTTCGCTTCCAGATCCCGGCCGCGCAGGACCTGATGCCCGCCATCGCGCTCAAGCAGCAGGAACAGGACGGCGCCACCCAGCTGAGCTGGCAGGCCCTGCCGACGGCGCGCGCCTACTTCATCTCGGCGATGGGGGCGCGCGACAACCAGGAGATGGTGATCTGGACCAGCAGCGAGCAGCCCGACATGGGCTTCGGCCTGCAGGATTACCAGACCAATGCCGCGGTGGACCGCTGGCTCAAGGAGCAGGTGCTGCTGGCCCCGCAGACCACGCGCTGCAACGTGCCCAAGGGCGTGTTCGGCAGCGGCCAGGGCGCGATGCTGCGCATGATTGCCTATGGCAGCGAACTCAACCTCGCGCACCCGCCGCGCCCCAGCGACGTGAAGATTCCCTGGGAGCCGCAATGGGCGGTGAAGCTGCGCCTCAAGTCGGTGGCCTCGGCCATGCTGGGCATGGACATGGGCGACATGATGATGGAGCAGCGCGGGCGCCCGGCCAAGGGCGACGATGCCGATGAGCCGGCCAAGGAAACGGCAAAGGAGCCGCCCAAGAAGCCCGGCGTGACCGATGTGCTGAAGGGTTTGTTCGGGCGCTGAGGATCAGCGGCGCGGCGATACTGTTGCAGGAGGCAAGCAAGATGCATCGTCGCGAGTTCATGGCGCTGAGCGGCCTGGCGGTGGCGGGCCGCGCGTTCGCTGCGCCCGCGGCCGCACTCATCCGCATGGCCTACTTCGACAAGTACGAGCCCTTCAGCCAGCGCGCGGCCGACGGCACGATGAGCGGGGCGCTGATCGACGGCATCGAGCTGCTGGGCCGCGCCTGCGGCATCGGCTTCGAGCACCACGGCTACCCCTGGGCGCGGGCCCAGCTGCTGGTGGAACGCGGCGAACTCGACGCCCTCTGCACCGTGCCCACGCCGGCGCGCCAGGCCTGGCTGGAGTTCTGCGGCACGCCGCTGGTGAGCCTGGCCTACGGCGTGTTCCACCGCAGCGACGATGCACGCGCCGCCCAGGCCCAGTCACTGGAAGATCTGCGCGCCCTGCGCCTGGGCAGCTACCGCGGCAGCGGCTACAGCCGCGGCCTGCTCAAGATGGACCAGGTGCAGATCGACAACGATGCCGAATCGGTGCTGCGCCGCATCGTGATGGGTTCGCTGGACATCTTCATGGAGAGCGAGCTGATTGCCGGCACGCGCATCAGGCAGCTGGGCCTGGCCGGCAAGATCGGCTTCACGCCCCTGCCCTTCCTGCCACCGGCGCAGTTCTGCTTCGGCCTGCGGCGCAGCCATGCCGATTGCAGCGCCATCGTGGCCCGCATGGAAGCGGCCACGGTGGCGGCGCGCCAATCCGGCGCGCTGCAGAACCTGCTGGCCAAGTACCGCTGAGCGCCTGTTGACGCTCGGCTCGGGCCGCCTCAAGCCGGCAATAGCGCAGGCACGGGCACGGGCGCGGGCGCGCGCGGCGCCTCGCCCAGCAGGGCCGCCACATCGGTGAGCAGGATGCGGCGCTCGCCCAGCAGCGCGATGCTGGCGGCAAGCCCGCCGCCGTTCATCTCGGGTGCGGGCCGGATCGTCTCGGGCGCCAGCTTGACGACATCGTGCACCGCATCGACCACCAGGCCCACCAGGCGGCCGCGCAGATTGGCGATCACCACCACCGTCTGCGCCAGCGGTGCCTGCTCCTCGACGCCCAGCAGCACGCGCGGATCGAGGATGGGCACGATCTGACCCCGCAGGTCGATGATGCCCAGCACATGCAGGGCCGAATTGGCCAGCCGCGTCGGCAGCTCGAAGCTGCGCAGCTCCTGCACGTCGAGGATGGGGATGCCGTACTCCTCCGCGCCGAGGCGGAAGCTCAGGATTTCGTCGTGTTGCATGGGGCGCTCGCTCGCTTGGATTCGCTTGGATTCAGGATGCGGTGTGCACGCGGAAGGTCTGCACCACCGCCGACAGCTGCGAGGCCTGCTCGCTCATGCTGGTGGCGGCGGCGGCACTCTCTTCCACCAGGGCGGCGTTCTGCTGCGTCATCTGGTCCAGCTGGGCCACGGCGGCATTGATCTGGTTCACGCCCTCGGCCTGCTCGGTCGCCGAGCTGGCGATCTCGCCGATGATGTCGCGCACCCGGCTGACGTTCTGCACGATCTCCTGCATCGAGGCGCCCGCCATATTGACCAGCTCGGAGCCGGCGCTGACGCGTTCCACGCTGTCGCTGATCAGGGTCTTGATCTCCTTGGCCGCCTGCGCGCTGCGCTGCGCCAGCGTGCGCACCTCGGCGGCCACCACCGCGAAGCCGCGCCCCTGCTCGCCGGCGCGCGCCGCCTCCACCGCCGCATTGAGGGCGAGGATATTGGTCTGGAAGGCGATGCCGTCGATCACGCCGATGATGTCGCTGATGCGGCGCGAGGACTCGTTGATCTCGCCCATCGTGCTGACCACCTGGCCGACCACGCGGCCGCCCTGCTCGGCGCTGGCGCCGGCCGTGCTGGCGAGCTGATTGGCGACGCGGGCCGAGTCGGCGGACTGGCGGATCGCGCCCGACATCTGCTCCATGCTGGCCGCCGTCTCTTCCAGATTGCTGGCGGTCTGCTCGGTGCGCGCGCTCAGGTCATGGTTGCCGGTGGCGATCTCGCGGCTCGCCACATTGATGTTCTCGGTGCCGGCGCGCACCGCCGCCACCAGCTTGCGCAGCTGGGCCTGCGCCTCGTTGAGCGCCAGCTGCAATTGCGCCAGCTCGTCGTCGCCGCGCACCACGATGTCCTGGGTCAGGTCGCCATGGCCGAAGCGGCGCGCCGCCTGCACGGTCTCGCCGATCGTGCGGGTCAGCTGGCTGACGAAGCGCCAGCACACCACCACCGCCAGCAGCACGGCCGCCAGCGTGAGCGCACCGGCCAGCATGAAGAGCTGGCCGAAGCGCGCCTCCACCTGCGCCTCCAGCTCGTGCAGCTGGCTCAGCTGGGTGTCGGCCAGGGCCTGTACCGCGGCCACGTACTTGTCGGTAATGGGCAGGAACTTGGAGGCGATCAGCGCCTTGGCGGCGGCATCGTCGCCGGCCGTCTTGGCCTTGTTGATCTCCTCGCGCATGGCCAGCCACTCGGAGCGCACCCGGCCCACCTCCTCCGCACCCTGCTTGGACGCGGGCAGCACGGCCCGTTCGTTGAAGCGCTTCTGCGTCTCGGTGGTGCTGCGGCTGGTGGCCGCCATGGCCTCCTTGAAGAAGTCCAGCAGCTGGCTGCCGTCGGCCTGGGCCACCGCCAGCGAACGCGCCGAGTTCTGGCGCACATCGCCCAGCCATTGGTCGGCCAGCTTGAGCAGCTCGGCCTCGCGGTTCATGTCGGCCGTGGCCTCCATCACCTGGCGTGCGCTGAATGCCGCGCTGCCCAGCACGACCAGGAAGATGCCGACCACGAGCGCGAAGCTCAGCGCCAGCCGGGTGGAAAGGTTCAGGGACTTCATGTCGCGTCGCGGCCGCAGCGCGGGAGGCTGGGCATTCCGGTTCGGTCGGCCGCGGTCCGCGCGGCTGCGGTGCCAGCCCTGAGGCCGGCCGGCACGCGCGCATGAAGCATGGGGGAACAAAGGGCGTGATAACGCCTTGACGAGGCGGCCCGGCCCATGCGCGCGGGCGCAGGGGCAGCAACTACCACGGCAACCCCGCTATCGTTTCCCGCCCGAGAGGGCGGAAGGCAGACCGGAGGCTTTGCGACCCTGGCTTTCGCGCAGGTGTGCCAAGCGGCGAATTCTGGTGTTTACCCTGATAGGCGTCAATGCCGGGCGCGATACATCGGCTTACATCCGGCGCACAGCGGCAATATTGCACGCTTGGGCGGGTGCGGCGCCCGCCTCAGTCGCGCAGCGCCGGCAGCAGTGCTTCGATGTCCTCGATACCACGCCGCTCGCTGGCAGGCGCCAGCGGCGCCAGGGCATTCAGGGCCTCGCTGCTGAGCCGCCCCACCAGCTGGCCCAGCTCGCTGAAGCGCAGGCCCTGGCGCACCAGGAAAGCGATGTAGCTGTGGCGCAGCATCTCGGCCGTGAGGGCGTCGGCGCCGTCGAGCTGCGCGTCGTGCGCGGTGGCGGCGACGATCATGTGCACCTCGTCGGCCTGCAGGGCCCGCCCGCTCGCATGCTGCAGCAGCGGCAGCTCGGCCGCGCCACCGGCATTCAGCGCCCAGGCCGCGCGCAAGGGCGCCGCCAGCGGCAGGCGGCGCGCGTCGGCACCCGGCACCTGCAGCTGGCCGCGCTTGGCGTCCACATGCTGCAGCTGCAGGGCCAGCAACTCGTCCACCGTCAGGCCGCACAACAGCGCCGCCAGCACCGGCTTGTGCTCGGGCGTCGCGGCCGCGAGCAATTGCCCGACCTCGCCGGCCTGCAACTCGCGCGGCGGTGCGCCGGCCAGCAAGGCCCGCTCCGGCGCCGCGGGCAGCACGGCCTGCGGCGGCATGCCGGCCTGCCCCTGCAGACCCATCATGGCCGGGGGGATCACCACCGTGGTGCTCACCGGCGCGGCCGCCTCGCTGCGGTTGAAGAACTCGACGAACCAGACCGCCAGAAAGCCCAGCAGCAGCGCGCCCGCCAGCACCAGGCCGGCATCGCGCCAATAGGCCGGGCTGCTGGGCGCCGCCGGCGTCACCGCCGGCTCCAGCACCAGCAGCTGCGGCCGCCGCGCGCGCTCGCTGGACTCCAGCGCCAGCAGCTTCTGCCTGGCCGTTTGCAGCAATTGCTCCAGGCCGTGGACCTCGGCCTGCATGACCTGGTAGGCGCCCAGCTGCTGGCTGGCGGACTGCACTTCCTGGCGATCGCCGCTGAGTTGCTGCTGCAGGCGCTGCACCGTGGTCTTGGCGGAGGCCAGTTCCTCGCGCGCCTCGGCCAGGGCCATCTGCTGCGACTTGCTGCGCTCGGCGTCCAGCTGCTGTTCCAGATTGGCGATGCGCGCCTTCAGCGCGCGTGCGCCCGGGTCCATGTCCAGATACTGCGGCGTGTATTGGCGCTCCATGCCGCGCCAGTCCTCGCGCGCCTGCGAGAGCCGCGCCTCCAGGCCGGCCACCGTGGGGTTGTCCCGGGCCTGGGGCAGGCGTGCGCCGCGCGCCACGGCCTGCTCCAGCGCCTGCACCTTGCCCTCGCTCACCGCCTGGCGGTCGGTGGCCTGCTGCAGCGAGGTGTTCAGGCCCTTCAGGCGTGCGAGCGCCTGGCTCTCGTCGCGCTCGCTGGACACGATGTGGTTCTGCTGCCGGTAGCTCTCGGCGGCGTGGCGCTTGTCCGCCAGCCTGGCCTCGATCACGCGGATCTCCTCGCGCGCCGCATCCAGCTTCTCGTTCGAGGCCAGGCTGCCGCTCTCGCTCTGGGCGCGCCGGTACACCTCCACCAGGGTGTTGACCAGGGGCGCCACCAGTGCGGCGTCCGGGCTCTGGGCCTGCAGCTGCAACAGCTGGCTGTCGGCCACCGGCCGCACCGAGAGCAGCTGCTGCACCGCCAGCACCGGGTCATCCGCCCCCGCCTTGATCAGCCCCTGGGCGCTCAGCTGCTCAACCGCCTGCTGCACCAGGGCGCGGCTGCGCAGGATCTCGCCCTCCAGCTGCAGCGCCGGTGCCACCGGCGTCAGCGTGGCCGCTGACGAGGCCGCACCCGCCACCAGGCCCGGCGCCGGGATGATCTGCAGCTTGGCACTGGCCGTGTAGACGGCGCTGCGCATGAAGTCCAGGCCCAGCCCCAGCAGCAGGCCAAGGCCGAACACCGCAACGAAGACCTGGAGGCGACGGCGCATGGCCAGGCTGCGCGGCGCCGGCGCGGCGAAACCGGCGCCGTGATGCAGGCTTGCCATATGGAGTGTGCGATGCGGCATGAAGATTTTTGCGGGCACCCGGAGCGGGCGCGTAGCTGCGACTATAGACAAGCGGGCCCGGCCACGTGCGAGCGGCCCGCCTTGACATGGCGCAAGCCCCTCCCGCCCCGGCAGATCGACACTGCAAGCAATCCCCTTGGGGTGCCGCTTGGGTTCAGGCGACGATGCAGTCAACCACGGGGTTCAATCCTGATCGGGAGATCTCCATGTCGAAGAACGTCCTTCATGCCATTGCACTCGCCGGCCTGGCGCTGAGTCTGGCTGGCTGCCAATCGGCACGCGAAGAAGCCATGCCACCTAACACCCTGGTGGCCCTGCAGGCCAAGGCCGCGCCCAATCTGCAGGCCGGCGCCGCCGACCCCGCCTGGGCCCAGGCCAGGCCGCTCAGCGTGGCGCTGACCGATGGCGCCAATTTCGGCGGCAAGGGCGACACCCAGGCCACCCTGAAGGCGGTCTACGCCGGCGACTCGGTCTACTTCCTGATCCAGTACGCCGACCCCACCCACTCGCTGCGCCGTGGCCCCTACCAGAAGCAGGCCGACGGCAGCTGGAAGAAGCTCAAGGACCCGGCCGACAAGGGCGGCGACGACAACATCTATTACGAAGACAAGTGGGCCATGATCTGGCCGATCGGTAACTCCATCCCCGGCTTCGACAAGCAGGGTTGCGCCGCGCTATGCCATCTGGACCAGGGCAAGCCCTATGGCAACAAGTACAGCGCCAAGGAGGGCGAGCTGGCCGATATGTGGCATATGAAGGGCTCGCGCACCGCACCCTTCGGCTATGTGGACGACCAGTACGTGGACCACACCCGCTACGACGCCAAGGCCAGCCCGAACGCCGGCCGCAAGAGCGATCCGGGCACGGCCACGGGCGAGTACAACGCCGTGCCCCTGGTGGATGGCAAGCCGCAGTTCATGAGCCGCGAGGCCAAGGCGGGCAATGCCGGCGGCAGCTACTTCATCAAGCGCGGCGAAGAGGTGGCCTTCGACGACAGCAAGTTCAAGCCCGGCGACGAGGTAGCCTCCTACATCATCAACCCGCTGCAGGGCGACCGTGCCGACATCCGCGTCGCGGTGAGCTGGAAGAACGGCATGTACACCTCGGTGGTGGCACGCAAGCTGGTCACGGGCAGCAAGTACGACGTGCAGTTTGCCGACCTCGGCGCGCGCTACGGCTTCGGCTTTTCGGCCTTCGACAACGCCCAGGTGCGGCACGCCACCTCGGAAGACCCGCTCTACCTGGTGTTCCGCAAGTAGTCGCGCCGCGCGCGGACCACACCCGCTGCCGCTCAGGCCCTAGCTGAGCAGCAGCGGCACCGGCTGCGCATCGCCCGGCCCGGCCGCCATCAGCAGAAAGCCCGGCGGCAGCTGCCCGATCAGATCGGCCATGGCGAGGATGAAGGTGTTGAAGGCCCAGGTCATGCCTTCGTCGAAGGTGCCGATGCCGATGCCGCTCATGGTTTCGCTGGCCACCGCCACCGCTTCCAGCGCGTCGCGAATCTCCATCAGCAGCGGCTCGATGCCGGCGCGCAACGCGGCCGGCGGCCCCAGCACGGGCTCGGCCAGCAGAATGGCGCGCAGCCTCGGCCCGGCGGCATGCAGGGTGCGGGCGCAGCGCAGCACGGCGGCGAAGCGATGGAACACCGACAGGCGGCGGCTGCCATCCGTCCATGTGCCGCTTTGCACCGCGATGCCGACACGGTTCGCAGCGTCGAGATCCGGGTTGCGGGCCGAGACATGGCCCGGCCGGTACAGGCCCAGGTAGGCCAGCATGCGGGCCTGCTGCGAGCCGCCGCCCTTGAAGTTCTCGTCGGCCAGCTCCTTCAAGACCTCGCTGGGCGAGGTGTGCGAGAAACCCGCCATGCCCGCGTAGTACTGGTCCAGGCAATCCAGCCCATGCGCCAGGAAGCAGGCCTGCACCTGGGCAGGGTCGAGGGTCTCGAAGCGGCGCCAGGCCGGCGCATTCAGCGCCACCGGCAGGGTCAGCACGAGGTCGCGCCAATAGGCCTTGGCGTTCTCCGGCGCCACCGGCGGGTTCAGCAGCAGGCCGACATCGCGGTGCGTGCGCGCGCCCAGCAGCGCCGCGTAGTCGTCCACCACATGCTGCACAAAGGCCTTGGTGGTGGCCTTGCCGCGCGCCGCGTAAGCCCCCTTGAGCGACAGGCTCAGCTCGGCCTGCCCGTCGCGCTGCGCCAGGCTCACATACACGCCCAGCGCGACGCTGCGCTGCAGCCACTGGTTCTTGGTGACGGCCTCGATGTCGACATTGGCATCGGCGGCGCTCAGATGGCCCCAGAGGTCGGCCTTGAAGCGCATGCCGATCAGGCTCACGCGCGAGCTCGAGAAATCCCGCCCGAACAGGCTCAGCAGGGCCGACTCGCTGTCGACCAGCTTGCTGGTCTCCGACAACCAGCCGCTACCCAGCTCGAAGCAGCCCCCGGCGCTTGCGGCATCCACCAGCTCGCCCAGCAGGCCGATGCGGCCGCTGCACAAGGCCTGGTAAAGGCGCTGCGCGGCCGCCCGGTCGCCGTTCGGGCCGAACCAGCCCTCGAAGGCCAGGCTGGCATTGCGGCTGCGCTGTACCTGCTCCGACAGCGTGATGCCCAGCCTGGCCTTCTTGGCCTCGCTGAGCGCCGCCAGCAGCCCGGCGCGTGCGTCGTTATAGGCCTGCAGCGCCTTGGCGATGGCCGTGGACACCGGGTTCTGATCAAGCTTGGCGAGCTCCTCGTTGAGGCGCGCGCCGAAGGCACCCAGCGGCGCCAGCAATGTGTCCAGCGCGTCGCTGGCGCCCGCCTTGACCTTGGCCTGCGCGGCCTGGACCTCGCCATCAAGCTTCTTGAGCTCGGCGGCCAGGGCGCTGCTGGCGGCCTTGAGCGCGGCATTCGCGGCCTTGGCGACCGACGGCTTGCCCAGCAGGGTGTCGCCAGCCGCCTTGCCCAGCAGGCGCTCCATCCAGTCGCTGGCGAGCTGCGCGGCATCGGCCGACTGGCTGGCCAGCTGCTGCGAGGCGTTGTCCAGCGCGTCCACCAGCGGCGCCGTGAGGCGGTCCACCAGCTGGCGCTCGACATCCGGCAGCGCGCGCTGGCCGAACAGCAGCAATGCCAGTTGCTCCAGCTCCGGATTGGCTATCTTCGCCCTCAGCAGCTCGCCCAGTTGTGCGCCCAGGGCCGTGCCGGGCTGGGTCAGCGCGCTCAGCCTGCCGGCATCGAGCGCGGGCCAGCCGGCGCGCAGCGCGCGCTCGGCGCTGGCGGCCAACGCACGCAGATCCAGGCCGGCGCTGAGCGTCACACCGAAGCGCTCGTCATGCGCGTCCAGAGTCTCCAGCTCCAGCTTCAGGCCCCAGGCGCCGCCGCGCTGCTCGGGCCGCACATGCAGGCGCATGCCACCCTGGTGCTGCAGCTGCAGGCGCGCATCCATGCCCACGCTCAACCCGACGCCGGCACGCGCGCCATCCAGGCCGTAGGTCCAGGCGGTCCAGCCGGCTTTCGCCCCCACGCTCAGGCCCGCCGTCAGCTGGGCCTTCAGGTCCAGGCGCAGGCCCCAGAACATCGGATCGGGGGCGAGCCTGAGCAGGCCCTCCAGGTCGTTGGGCAGCAGCCAGTAGCGCGCGGCGTCTGCGGCCGCGTCGACCACGCTGGCCCTGTTCTCGGCCTGCACATACCACCAGAGACGGGCATCGGTGCCGGCCGAGAGATTGGCGCTGGCCTGGCCCCATGCGCCGATGCTCTGCTGGCCGCCCAGCCCGGC
Source organism: Roseateles sp. FW301-B2 (assembly GCF_058788955.1). Classification (NCBI taxonomy): domain Bacteria; kingdom Pseudomonadati; phylum Pseudomonadota; class Betaproteobacteria; order Burkholderiales; family Sphaerotilaceae; genus Roseateles; species Roseateles sp. FW301-B2. Next base: position 20,703 of record NZ_JBYTBE010000043.1, read on the forward strand.
CGAGAGGCTCAGCGCCGCGCCATAGGACATCACGACATGGCCGTCGGCCGGTGCTATGCCCAGCTGCCGGTTCTCCTCGGCGTCCAGCATGGGGGCGATGCTGAGGCCCAGGGAGGCATCGGCCTGCGCCGACCATTCCCAGCCGAGCTGCGTGGTGGCGGTCTTGCCGGCGGCGTCGAGCAGCTTGGCGCTGAGCTCCGGCTGCTGCTCGTTCTTCAGCTCACCCAGCGGCGTGACCAGCAACTGCACGTCGTGCGGGGCGCCCACGGCAGCCAGCAGCGGCGGCAGGCCGGCGGCGGGGTTCTTGCGAAAGGCGTTGGCGGCGTCAAGCAGCTTGGGGTCGACCTGGAGCAAGGGCATGGCAGTGAGCGGGCAGTGGGGGCCTCGAAGCGTAGCCAGCCCGGCCGGGCCCGGCATCCTCGACCTGGTGGATGCGGCGCCGGAGCAAGGCCGAGGTTGATATTCGTCATGTCGCCGGGCCTTGCGCGGGCGAAGAATAGGCAGCACCCACTCAAGGGAGGGAGCGCCCCCGATGTTGCAGATCCGTATTCACGGCCGTGGTGGCCAGGGCGTGGTGACGGCGGCCGAGCTGCTGTCGGTCGCCGCTTTCGAGCAGGGCCGCCATGCCCAGGCCTTCCCCAGCTTCGGCTCGGAGCGCACCGGCGCGCCGGTGGTGGCCTTCTGCCGCATCGCGGAGCGCGAAATCCGCCTGCGCGAGCCCATCCTGGCGCCCGATGTGCTGATCGTGCAGGACCCCACGCTCCTGCACCAGGTGGATGTGTTCCAGGGGCTCAAGCCGGATGGCTATGTGCTCATCAACAGCCGGCGCAGCTTCGACGAGCTGGGCCTGGCCGAGGTGGCGGCGCGCTTCCGCCACGAGCGCCTCACCACCGTGCCGGCCACCGAGATCGCGCTCAAGCATCTCGGTCGGCCGCTGCCGAATGCGGTGCTGCTGGGCGGCTTTGCGGCGCTCTCGGGCCTGGTGTCGCTGGCGGCGGTGTCGCATGCCATCCAGGCCAAGTTCAGCGCCAAGCTGGCTGCCGCCAACATCGCCGCAGCCGCCGAGGCCTTCGAGTTCGTCAGCCAGGAAATGCAGGAGTTGGCCCACCATGCTCAAGCAATGTGAAGGCTCGCACGCCGTGGCCGAAGCGGTGGCGCTGTGCCGCCCCGAGGTGATCTGCGCCTACCCGATCTCGCCGCAGACGCATATCGTCGAGGGCCTCGGCGAGCTGGTGAAGGATGGCACGCTCACGCCCTGCGAGTTCATCAATGTGGAGAGTGAATTCGCGGCCATGAGCGTGGCCATCGGCGCCTCGGCGGCCGGCGCGCGCAGCTACACCGCCACCGCCAGCCAGGGCCTGCTCTTCATGGCCGAGGCGGTCTACAACGCCTCGGGCCTGGGCCTGCCGATCGTGATGACGGTGGCGAACCGCGCCATCGGTGCGCCCATCAATATCTGGAACGATCACAGCGACTCGATGAGCCAGCGCGATTGCGGCTGGATCCAGCTCTTCGCCGAGACCAACCAGGAGGCGGTGGACCTGCACATCCAGGCCTTCAAGCTGGCCGAGGAACTCTCCATGCCGGTGATGGTGTGCATGGACGGCTTCATCCTCACCCATGCCTACGAGCGCGTGGACATCCCGGCGCAGCACGAGGTCGACGACTTCCTGCCGCCCTACGAGCCGCGCCAGCTGCTGGACCCGGCCGAGCCGGTGTCGATCGGCGCGATGGTCGGGCCCGAGGCCTTCATGGAGGTGCGCTATCTGGCGCATGCCAAGCAGCTGATGGCGCTGGAGGTGATCCCGCGCATCGCCGAGGACTATGCGGCGCGCTTCGGCCGTGCCTCGGGCGGGCTGGTGCGCGGCTACCGCTGCGAGGACGCCGAGACCATCGTCGTCGCGCTGGGCTCGGTGCTGGGCACGCTCAAGGACACGGTGGACGGCCTGCGCGAGCAGCAGGGCTTGAAGATCGGCGTGCTGGGCATCCATTCCTTCCGCCCCTTCCCGCTCGCCGCGGTGCGCGCCGCGCTGCAGGGCGCGCGGCGCGTGGTGGTGCTGGAGAAGAGCTTCTCGGTGGGCCTGGGCGGGGTGGTCTCCACCGACGTGCGGCTGGCGCTGTCGGGCCTGCAGCTGCATGGTTATACCGTGGTGGCCGGCCTGGGCGGGCGCGCCATCACCCAGGCCTCGCTGCAGCGCATGCTGCTGCAGGCGGTGGCCGATGCGCTGCCGCCGCTGAGCTTCCTGGACCTCGACGAGCGCATCGTGCAGCGCCAGCTGCAGCGCGAGGCGCAGATGCGGCGCAGCGGCCCGATTGCCGAGAACCTGCTGCGCGATGTGGGCACGGTTGCTTCAAAGGTGGCCTGAATGAATGCTCCCCAGATCAAGTTCTACCAGACCGGCACCTTCACGGTGGGCAACCGCCTGCTGGCGCCCGAGCAGCGCAGCGTGCAGTCGTCCAGCGAGCGCAGCAACTCGATCAACTCGGGCCACCGCGCCTGCCAGGGCTGCGGCGAGGCGCTGGGCGCGCGCTATGCGGTGGACGCCGCGATGCGCGCCACCCGCGGCCAGCTGATCGCCGCCAACGCCACCGGCTGCCTGGAGGTGTTCTCCACGCCCTACCCCGAGAGTTCCTGGCAGCTGCCCTGGATCCATTCGCTGTTCGGCAATGCCGCGGCGGTGGGCACCGGCATCGCTGCGGCGCTCAAGGTCAAGGCCCTGAAGGCCGGCATGAGCGAAAGCGCCACGCGCGTGATCGCCCAGGGCGGCGATGGCGGCACCACCGACATCGGCTTCGGCTGCCTCTCGGGCATGTTCGAGCGCAACGACGACGTGCTCTACATCTGCTACGACAACGAGGCCTATATGAACACCGGCGTGCAGCGCAGCTCGGCCACGCCGCCGGCCGCGCGCACCGCCACCACCATGGCCGTGGGCGTGCAGCCCGGCGCGTCCTTCGGCCAGGGCAAGAACCTGCCGCTGATCGCGATGGCGCACGAGATCCCCTACGTGGCCACCGCCACCGTGGCCGATCTGCGCGACCTGGAGGCCAAGGTCGAGCGCGCCATGAGCTTGCGCGGCGCGCGCTACCTGCACATCCTGGTGCCCTGCCCGCTGGGTTGGGGCGCCGCCAGCCAGGACACCATCAGGCTTGCCAGGCTGGCGCGCGAGACCGGCATCTTCCCGGTCTTCGAGGCCGAGCATGGCGAGATCACCAGCGTCACCAAGATCCGCCACCGCGTGCCGGTGGCCGAATACCTGAAGCCGCAGAAACGCTTTGCCCATCTATTCGCCCAGCCCGGCCAACCCGGTCACCCCGAGATGCTGGCGCGCATCCAGGCCGATGCTGACAAGAACATCCGCCGCTTCAAGCTGCTGGACGAAGAGGTGACGGTATGAAGGACGCACGACCTTTCGCGATCACGCTGGATCCCGGCTCCTCGCTGGCCAACAAGACCGGCTCCTGGCGCACCGAGCGCCCGGTCTATGTGGACCGCCTGCCGCCCTGCAATGCGCAATGCCCGGCCGGCGAGGACATCCAGGGCTGGCTGTTCCACGCCGAGAGCGGCGCCTACGAGGCGGCCTGGCGCCATCTCACGCGCGACAACCCCTTCCCCGCCACCATGGGCCGGGTCTGCTATCACTCCTGCGAGGGCGCCTGCAACCGCGGCCAGCTCGACGCGGCGGTGGGCATCAACTCGGTGGAGCGCTTTCTGGGCGACGAGGCCTTGAAGCAGGGCTGGCAGTTCGCGCCGCCGGCGGATGAGTCGGGCAAGCATGTGCTGGTGGTGGGCGCCGGGCCCTCGGGCATGTCGGCCGCCTATCAGCTGCGCCGCCTGGGTCACCGCGTCACCGTGCTGGAGGCCGGCCCGATGCTGGGCGGCATGATGCGCTTCGGCATCCCCAAGTACCGCCTGCCGCGCGAGGTGCTGGAGGCGGAGCTGCAGCGCATCGTCGCGATGGGCGTGCAGGTCAAGCTCAACTGCAAGGTCAGCGACCTGGCCGAGACCATGCGCATCGGCGGCTATGACGCCGCCTTCCTGGCGGTGGGCGCGCATATCGCCAAGCGTGCCTTCATCCCCGCCAAGGACGGCGCACACATCCTCGACGCCGTCGCGCTGCTGCGCTCGATGGAGGGCGCCGAGCGGCCCATGCTGGGCCGCCGCGTGGTGGTCTATGGCGGCGGCAACACCGCCATCGACGTGGCGCGCACCGCCAAACGGCTGGGCGCCACCGAGGCCATCATCGTCTATCGCCGCACGCGCGCGCAGATGCCCGCGCACGACCTCGAGGTCGAGGAGGCGCTGGAGGAAGGCGTGATGGTGAAGTGGCTCTCCACCATCAAGCACGCCAGCGAGGGCGCGCTGATGATCGAAAAGATGACGCTGGACGCGCAGGGCCGCCCCCAGCCTACCGGCGAGTTCGAGATGCTGGAGGCCGACTCGCTGGTGCTGGCGCTCGGGCAGGACGTGGATCTTTCGCTGCTGGACCGCGTGCCAGGTCTTGCCGTGCAGGACGGCGTGGTGCAGGTGGACCCGGCCACCATGATGACCGGCCATGCCGGCATCTTCGCCGGCGGCGACATGGTGCCGGCCGAGCGCAATGTCACGGTGGCGGTGGGCCATGGCAAGAAGGCCGCCCGCAACATCGACGCCTGGCTGCGCGGCCACGCGCTGAACCTGCCGCCCAAGCATGAGCCCGCCAGCTTCGAGCGCCTCAACCCCTGGTACTACAGCGACGCGCCCAAGACCATGCGCCCGCAGCTGGACCTGGCGCGCCGCAGCAGCAGCTTCGACGAGGTGCAGGGCGGGCTCACCGCCGAGAACGCGCTGTTCGAGGCGCGCCGCTGCCTGAGCTGCGGCAACTGCTTCGAGTGCGACAACTGCTACGGCGTCTGCCCCGACAACGCCGTCATCAAGCTGGGGCCTGGCCAGCGCTTCGAGTTCAACTACGACTACTGCAAGGGCTGCGGCATGTGCGCGGCCGAATGCCCCTGCGGCGCCATCGAGATGCGGCCCGAGCAGGTTTAGAGCGTGTTTACGATCCCGTCATAGTGCCCGCAAGGCAGCCCAGGGGCGCAATCTAGGCGCACGCCGCAGGCCAGGCTCGCCGCCTGGCCAAGGTGGGCAACGACGAGTGCGCCCCTGGGCTGCCTTGCCCTTCGGGTTGCCCCGCAAAGACAGCGTCTGCGGCGTTGCAAATCCTCGCCGGGTGTCCAACCCGGCTGCGGTTTGCGCCTTGCATCCCCTGCCTTTGCGGGGCAACGGGCACTATGACGGGACCGTAAACACGCTCTAGGGCGCATGAAGCGGCTAGCATCGCGCGTCTGTGTTGTTGTTCGCGCGTGCCGCGCATCGCCCCATGCACCCCAAAAGTCCCAGAACGCGCCGCATCGTCCAGGCCCTGCTCTATGAAGCCATTGCCGTGGCCGTGGTGGGCCCGCTGCTGAGCCTGGCCTTCGAGCAGCAGGCCGGCTCCACGCTGGCGCTGGCGCTGCTGATGTCCTCCATCGCGCTGGGCTGGAGCTATCTGTTCAACAGCTGGTTCGAGCGCTGGGAGGCTCGCCAGGCGCGGCGCGGGCGTTCCGTCTGGCGCCGCCTGGCCCATGGCATCGGCTTCGAGGGCGGCCTGGTGCTGTGGCTGGTGCCCATCATGGCCTGGTGGTTGCAGACCTCGCTGTGGAACGCCCTGCTCGCCGACCTGGTGCTGCTGGCCTTCTTTTTTGTCTATTCGATCGCCTTCACCTGGGGCTTTGACAAGGTCTTCGGCCTGCCCGCCTCGGCCGCATGAGCAAAGAAAGCAACCCACGCATGAGCAAGCACAAGCCCTTCAGGGTCGCCGTCATCCCCGGCGACGGCATCGGCCGCGAGGTCATGCCCGAGGGCCTGCGCGCCCTGCAGGCAGCGGCCGCGCGCTTCGACATCGCGCTGGAACTGACCCACATCGACTGGGCCAGCTGCGACTACTACCTGGCCCATGGCCAGATGATGCCCGCCGATTGGAAGGCGCAGCTGCAGGGCATGGACGCGATCCTGTTCGGCGCGGTGGGCTGGCCGGCCACGGTGCCGGACCACATCTCGCTGTGGGGCTCGCTGCTGAAGTTCCGCCGCGAGTTCGACCAGTACATCAATCTGCGCCCGGTGCGCCTGTTCGAGGGCGTGCCCTGCCCGCTGGCCGGCCGCCAGCCCGGCGAGATCGACTTCTTCGTGGTGCGCGAGAACACCGAGGGCGAGTACACCAACCTGGGCGGCCGGCTGTTCGAGGGCACCGAACGCGAGCTGGTGATCCAGGAGTCGGTGTTCACCCGCCATGGCACCGAACGCGTGCTGCGCTATGCCTTCGAGCTGGCGCGCGCGCGTGCGCGCAAACAGCTCACCGTCGCCACCAAGAGCAATGGCATCGCCATCAGCATGCCCTGGTGGGACGAGCGCGCCGCCGAGATGGCGCAGGCCTACCCCGAGGTGGCGGTGGACAAGCAGCACATCGACATCCTCTGCGCCCGCTTCGTGCTGCAGCCGCAGCGCTTCGACGTGGTGGTGGCCTCCAACCTGTTCGGCGACATCCTCTCCGACCTGGGCCCCGCCTGCACCGGCACCATCGGCCTGGCGCCATCGGCCAATCTCAATCCCGAGCGCAGTTTTCCCTCGCTGTTCGAGCCGGTGCATGGCTCGGCGCCCGACATCTATGGCAAGAACATCGCTAACCCGGTGGCGATGATCTGGTCGGCGGCACTGCTGCTGGACTTCCTCGGCTGCCGGCCCGCGCATGACGCCATGCTGGCGGCGATCGAGCAGGTGCTGGCCCGCGGCCCACGCACGCCGGACCTGGGTGGCAGCGCCAGCACCACCGAGATAGGGTGCGCGATCGCGGAGCTGATCGCGGGCTAATCCAGAGTGCGCACCAGCCGCACCAGCAGGCGGCTGCTCTTGCTGACGTCGCCATGCGCCGCGCCGCTGCCCAGATGCACGGCCCAGCCCAGCATGGCGGCGCTGGGCGCCTCGCCGCCGCTGCCACGCATCACCGTGCCGTAGTTGTAGGGGTTGCTGGCGCGCCCGCCGAGCTGGGCCGTGGCGCTCCAGAACAGCTCGCGCGGCGTATCGGGAAACAGCAGCGGGTCCGGCCCGACGGGCCTGGCCGCTTGCTTTCCCCTCTCCACCAGCCGCTGCAGCTCCTGGACGCGTGGCAGGCGCCAGGCCAGGCCATCGGCCTGGCTGCGGCCACGCGCATGGGCCAGCGCCTGCGGCAGGCTCATCAGCTGGGGCGTGCCGCGGCAGAACTTGCCGGTCCAGGCCATGCCTTCCACGCAGCGCGCCCAGGCCAGCCTGGCCTGCGGATCCAGCACCGCGGCACCGTCCGCCGAGATGCTGGGCCTAGCCGGCAGAGGTTCGGCCGCCAAGGCCGGCCCCAAAGCCAGCAACCCTGCCAGCGACCCTGCCAGCAAGCCGACCAGCCAGCCGAGGGCGCGCCGCCCAGTGATTCCGAGGGTTACGCGCTTGGCATCGCTGGCATGGCACATGGGCGTAGTATGGCCGCATGACAGCCCCACGCACATTGACCGCCCTCATCACCGGCGCCTCCTCGGGCATAGGCGCGGCGCTGGCCCGGCGCTTTGCGCGTGGCGGTTTCAACGTCGTGCTGGTAGCGCGCAGCGCCGACAAGCTCGAGGCCCTGGCCAAGGAGCTGGCGGCCGAGCATGGCGTGAAGGCCTGGGCGGTGGCGGCCGATCTCGCCCGGCCCGACGCCGCCGCCAACCTGGCCAGCGCGATGAAGCGGGCGCGCCGGCCCATCGACCTGCTGGTGAACAACGCCGGCGTGCTGGCCCATGGCAGCTTTGTGGAGCTGCCGGCGCAGCGCCACCAGCAGCTCATCGACCTGAACGTCAGCGGCCTCACCGCCATGCTGGCCGCCTTTGTGCCGCCTATGGTGGCGCGCGGCCAGGGCCGGGTGCTCAACGTGGCCTCGATCGCGTCCTTCCAGCCGGTGCCCAGCCTGGCCAGCTATGCCGCCACCAAGGCCTATGTGCTCTCGCTCACCGAGTCGCTGTCGGAGGAGTTGAAGGGCACGGGCGTGAGCATCACGGCGCTGTGCCCCGGCATCACCGCGACGGGCATGCTGGAGCAGGCGCGCGCCGAGCATGCCGAACTCGCCAGGCTGCCCGGCTTTGTGATCGGCAGCGCCGAGGCGGTGGCCGACGAGGGTTTCGAGGCCTGCATGCAGGGCGAGGTGATACGCGTGCCGGGCGTGCTCAACCTGGCCACCGTGCTGGCCGGCCGCGCCACGCCCAAGTGGCTGCTGCGGCGCGTCAGCGGCGCGCTGACGCGGCAGCTGAAATAGCGCGCTAGGGCTTCGCGACGCGCCAGTCGCGGAACAGATCCAGGTCCACGCCGTCCGGGTAGTTCAGGTAACCGGGCAGGTGGCCTTTCACGCCCTTCACCCCGTACTGCCAGATGATGGCCTTGGTCTGGCGGTCCACCACGATGACGCGGTCGTGCAGGTCGTCCACCACCAGCACGTCGCCGGTGTCGGGCAGCTCGCGGGCGATGGAGGGATGGTCCAGCATGCCCTCGCCCTCGCGCACGAAGTATTCCCAGCTCGGCTTGCCGCTGGCGGGGTCGAAGATCACCACGCGGCCGGGCTTGCTGAAGTCGGCCACGATCAGCTGCTTGCCGTCCACGGTAGGAAAGGTGTCGGAGGGATAGCGCACATGCGGGGCGCGCACGCTCCACAGCACCTGGCCGGCGCGCGTGATGCGCGAGACCCAGGCCTCGCTGATCTCGGTCACCAGGATGTCGCCGTTGTCCATCGGCGTGGCACCGTTGGGATGGCCCAGGTACTGCGGCGGCTGGTGCTTGCAATGGCCGGGCTGGCCCCATTGGGTCTTGATGCTGCTGTCCTTGGGATCGACGATGAGCACGCGGCAGTTGCGGATGTCGGCGGTGAGGAACATGCCGTCGGCCAGCAGGTGCGCATCGTCCGGGTAGTTGAGCAGATTGCCCTTGCTGCCGCGCGTGTCGGGCACGCCATAGGTCCAGGTGATGGCGCGCTGCTCATAGTCCACCAGGTGCACGTCGAAGTTGTCCTCCTCGCTGACCGCCAGCTGGCGGCCATCGGCCGAGAAGTTCACGTCCTCGTTGCCGCGGTAGAGCTTGAGATTGGGCGAGGGGAATTCCCAGACGATGCGCTTGTCGGGCGCCACCTCGATGAGCCGGTTGTTGCGCCGGTCGGCGATCACGATGGGATAAGGCAGCGGCTTGCCCCAGGAGGCCACCGGCTTGCCCCGGCTGCCGGTGACGGGCGGAATCGGCGGCAGCACCGTGCCGCTGGACACCATGCCGGCGCCCAGCATCTCGCTCGTGACCTCGACCGGTGTGCCCGGCGCGTCGGGTCGCTGAGCTGGCTTGGGCGCCTTGGCAGCGGCCGGCTCGCACAGCAGCATCAGCGCCGCGAGGGTGAGAAAAGAAAGGCAATGGCGGGGTATGAGCAGCTTCATGGCGTCACCATGCCCGAGTGCGCTCGGCGCGGCTTTGACCGCGGGCAAAGGGGCTGACAAAGGTGCTTCACCAGTAGGCGTGAAGCTCCCAGAATTTTGGCAGCGAAGTGCGTTCGCGCCGCGGCCCGTGGCACGAGGGGCGCGCACACCGATCGGTGTTGGCAAAGCACGGGGCGGGTGGTTGCGGCGGCCCTCTTGCGCTGCCGAGGAGCACAGGGCCTTGCGGCCGCGCGCGTACCCGCGCGCTTCAAGCACTGGAATGGCGCACTCTGTCTGAACGCAGCGAGCCGTAGGTGAGCGCAGTGAGTTGTGCGCCAGGCCGCAAGGGCCGAGCACCGCAGGGGAGCCCGAGCATTGCGAGGGCCTGCGCATCCGGGCCGCAGCGGCCACCCGCCCAGGGCTTTGCCGTCCGCCCACCTTGGCGGTCGCTTTCCCACATCGATGAAGAACCTTGCTACAGACTCTCGCGCACCGCCCGGCCATTCAGCGGCTGCGGCGCGCGTGCATTGGGCGCTATCAAGCTTGCCAGCCGCTGCAGTTGCGCGGCCGAGAGCGTCTGCGGCTGTTGCGCAAGCAGCCATTGCACGCCCTCGGTGCAGGGCGGCGCGGTGAGCGAGCCGGTGTAGGCAAAGTAGCCGCGCTCGCCGGGCAGCAGCGCCGCCGCGTCCAGCGCCAGCCGGCGCTCGGCCTCGCCCTGCGCCGGCAGCTCGGGCAGCAGCCTGGCCAGGGCCGGGTGCTCGGCACCCAGGCGGAACCACAGCACCAGGGCCAGCAGCTGGCCGCTGCGACTCTTGTGCAGCAGATGCATGGCCATGGGGAAGTCTTCGCCGCGCAGGCGGTCGCCACCGGGCAGGTGGAAATGCAGCTGCTGCAGGGCATAGGGCTGGCCACCGATCAGCAGCCGGCTGCCGGCGGCCACGCGCAGCCGCACCGTATGGCCGTCGTGCTGCACGCGAGCCGGGCCGGCGCGGTAGTCAAAACGCAAGGTCGGCATGGTATGGCGCTGCGGGGCGACGATGTCCACCGGCGATTGCTGCCGGCCGCTCTCGCACAGGCCGGCATGGGCCGGCAGGGCCAGCGCCAGCAGCACCGCGAACAACGAAATGTTCAGAAGCCGACCCGCAGTAGATTGACCGCCGCCACCACGCTGATGGCAAAGGCGCTGCCATAGCAGCAGAGCTTGGCCACCAGGCCCTTGTGGATGCCGATGTCGTGCAGGCTGCAGAGGATGCGGTGCGCGGCATGCCAGGCGAACAGCGCGATCACCGCCAGCAGGAAGAGCTTGCCCAGGCCATGCTGCGCCAGCGCCAGCACGCGCGGGTAGCTCAGCAGCTCGGGCGAGTAGAACCAGCCCAGCGGCACCGCCAGCCCGGTGATGAAGACCAGGGCCGTGCCCAGCAGCGCCGACAGCATGCCGCCGGCACCAAACATCAGCCAGAAGATCGGTGCATTCGAACGCGGCTTGCTCATGATTGCCACCATGCGGCGAGGGCCAGGACCAGCACCGTCGCGATGGCGGCGGCGCTCCAGCCGGTGCGCTGGATGGCACCGGCGCTGACTTGCTCACCGCCCATTTTGATCATCGGCAGGGTCTTGGGCATGATCTGGAACCAGCTGTAGGCATGGATCACGAAGGCGATCAGCAGCACCAGGTGCAGCAGCAGCGAGAGCGGCGAGCGCAGCGCCTGCAGCCAGCCGTTCCAGGCCGCCTCGCCCTGCGCCAGGCGCACCACGCCGACGCACAGCACGATGGCGTAGGCGGCCACCGCGAAGGCGGTGGTCTCGCGCAACATATAGCGCATGAAGAAGGGATCGCGCTTCCACCAGCCCGTCATCGGGCGGCGGTAGGGCGGATGGCGTTTGACGTTCATGGCTTGCCTCCTCGCTTGGAGCCGGGCAGCAGAAAGCGCTTGAAGTAATCGGTGGCGCTGTTCATCTTGTTCTGGTTCACCGCACGCGCCGGGTCCACGCCCTTGGGGCAGACCTCGGAGCAATAGCCCACCGCGGTGCAGCTCCAGACGCCGTCCTGCGCGTTCAGCACCTCCATGCGCTCGGCCTGGCCGCCGTCGCGCGAGTCGGCGTTGTAGCGGTGCAAGAGGGCCAGCACGCCGGGGCCGGTGAACTCGGGGTCGATGCCGAACTGCGGGCAGGCGGCGTAGCAGAGCATGCAGTTGATGCAGGAGCTGTACTGCTCGATGCGCTCCAGCTCCTCGGGCGTCTGCAAGTACTCGCCCTGCGCCAGCGCGCGCGGCTCCTTGGGAATGATGTAGGGCTTGACGCTCTCGAGCTTCTTCACGAAGGGCTCGACGCTCACCACCAGATCGCGCTCGATCGGCAGATGCGCCAGCGCCTCGACGCGGATCGGCCCGGGGGCGAAGTCGCGCAAAAAGGTCTGGCAGCTCAGCATGGGCTTGCCGTTGATCATCATGCCGCAGCTGCCACAGATGGCCATGCGGCAGGACCAGCGGAAGCTCAGGGAACCGTCCTGGTCGTCCTTGATCGCCTGCAGGCCCTGCAGCACCGACATGTCGTCGGTATAGGGCACGGTGAAGCGTTCCCAGACCGGCTCGCTTTCCTGCTCGGGCCGGTAGCGCATCACTTCGATGACGATGCTTTTGGTGATGGTTTCAGACATGGCGCGCCTCCGCATCCGCTTTCTCGCCCGCCGCGCCATAGGCGCGCGTGCCCGGCGGCGAGCTGGTGATCTTCACGTCGCCGTAGGCGATGCGCGGTGCCTCGGCGCCAGCGTAGTAAGCCAGGCTGTGCTTGAGGAAACGCGCGTCGTCGCGCTCGGCGAAGCCGTCCAGGCGCTGGTGCGAGCCGCGCGATTCCTCGCGCTGCAGGGCCGAGTGGGCGATCGCCTGAGCCACGTCGAGCAGATAGCCCAGCTCGATGGCCAGCAGCCACTCGGTGTTCCAGGCGCGCGAATGGTCGTCCAGGTGCAGGTGCTGGTAGCGAGCTTTCAGCTCGGCCAGCTTGGCGCAGGCGGCGCGCATGGTGTCGGCGCTGCGGTAGATGCCGCAGCCGTCTTCCATGCATTGCGCCATCTCCTTGCGCAGGGTGGCGATGCGTTCCCCGCCGCTGGGCCGCGTCACCAGCGAGAGCGCATGGCCGCGCACTTCCTCGGCCAGGGCGCCGATCGCCGCGGCATCGCCATGCCCATGCTTGCGCGCGAACGCCGCGGCCTCGGTGCCGGCCAGCTTGCCGAACACCAGCAGCTCGGTGAGCGAGTTGGAGCCCAGGCGGTTCGCGCCGTGGATGCCCACGCTGGAGCATTCGCCGGCCGAGTACAGGCCCGGCAGCGGCGCCGCGGTCTTGCCGTCGGCCATGATGCCGCCCATGGTGTAGTGCACCGCCGGCAGCACCGGGATCGGTTCCTTGGCCGGGTCCACGCCCAGGTATTCGACGGCCAGCTCGTAGATCTGCGGCAGGCGCTCGCGCAGCTTCTTCTCGCCCAGATGGCGCAGGTCCAGGTGCACCACATGGCCATGCGGGCCCTGCACGGTGCGACCCTTCTGCTTCTCGTGCCAGTAGGCCTGGCTCAGGCGGTCGCGCGGGCCCAGCTCCATGGCCTTGTTGCGCGGCTCGGGGGTGGCGGGGCCGAGGCCGTAGTCCTGCAGGTAGCGGTAGCCGTCCTTGTTGAGCAGGAAGCCGCCCTCGCCGCGGCAGGCCTCGGTGAAGAGCAGGCCGGTGCCGGGCATGCAGGTGGGGTGGTATTGCACGAACTCCATGTCGCGCAGCGGCACGCCATGGCGGTAGGCCAGGGCCATGCCGTCGCCGGTGACGATGCCGCCGTTGGTGTTCTCGCGGAACACCCGGCCGGCGCCGCCGGTGGCGATGATCACCGCCTTGGCCTGGATGAGCTTGAACTCGCCGCTGGCGATCTCGATCGCCACCGCCCCCTGCACGCGGCCGTCGTGCACGATCAGGTCCACGCAGAAATGCTCGTCCAGGCGCTCGATCTGCGGGAACTGGATCGAGGTCTGGAACAGCGTGTGCAGCATGTGGAAGCCGGTCTTGTCGGCGGCGAACCAGGTGCGCTCGATCTTCATGCCGCCAAAGGCGCGCACGTTCACATGGCCGTCGGGCCGGCGGCTCCAGGGGCAGCCCCAATGCTCCATCTGCACCAGCTCTTCATGGGCCTGGCCGACGAAGTACTCCACCACGTCCTGCTCGCACAACCAGTCGCCGCCGGCCACGGTGTCGTGGAAATGGGCTTCCAGGCTGTCATGCGCCTGCGTCACCGCAGCGGCTCCGCCCTCCGCCGCCACCGTGTGGCTGCGCATCGGGTAGACCTTGGAAAGCAGCGCCACCCGGGCGCTCGGGTCGGCCTGGGCCACCGCGATCGCCGCTCTCAGCCCGGCGCCACCGGCACCGATGATGAGCACATCCGTCTTGTAGCTGTCCATGATGGTGTCAGCGTGTCAGCACCAGTTTCTGGTACAGGCCGCCAAAGTAGGTTTGATGATCGGTCGATGCAAACTGCACGCCGGACGGCAGAAATTCCCGCAGCGGGTGGTTCCACAAGTCCATCGCGAAGGGCTCGAGCTTGCGGAACACCTGGCGCATGAGCGGACGCAGCGGATGCCAGCGCACCGGCTGGTGGTAGTCCACGATCACCAGCTTGCCGCCCGGCTTGAGCACGCGCAGCGCCTCGGCCAGGGTGCCGCGGCGCACGGCCTCGGGCTGCTCGTGCAGCAGGAAGAACATCAGCACCTGGTCGTAGCTGGCATCGGCCGCGGCCAGGGACGAGGAGTCGCCCTGTATCAGCTTGATGCGCTCGTCGGCCGGCAGCTTCTGTGCCAGGTTGTTGAGCTGCACCGGCAGGATGTCCAGCACGTCCAGGCTGGCATCGGGGGCCAGGTTTTGCCTCAGGCGCGGGGTCAGGTTGCCATAGACGCAGGCCACCTGCAGATTGCGGCCGTGGATCGCCGGGCTGCCCAGCTCGGCCAGGGCCAGGTCGCGCAGGCGGGCGTAATTGCCAAAGAGGATGGCATTCACCAGCCACTCGCGCTCGAAGGTCTGTACCGCCTTGGGATGCACATAAGCCCACCAATACACCTGTTCCAGGTAGCGCGGCACCATCGGCGCTGGCGGCGGGCTGAAGGCCTCGAGGGTCAGATCGGCAGCGCGGGGGGTGGGCGGCGTCATGCGGCGATTCCTTGTTCTCTTGTTTCCGATGTCGGCGCTGCCAGCCTAGGTCGCTGACTGGGCGGCGCACTTGATCTAGATCAGCCCGGCCGTGAAAGCCACAGCCGGACCGGGCGGACAAATCTGGCGTCCAATACGGGCATGGACATTCAGCAGCAGATCGATGCCCGGCTCACCGAGCTTGAAATCAAGGCCAGCTACACCGAAGACGCGGTGGAGCAACTCAACGCGGTGATCGTGCGCCAGCAACAACAGATCGACCTGCTGCTGCGTGAGCTGATGCACCTGCGTCAACAGGCACCCGAGCCGGGCTCGACACCGTTCCGCAGCCTACGCGACGAATTGCCGCCGCACTACTGAGGGTTCACCCCAGTTCGACGCGGTCGCGTCCCGCCTGCTTGGCGCGGTAGAGCGCCCGGTCGGCGCGGCCGAACAGGCTGTCCGCGCTGTCGCCGGCCTGCCACAGCGCGATGCCGAAGCTGGCCGAGATGGCCGGCTCGCTGGCCGAGCCGGGGCGCGCCACCAGGGTGCGCAGGCGCTCCGCCAGGCGCAGCACGCCGGCCGCATCGCTATCGGGCAGCAGCACCGAGAACTCTTCACCGCCATAGCGGAAGGCCTGGTCCTGGGCGCGCAGCCCGCTCTTCAGCCGCGCGGCAAAGGCGGCCAGCGCGAGGTCGCCCTCGCGGTGGCCGAAGCGATCGTTGATGGACTTGAAGTGGTCGAGGTCGGCCATCATCACCGCGAAGCTCGGCTGCTCCTGGCGTTGCGCGCGCGCCAGCATGCGCGCCATCGCCTCGTCCAGCGCGCGCCGGTTGCCCAGGCCCGTGAGCCCGTCGGTGAGCGCCTGCTCGCGCACCTCGGCCTCGGCCCGCATCTTGCACAGCTGCAGAAAGCCCAGATTGGTGACGATGATGTAGACGAAGCCGAAGATGTAGATCGGCTCCTGCCAGGCCGGCGGCAGGTCCAGGTAATGCAGCTGCGCCCCGGCCAGCAGCAGGCCGGCGGCACGCAGCGGCAGCACCAGGCCCATCAGCAGATAGAACAAGGCCACCAGCCTTTGCATGCGCCCCAGGCCCGGCCGGCCGGCGCGCCACAGCACGCGCGCATTCATCAGCTCCACCAGGCCGTAGACAAAGCCGTTGAAGATGGTGGCGCCGACGTAGTTGGCGCCGGCGATGAAGCCGATCAAGGTGACGGCCAGGCACATCGCCGCCAGCCAGGCGCGGCTGTAGGGCAGGCCGAGGAACTGGCGGATCGCGATATAGAAGCCCGCCACGCTCAGGCTGCCCAGCGCATTGCCCAGGCCGCCCGAGAGCAGCGCCGGCAGGCGGCCCGCATTGGCCAGCAGCAGATAGGCCAGCCCCTGGCAGCTGATCGCCAGCATCCAGGTGCGCAGGCCATTGCGCTCGTCCGCTTGTGCGCGTGCCGCCCACAGCATGGCCGCACTCGTCACCAGGGCGAGGGTCTGGGCCAGGAACAGGGTTCGAACGTCCACGATGCGAAGAGTAGGAAGAAAGGAAGAAAGATTTCAGCCATGCGGGCAGCCGCGCATCGTAGCCGCAGCACGAACAAGGCAAGATAAGCGGAATGAATGGCATTGAGCAACCCGGCTTCAACACCCGGCTATGGCGCCGCTTCCTGGCCATGGCAGCCCCCTACTGGCGTTCCGACGAGCGCTGGCGCGCGCGCGGCATGCTGGCCCTGCTGATCGTGCTGCTGCTGGGCCAGACCGGTTTCAACGTGCTCTTCAACCACGAGACCGGCGAGTTCACCTCGGCGCTGGCGGCGCGCGACGCCGAGCGCTTCTGGGCCTCGATCTGGCGCTGCCTAGCCCTGCTCTCGGCCGCCGTGCCGATCTACGGCCTCTACTACTTCGTGCGCGACACCCTGGGCCTGCGCTGGCGGCGCTGGCTCACCGAGGACTTTCTGCAGCGCTACTTCGGCCGGCGCGCCTACTACCGCCTCAACACCATCACCGGCATCGACAACCCGGACCAGCGCATTGCCGAGGACATCAATGCCTTCACCCAGCAGTCGCTCTACTTCTCGATGATCCTGCTCGGCGCGGTGCTGCAGCTGAGTGCCTTTGCCGGCGTGCTGTGGTCGATCTCGCGCACCCTGGTCTACTTTCTGCTGGGCTATGCGGTGTTCAGCACCCTGTTCACCGCCGGCGTGTTCGGCCGCCAGCTGATCGGGCTGAACTTCCGCCAGCTGCAGCGCGAGGCCGACTTCCGCTTCAACCTGGTGCGGGTGCGCGAGCATGCCGAGCCGATCGCCTTCCACCGCGGCGAGGCGCGCGAGATGTCGACGCTGCAGCGCGTCTTCGCCGCCATCTATGCCAACTACCAGCAGGTGCTGCGCTGGCAGTTCAAGCTCAATCTGTTCCAGTATGCGCACAGCTTTCTCACCACCGTGCTGCCCAGCGTGATCGTGGCGCAGCAGGTGCTCGAGGGCGAGCTGGAGGTGGGCCGCGCCATCCAGGCCGCCGGCGCCTTTGCCGCCATCCTCAGCGCGCTCACCGTGGTGGTGGAGCATTTCGAGAGCCTGAGCCGCTTCTCCGCCGGCATCGACCGCCTGCATGGCTTTGCCAAGGCGCTCGCGGCGCCGGACGCGGACGACGCGCAGCAGATCCGCCGCCAGGACGGCTTCACGCTGGAGCTGCAGCAGCTCAACCTCTACACGCCGGGGCACGAGCATCTGCTGCTGCGCGATCTCAGCCTCGGCGTGGCGCCGGGCGCGGGCCTGCTGATCGTGGGCGCCAGCGGGGCCGGCAAGAGCTCGCTGCTGCGCGCCATCGCCGGGCTCTGGACCAGCGGCTCGGGCCTGGTTCGGCGCCCGGCCGGCCACGACATGCTGTTCCTGCCCCAGCATCCCTATCTGCCGCTGGGCGATCTGCGCTCGCAGCTGCTCTACCCCCAGCTCAGCCAGGACACCTCGGACGCCGAGCTGCAGCAATGGCTGGAGCGCGTCAACCTGGGCGACCTGGCGCAGCGCTTCGGCGGCCTGGACGCGGTGCAGGACTGGGCCAAGCTGCTCTCGGTGGGCGAGCAGCAGCGCCTGGCCTTTGCGCGCGCCCTGCTCGCCAAGCCGCGCTACCTGCTGCTGGACGAAGCCACCAGCGCGCTCGACGCCGACAACGAGGCGCGCCTCTACGCCCAGCTGCAGGGCCTGTCCATCACCGCCATCAGCGTCAGCCACCACGCCGCGCTGCTGCAATACCACCAGCAGGTGCTGGAGCTGCAGGGCCAGGGGGCCTGGCAGCTGCGGCCGGCGGCCGGCTACCGCTGGCCCAGCTTGTGAAGGGGCGCGCCCACATGCCAAGCGACCAGCAACTGGGCATGGACCGCGCCATCACACGGCGCGACTTCATCAACGGCATCGCCGTGGCCGCGGGCGGCCTGGCGGCCCCAGCCTGCCCGCATGCGCAGGCGCAGGAGGGGGCGGGCGCGGCAGGTGATTTCGGCGGCCAGTCGCTCGCCGCCGCCGCGCCCCTGCACGCGCGCCGCGATGGTGCGCCGCTGCCCGCTTGGTCCGAGTTTTCCGACGACGGCGAGCGCTTCGATCTGGTGGTGGTGGGCGCCGGCATCAGCGGCCTGGCGGCCGCGCAGATGTACCGTCAGCATGCCGGGCGGCCGGTGTCCATGCTGATCCTCGACGCCGCACCCGAGCTGGGCGGCCACGCGCTGCGCAATGAATTCACCGCCCGCAACGGCCGGCGCCTGATCGGCTATGGCGGCTCCGAGTCGCTGGACTCGCCCGGCCTCTGGTCGCCCGCCGCGCATGCGCTGGTGCGCTCGGTGGGCATCGAGCTGGAACAGTTCAAGGACTATTACGACAGCGGCTGGCAGGCCCGCCACGGCCTCACGCAAAGCGCCGCCTGGTATGCGCCCCAGCTGTGGGGCGAGGGCCGGCTGGTGCGCCACGCCCCGGGCGAGCCGGCGGCCGACTGGGTGGCGCGCACGCCGCTGCTGCCCGCGGCGCAGCGCGACCTGCTGCAGCTGCTGCAGGCAAGACATGACCCCTGGCCGCAACTCACGCGCGCCCAGAAGCGCGCCCGCCTGGCCGGCCTCAGCTACGACCGCTTCCTCACCGAGGTTTTGGGCCTGCACCCGCAGCTGACCCTGCTCTACCGCAACCGCACCAGCGGCTACATCGGCGTGGGCAGCGACGCCTGCAGCGCGCTCGACGCCTATGCCCTGGGCCTGCCCGGTTTCGCCGGATTGGCGCTGGGCGAGGCGGTGGACGCGCTGATGAGCCCCAGCGGCCGCCAGGCCAAGGGTGGGCGGGACGACTACATCTACCACTTCCCCGATGGCAATGCGGGCCTGGTGCGCGCGCTGCTGCGCAGCCTGATCCCGGCCGCCCTGCCCGGCAGCGGCATGGAGTCGCTGGTGCTGGCCGAGCGCGACGACGCCCAGCTCGACCGCCCGGATGCGCCACTGCGCATCCGCCTCAACAGCCCGGTGCTGCGCGTGCAGCACGCCGCCGGCGGCATGGCGGTGGACATCGGCTACCGCGGCGCCGATGGCGGCCTGCGCCGGCTGCGCGCCGGCCAGGTCGTGCTGGCCTGTTTCCACCGCGTCATTCCCCAGCTCTGCCCCGAGCTGCCGGCGGCGCAGCGCGAGGCGCTGAACGACCAGGTCAGGGTGCCGCTGATCTACGGCAATGTGCTCTTGAGCCATTGGCGGCCCTTCCAGCGCGCCGGCATCGCCGGCCTCGGCCTGCCCGGCCATCTGTTCGACAGCCTGCGCATCGACTTCCCGGTCAGCATCGGCCGCTACCGCTTCCCCGACTCGCCGGACGATCCCATCCTGCTGCACCTCAGCAGCGTGGTGCTGGACGGCCCGGCCGGCGCGCCTGAGCGCGTGCAGGCCGCGGCCGGCCGGCGCAAGCTGCTGGGCCTGGGCTTCGCCGAGTTGGAACGCGAGATCCGCAGCATCCTGCAAGGCGCGCTGGGCCCCTTCGGCTTCGACGCCGCCGCCGACATCGAGGCCATCACCCTGAACCGCTGGGCGCATGGCTATGCCTACGAGTACATGCGGCCCTGGGACAGCTTTTGGCCCGCCGGCCCCCTGCCCATGCACAGCGCGCGGCGCGGCTGGGGCCGCATCGCGATCGCCAACAGCGATGCCGGCGCCTACGCCTATGCGCAGGGCGCGATCGACCAGGCCACACGCGCCGTGGCCGAGCTGCTGCCGCAGGCGCACCTGCCGCGCTTCTGGCGCGAACCCGGGCCCTCGGCCCGACAACTGAAACTGCCCCGCTGATCGATGCCAAAATTCGCCGCCAACCTCAGCATGCTCTACCCCGAGCATGAATTCCTCGACCGTTTTGCCGCCGCCGCCCGCGACGGTTTCAAGGGCGTGGAGTTTCTCTTCCCCTACGAACATCCGGCCGACGAGCTGGCCGCGCGGCTGGGCGACGCCGGCCTGGAGCAGGTGCTCTTCAATGCGCCGCCGGGCGACTGGGCCGCCGGCGAGCGCGGCCTGGCCTGCCTGCCCGGGCGCGGCGCCGAGTTCCGTGCCGGCATCGCCCAGGCGCTCGCCTACGCCGAGGCGCTGGCCTGCCCGCGCATCCATGTGATGGCCGGGCTGGCGCCCGCGGGCGTGGAGCGCGCGCGGCTGCAAGCCACCTACGAGGCCAATCTCGCCTGGGCCGCCGAGCAGGCCGCGGCCGCCGGCCGCCGCATCCTGATCGAGCCCATCAACCCGCGCGACATGCCCGGCTACTTCCTGAACCGGCAGGACGAGGCGCATCGGATCGTGAACACGCTGGCCGAGCCCGCGCTGCAGGTGCAGATGGACCTTTACCACTGCCAGATCGTCGAGGGCGACCTGGCCACCAATCTGCGGCGTTATCTGCCCGGCGGCCAGGTCGGCCATCTGCAGATCGCCGGCGTGCCGGACCGCCACGAGCCCGACCAGGGCGAGCTGAATTACCCCTGGCTGTTCGAGCTGATCGACCAGCTGGGCTGGCAGGGTTGGGTGGGTTGCGAATACCGGCCAAGGCGCGGCGCGGTGGCGGGCGGCACGCGCACCCGCAACCCGGTGCTGGCGGCGCG
>NZ_JBYTBE010000044.1:0-38578 GCF_058788955.1 Roseateles sp. FW301-B2
CGCGGCGGCCTGCGCGGGCGGCGCTGGCCCGCGACCGCCCGGAGCCGTGTGGGCGTAAGCATTGCCGGGGCCGCTGGCACCGAAACCCGAGCTCGGCCCCTCACCCGCCGCACCGCGGGTGCGGCGTATGAAGGGCCGCAGGTCGACCTCGGGCATGACCCGCTGGGCCACCAGCCAGCGATTCGTCTCGTGATAGGCCTCGCTGAGCAGCAGGCCCAGCTCCTCATGCAGGCAGGGCTGCAGCAGCTGCCATTCCGAAGGGCCGAGGCCGGCGCGCAGCCAGGCCTCCAGCACCACGCGCGAAATCACTTGTGCGCGCAGCAGATCATGCGGCGGCAGGTCCTCGCTGTGCTCCAGCGCCTGCATGCGGGTGCGCAGGTCGGTGTACTCCCAGGACGCCTTGTCCATCATCGCCAGCACCAGGCGCGAGCCGGTGATCTCGCGTTCGATGGTGAGGTCGTCCACCAGGCTGAGCGCCTGTGCGCCGGTGTTCGTGGGGATGCTGCCGATGCCGCCCGCCCCGCCCTTGGGCTCGGCCACGCCATAGACCGCGGCGTGGCGCAGGCCGCTGACGAAACCGCTCTGCCAGGCCGGCCCCTGGCGCTGCCAGGCATTCACCGCATCGCGGCGCACCACCTGCAGGGCGTACTCCGCGGGCTGCATCAACAGTTGGTGGGCCGCCTCGCCGAGCGCCTTGGCGACATGCGCCGCGCCGCGCACGAGGGCGTCCAGATAGACGCGCCGCGCTTGCGTAGCCAGGGCTTTGGAACGGGCGTCGGCGGTCGGGGTCATTGAGTCAGAAAAGTGGCGGGAGTTCTCTGCGGATCACTCTACACCAGCGCCCCGGCGTTCGGGTCGTCCGGATCTTCCTTGTTGAGCGGCACCTTCACCAGATCCTCGCGCTTGACGCCCAGCCACATCGCGATGGCGGCGGCCACGAACACCGACGAATAGATGCCGAACAGGATGCCGATGGTCAGCGCCACCGCGAAATAGTGCAGGGTCTGGCCGCCGAAGATCAGCATCGACAACACCATCAGCTGCGTGCAGCCGTGGGTGATGATGGTGCGGCTCATGGTCGAGGTGATGGCGTGATCGATCACCTCATGGGTGGTGAGCTTGCGGTATTTGCGGAAGGCCTCGCGCACCCGGTCGAAGATCACCACCGACTCGTTCACCGAATAGCCCAGCACCGCCAGCACCGCCGCCAGCACCGGCAGCGAGAACTCCCATTGGAAGAAAGCAAAGAAGCCCAGGATGATGACCACGTCGTGCAGGTTGGCGATGATGCCGGCCAGCGCGAACTTCCACTCGAAGCGGAAGGCCAGGTAGATCATGATGCCCACCACGGTCACGGCCAGGGCCTTGGCCGCATCGGCGGCCAGCTCGGCGCCCACCGAGGGGCCCACCACCTCGCTGCGCGAGAGCTTCACCGGCTCGGCGCCATCGGCCTTGGCGCAGATCTGCTTGCTGACGGTCTCGCCCTGTTCGGTAACACCCTGGCGTTGCGAGATGCTGCCGCCCTCGACCTTGCAGAGTTCGCCAAAGACGCGGTCCACCAGCACATCCTGCTTGATGTCGCCGCGCAGCGGCAGGCGGATCAGCACGTCGCGCGAGGTGCCGAAGTTCTGCACCTGCACCTCGCCAAAACCCAGCGACTCGATGTGCTCGCGGGTCTTGAGGATCTCGGCCGGATGCGAGTATTCGACCTCGACCACCGCGCCGCCGGTGAACTCGATGGAGAAGTGCAGGCCGCGCGTGATCAGGAAGAACACGGCAGCGGCAAAGGTCAGGAAGGAGATCGCGTTGAAGACCAACGCGTGCTTCATGAACGGGATGTCCCGCTTGATACGGAAGAGTTCCATGATTCGCTTTCTTAGGCCTGCGGGGCGTCCGTGGTGCCGGGCTCAGCGGCAGGCTTCCACACCTGCCCGATCGACACCGACTTGAGCTTCTTCTTGCCGCCGTACCAGAGGTTGACCAGGGCGCGCGAGAACATCACCGAGGAGAACATGGAGGTCAGGATGCCCAGGCAATGCACCACCGCAAAGCCCTTCACCGGGCCCGAACCGAAGGCCAGCAGGGCGATGCCGGCGATCAACGTGGTGACGTTGGAGTCCAGGATGGTCGCGAAGGCGCGCTCATAGCCGGCATTGATGGCCACCTGGGGCGAGGCACCGCCGCGCAACTCCTCGCGCACGCGCTCGTTGATCAGCACGTTCGAGTCGATCGCCATGCCCAGCACCAGCGCAATGGCGGCAATGCCAGGCAGCGAGAGCGTGGCCTGCAGCATCGACAGCACCGCCACCAGCAGCAGCAGGTTGAAACCCAGCGCCAGCGTCGAGAACACGCCGAACAGCATGTAGTAGAGGCACATGAACAGCGCCACCGCGGCAAAGCCCCAGATCACGCTGTGGATGCCCTTGTCGATGTTTTCCTTGCCCAGGCTGGGGCCGATGGTGCGCTCTTCGATGATGGTCATGGGCGCGGCCAGCGAGCCGGCGCGCAGCAGCAGGGCCGTGTCGGCCGCTTCCTGCGTGGTCATCGCGCCCGAGATCTGGAAGCGGTTGCCCAGCTCGCCGCGGATCGACGGCGCCGTCAGCACCTCGCCCTTGCCCTTCTCGAACAGGATGATGGCCATGCGCTTGCCGATGTTCTCGCGCGAGACGTCCTTGATGATGCGCGCGCCCTTGGCATCCACCGTCAGGTGCACGGCGGGCTGCTGGTGCTCGTCGAAGCCGGGCTGGGCATCGCTCAGGTTGTCGCCGGTCAGCACCACCTGGCGCTTCACGATCAGCGGCGCGCCGCCGCGCTCGGTGAAGCGCTCGGTGCCGAAGGGCACGGGGGCGCTGCCCACCGCGGCCGCCTGGGCCTCGGTGCTGTCATCCACCATGCGCAGTTCCAGCGTCGCGGTGCGGCCGATGATGTCCTTGGCCTTGGCGGTGTCCTGCACGCCGGGCAGCTGCACCACCACGCGGTCCAGGCCCTGCTGCTGGATCACCGGCTCGGACACGGCCAGCTCGTTCACGCGGTTGTGCAGGGTGGTGATGTTCTGGCGCAGCGCAGCCTCCTGCACCGCCACCATCGCCTTGGGCTTGAGCGCGCCCGAAAGCTGCAGCTCGCTGCCCGCGCCCAGCGGGGTCCACTCCACGTCGGCCAGCTGCTCGCGCAGCAGCACGGCCGCCTTGTCGCGCAGCTCGGCCTCGCGGAAGTTGACGATCACGCTGTTGCCGTCGCGGCTGATGCCGGCATGGCGGATGCCCTTGTCGCGCAAGAGCGTGCGCAGATCACCGGTGAGGGCCTCGGCCTTCTTGGTGAGTGCGGCCTTCATGTCCACCTGCATCAGGAAGTGCACGCCGCCGCGCAGGTCCAGGCCCAGGTACATCGGGAAGGCATGCAGGCTCGCCAGCCACTTGGGCGAGCGCGACACCAGGTTCAGCGCCACGATATAGGTGGGCTCGGCCGGGTCGGCGTTGAGCGCCTTGCTGATCGCGTCCTTGGCCTTGATCTGCACATCGGGGTCGGTGAAGCGGGCGCGCACCGAGTTGCCCTCCAGCTGCACGAAGTCCGGCTGGATGCCGGCATCCTTGAGCGCCTGCTCGATGCGGCTGCTCAGCGCGGCGTCCACCTTGACGGTGACCTTGGCGCTGGAGACCTGCACGGCCGGAGCCTCGCCGAACAGATTCGGCAGGGTGTAGACCAATCCGATCAGCAGCGCGACCAGCAGCAGCGCGTACTTCCACAACGGATAACGATTCATGAGGGCATCCTCGGGAGGCCGATGGGCGCACCAGGCTGGTACGCCTCTGAATAAAGCCCGGCACCATGTCTGGCATGGGCCGGGCTGGGAGAATTCAATTCAACAAGAGGCCCGCAAGCGGCGGGCCGGCCGGTCTTATTTGACCGTGCCCTTGGGCAGCACCTGCACCACGGCCGAGCGCTGCACCTGCAGTTCCACGCCGTTGGCCACTTCCAGGCTGACGATGGTCTCGCCCAGCTTGCTGACCTTGCCCAGCAGACCGCCGGAGGTGACGATCTCGTCGCCCTTGGCCAGCGCGTCGATCATGGCCTTGTGCTCCTTCTGACGCTTCATCTGCGGACGAATCATCACGAAGTACAGCACCACGAACATCAGCACCAGGGGCAGCATGCCACCCAGCTGGCTCATCAGGTCGCCACCGGCCGCGGCAGCCGGGGCCGCTTGCGCATATGCATTCGAAATAAACACGTCGATATCCCTTTGGACTAGGTCCGCCCGGACTGATACGGGCGGAAGAACCGCGGATTGTAAGTGAGGCGGCGATTGCCGCACCCGCGATCCAAGCTGGGGTTGACAAGCTTTCTTTCAAGAAATATTCTCCAAATATATTAACTCTCTTTCAAAGGCTGCCTCATGAGCGCTGTCAACCTGCCCCGCTGGACCGGTGTGTTCCCCGCCGTCACCACCAAGTTCACCGCCAACGAAGATCTCGACATCGCCGAGATGGAGCGCCACTTCGAGTTCCAGATCGCCAACGGCGTGGACGGTCTGGTGACCGGCGGTTCGCTGGGCGAGGCGAGCACCCTGACGCTGGAAGAAAAGCTGGAAGTGGCCGCCACCGCCCTGCGCGTGGCCCGCTGCCGGGTGCCGGTGCTGGCCAATGTGTCCGAGACCAGCACGCGCCAGGCACTCAAGTATGTGGAAGGCTGTGCCAAGCTGGGCGTGCAGGGCCTGATGCTGATGCCGGCCGTGCTCTACCCGGCCGATACCCGCGAGGCCATGGCCAATGTGCGCACCGTGGCCAATGCCGCCGCCCTGCCCACCATGGTCTACAACAACCCGGTGTCCTACCGCGTCGATCTGAGGCCCGAGGACTTCGCCGAGCTGGCCGACTGCCCCTGGCTGGTGGCGATCAAGGAGTCCACCGACAACATCCGCCGCATCACCGACCTGCGCAATGTGGTGGGCAAGCGCTACCAGCTCTTCATCGGCGTGGACGACCTCAGCTTCGAAGGCCTGGTGCTGGGCTGCGACGGCCTGCTGGCCGGCCTGTGCGATGCCTTCCCGGCCGAGACCGTGGCCATGTACAAGCTGATCCGTGCCAAGCGCTACGACGAGGCGCTCAAGCTCTACCAATGGTTCATGCCGCTGCTGCACCTGGATGTCTCCGCCAAGCTGGTGCAGAACATCAAGCTGGCCGAGGCCATGGCCGGCGTGGGCAACGAGCATGTGCGCCGCCCGCGTCTGCCCCTGGTGGGCGCCGAGCGCGAGCGCGTGCAGGCCATCATCCAGCGCGGCCTGGACACCCGCCCGGACCTGCACGCCCTGTTCTGAGCGCCAGCTTGCGCGTTTGCCCGCAGCGGGGCCGGGCCCCGCTGCTGCGATGATCGCGGCATGAACGCCAAAGCCGTCCCCAAGAAAGCCCCCGCCGCCAAGGCCCCCAGCAAAGCCGCCAGCAAGGTCGCCACCAGGCCGGCCGTGAAATCCGACGACATGGCCCCCGAAGCCGACAAGCGCCGCTATGCCGACCAGGCCTACGACGCCATCGAATCGATGATCGCCACCCTGGTGCTGAAGCCGGGCGCGCCCATCGTCGAGGCAGACCTGATCGAGCGCACCGGCCTGGGCCGCACGCCCACGCGCGAGGCCTTGATGCGCCTGGTGGCGAACGGCCTGATCGTGCAGCTGCCGCGGCGCGGCCTGCTGGTGAGCGACATCCTGCTGGCCGAGCATCTCGACCTGCTGGAAGCGCGCCGTGCGCTGGAGCGCCTGATCGCCACCAGCTCGGCGCGCCGTGCCACGCCGCCGCAGCGCGAGGCCCTGGTGCAATGCGCGCAGGACATGCTGGACGCCGCCAAGCGCGGCGATCTGGCTGCCTATATGCAGGCCGACCAGGCGCTGGACCGCGTCAACCACGCGGCCTGCCGCAACCCCTTCGCGGTGGCCGCGGTGATCCCGATGGTGATCCAGTGCCGGCGCTTCTGGTACGCCTATCAGCACCAGGGCGACATCGGCGAAGGTGCGCGCTGCCACCTGCTGCTGGCGCGCGCCATCGCGGCCGGCAAGGGCGAGGAGGCCGCGGCCGCCAGCGACGCCCTGCTGGACTATCTGCGCCAGTTCGCGCAGCAAGTGATTGAATGAGTGATTGAGTAGCAAGAGACCATGAGCCCTGCCCTGCCCACCCGCATCATCGATTCCCATACCGGCGGCGAGCCCACCCGCACCGTCGTCTCCGGCGGGCCCGAGCTGGGCCGGGGCAGCATGGCCGAGCGGCTGCAGCGCTTCAAGACCGATCACGACGCCTGGCGCAGTGCCCTCGTCAACGAGCCGCGCGCCTCGGATGTGATGGTGGGGGCGCTGCTGTGCGAGCCGGAGCTGCCCGACAGCGCGGCCGGCGTGATCTTCTTCAACAACGTCGGCTACCTCGGCATGTGCGGCCATGGCAGCATCGGCCTGATCGCCACGCTGGCCTACCTGGGCCGCATCAAGCCCGGCGTGCACAAGATCGAGACCCCGGTGGGCCGCATCAGTGCCGAGTTGCACGCCGACGGCCGCGTCAGCATCGCCAATGTGCCGGCCTACCGCCTGGCCAAGCGCGTGCCGGTCGAGCTGGGCGGACGTGTCTTCCATGGCGACGTGGCCTGGGGTGGCAACTGGTTCTTCCTGTGCGAGGACCATGGCCTCGAGCTGACCCTGGCACATGCCGAGCGTCTCACCGAATTTTCCTGGGCCATGCGCCAGGCCCTCACGGCCCAGGGCATCAGCGGCGCCGATGGCGCCGAGATCGACCACATCGAGCTGATCGGCCCCGCCCTGCAGGCCGGCCACCAGGGCCGCAGCTTCGTGCTGTGCCCCGGCAAGGCCTACGACCGCTCGCCCTGCGGCACCGGCACCAGCGCCAAGGTGGCCTGCCTGGCGGCCGACGGCAAGCTGGCACCGGGCGCGCTGTGGCAGCAGGAAAGCGTGATCGGCAGCGTGTTCGAGGCCTCTTATCAAGTTTCCAAGCAGGCCGGCGCTGAGGGTCAGGTCTTGCCGACGATCACCGGCCGTGCCCATGTGAACCTGGACGCGACCCTGGTGTTCCAGCCCGGCGACCCGTTCGCCTGGGGCATCACGCAGCGGTGAGATCGGCAGACGTCCTCATCGTCGGCGGCGGCATCGTCGGCGCCGCCTGCGCACGCGAATACGCGCGCCAGGGCTTGAGCGTGGCGGTGGTCGAGCGCGCCGCGCTGGGCGGCGGCGCCACTGCCGCATCCATGGGCCATCTGCTGGTGGTCGACGCCGAGGATGGCGGCGACGCCAGCGAGTTCCAACTCTCGCAGCGCTCGCTGCGGCTGTGGCAGGACTGGCTGGATGAATCGCCGGCCCATGCCGAGCTGGCCGAGCATGAGCGCTGCGGCACGCTGTGGATCGCCGCCGACGCCGAGGAGCTCGCCCTGGCCGAGCGCAAGTGCGCCTGGCTCACGGCGCGGGGCCTGCCCGCTGAACTGCTCGACGCCGCCGCGCTGGCGCGCCTGGAGCCCCTGCTGCGACCGGGCCTGGCCGGCGCCCTGCGCGTCGCGGGCGATGCGCGCGTCTACCCGCCCAAGGTAGCGGCCGCCTGGCTGCAGCAGGCCAAGGTGCAGCTGATACGCGGCGAGGTCACGGCCATCGACGGCGCGAGCCTGCGCCTGGCCGACGGCCGCACGCTGTGGGGCGCCATGGTGGTGCTGTGCGCGGGCCTGGCCAGCCAGCGCTTTCTGCCGCCCGGCTGCCTGCTGCCCAAGAAGGGCCAGTTGGCCATCACCCAGCGCGCGCCCGCGGCGGTAAGCCATCAGCTGGTGGAGCTGGGCTATATCAAGAAGGCGCATCTGGCGCACGAGGACACGGTGTCCTTCAATGTGCAGCCGCGCCCCGGCGGCCAGCTGCTGATCGGCTCCTCGCGCCAGGTCGGCCGCAGCGATGCGCCGCTGGACCTGGCGATGCTGCGCCGCATGCTGCAATGCGCCGCCGGCTATCTGCCCGGCCTGCCCGAGCTGAGCCTGTTGCGCTGCTGGAGCGGCATCCGGCCGGCCAGCGCCGATGGTCAGCCGCTCATCGGCGCGCACCCCGAGCTGGCACGCGTGTGGCTGGCCACCGGGCACGAGGGGCTGGGCATCACCACCTCGCTGGCCAGCGCCGAGTTGCTGGCCGATCTGAGCCTGGGCCGCACGCCAGCGCTGAGCCCGGCCCCCTATGCCCCGGCGAGGTTCGTCGCATGAAGATCATCATCAACGGTATCGAGGCCGAGGTGCCCGCGGGTGTGACGGTGGCCGCCGCGCTGGCGCATGCCGGCCATGGGGCCACGCGCCGCTCGCTCAGCGGCCAGCCGCGCCAGGCTTTTTGCGGCATGGGCGTCTGCCAGGAATGCCGCGTGCGCATCGATGGCCAGCCCGAGCGCCTCGCCTGCATGAGCCTGGCGGTCGAGGGCATGCAGGTGGAGACCCTGGCATGACCAAGCATCTGCAGGCCGATGCCATCGTGGTGGGCGCCGGGCCGGCCGGCATCGCGGCCGTGAGCCGCCTGCTGCCGGCCGGGCGCAGCGTGATCTGGGTCGACAACCAGCTGCGCCCGGGCGGCCAGATCTGGCGCGGTGCCGCACTGCCCCAGGTCGATGCGCTGCGCCAGCACCCCCGGCTCAGCATGCTGCCCGGCCATGCGGTGGTGGCGGCCGAGAGCCCGCACGAGCTGCTGCTGCACGACGCGGCCGGCCAGCAAACGCTGCGCGTGCGCGCACCGCAGCTGCTGCTGGCGCTGGGCGCGCGCGAGCGCATGCTGCCCTTCCCCGGCTGGACCCTGCCCGGCGTGCATGGCGCTGGCGGCCTGCAAGCCCTGGTGAAGGGCGGCTGGCCGATCGCCGGCCGGCGCGTGCTGCTGGCCGGTTCGGGCCCGCTGCTGCTGGCCAGCGCCGCCAGCCTGCGCGCCGCCGGCGCCCGGCTGCTGGGCATCTACGAGCAGGCGCCGCGCGGCGCGCTGGCCCGCTTTGCCGCCGGTCTGCCGCTGGGCAAGATGGCGCAGGCCCTGGGCCTGGGCTGGCGCTTGCGCGGCCTGCCCTACGCCCCGGGCTGCTGGCCGCTGCGCGCGCTGGGCGAGGACAAGCTCGAGGCCGTGCTGCTGACGGATGGCCAGCGCGAATGGGCCGAGCCCTGCGACGCGCTGGGTGTGGGCTTCGGCCTCCTGCCCAATACCGAGCTGGCCGAGCTGCTGGGCTGCGCCCTGCAGGATGGCGCCATCGCCGTGGGCGCAAAGCTGCAGACCTCGCTGCCGGGGGTGTTCGCCGCCGGCGAATGCACCGGCATCGGCGGCGTGGACAAGGCCAGCCTGGAGGGCGCCATGGCGGCCGCGGCGATGCTGGGCCAGGGGCTCAAGCCCTATGCGCGTCGGCATGCCGGCCAGCTCGCCTTTGCGCGACGGCTCGCCAGCGGCTTCGCGCTGCGCCCCGAGCTGCTGCAGCTGGCCGATGCCAAGACCCTGATCTGCCGCTGCGAGGATGTCAGCCTGGGCGCTCTCAAGGCCTGGCCGCAATGGCGCGACGCCAAGCTGCAGACGCGCTGCGGCATGGGCGCCTGCCAGGGCCGCATCTGCGGGCCCATCACGCAGACCCTGCTGGGCTGGCCCGAGGCCAGTGGCGGGCGGGGCACGCGCGCGCCGCTGCAACCCGTGCCGCTGCGCTGCCTGATGGATGACTGACCGGGACGACTGAAGCCACGGTGCCATCTGTCATGGCCCACCGCGCCGGGCGGGCCATGGCTCCTTCGGGCGATGTGAGCGGGCACCGCATTGCCGAGACTGCATGCACCGACGCCAAGGTGGCGTCAGCCTCAAGGAGTCCCCATGCACAAGCCCGCCCGTTTCGACATGTACGCCACGATCCACCGTGCGCTGCGCCACTTCATGACCGACACGCTGACGCAGATCGGCCGACTGGATGCGGGCGACAGCGAGGCCAGCCGCGCCGCGCTGGATCAGCTCGACACCCTGCTCTACCTCTGCCGCCAGCACCTGGAGCACGAGAACCGCTTCGTGCACCCCGCCATCGAGGCGCGCAGCCCGGGCGGCTCGCAGCGCATTGCCGGCGAGCATGAGGACCATCTGGAAGCCATCGCCGCGCTGGAGGCCGAGGCCCTGGCGGTGCGTCAGGCCCCCAGCCCAACGGCCGATCTGCGCCTGTACCGCCACCTGGCCCTGTTCGTGGCCGACAACTTCGAGCACATGCAGATCGAGGAGACGCGCCACAACGAGCTGCTGTGGCAGGGCTATGACGACGCCGAGCTGGTGCAGATCCACGAGCAGATCCTGGCCTCGCTGGACCCGGCCGAACGCGGCCTCGTGCTGCGCTGGATGACGCCGGCCTTGCCGCGCAGCGAGCGCGCGGCCCTCTATGCCGAGCTGCGCAAGCAGATGCCGGGCGAGGTGTTCAGCGCGGTGCTGGAAGGCGCCAAGCCCTGGCTGGGCGCGCAGGACTGGGCCGCGCTGGTGGCCGATCTGGACCAGCGCGAAGCGCTGCTCGCCTGATCAGCCCTGCTCAACCCTGCTTCTTGGCCGCGCCCAGATAGGTCTCGATGACGCGCGGGTCGTTGGCCAGCTCGCTGGCCGGCCCCTCGAGGCCGATCTCGCCGGTCTCCAGCACATAGGCGTAATCGGCCACCTCGAGCGCGGCGCGGGCGTTCTGCTCGATCAGCAGGATGCTCACGCCAGTGTCGCGCAGGCGCGCGACGATGCGGAAGATTTCCTTCACGATCAGCGGCGCCAGGCCCAGACTGGGTTCGTCCAGCATCAGCACCTTGGGCCTGGCCATCAGGGCGCGGCCCACCGCCAGCATCTGGCGCTCGCCGCCGGACAGCGTGCCCGAGAGCTGCTCGCGACGCTCCTTCAGACGCGGGAACAGGGCGTAGACCTTCTCCAGCTCCTCGCGCCAGTCGCGCTGGCCCAGGCGCATCGGACGGTAGCCGCCGAGCACCAGGTTGTCCTCCACGCTCATGGTGGTGAAGAGCTCGCGCTTCTCGGGCACCAGGGCCAGGCCGCGCATGACGCGCTCTTCCAGGCTCAGGGCGCTGATGTCCTGGCCATCCAGCAAGACCTGACCCCGGGCGGGCAGCACGCCCATCAGCGCGTTCAGCGTGGTGCTCTTGCCGGCGCCGTTGGGGCCGATCACCGTCACCACGCTGCCCTCGGGCAGCAGCAGGTTCAGGCCCGTCAAGACCTCGGCGCGGCCGTAGCCGGCATGCAGGTCGCGTACTGTCAGCAGTTCGTTTGCCATGGTGTTGTCAGTGCTCGGTTCCCAGGTAGGCGGCGCGCACCTCGGGGCTGGCCTGCACCTCCTCGGGGGTGCCCTCGATCAGCTTGGTGCCGAACTCCATCACCACGATGCGGTCGGTCAGTCCCATCACGAATTCCATGTCGTGCTCCACCAGCAGAATGCTCAGGCCCTCGGCCTTGAGCTGGCGCAGCACCTCGGCCAGGGCCTGCTTCTCCTTGTGGCGCAGGCCGGCCGCGGGTTCGTCCAGCAGCAGCAGGGCGGGGTCGGTGCAGAGCGCGCGCGCGATCTCCATCAGGCGCTGCGGGCCCAGGGCCAGATTGCCGGCCAGCTCGTGCATCTGGCCTTGCATGCCGATGCGCTGGAGCTGCTTCTCGGCCTCGGCGAACAGGCAGCGCTCCTCGGCGCGGTCGAGCCGCAGCATGGCGCGCAGGGTGCCGCTGCTGCTGCGCAGATAGCCGCCCAGCGCGACGTTCTCCAGCACCGTCATGTCGGCAATCATCTTCACATGCTGGAAGGTGCGCGACATGCCGCGCTCGGCAATGCGGCGCGAGTTCAAACCGCCCACCGGAAGACCGCGGAAGTTGACCTTGCCGCTGGTCAGGCTCAGCACGCCGGAGACCAGGTTGAAGGTGGTGGACTTGCCGGCACCGTTGGGGCCGATCAGGCCGATGATCTCGCCGGCGCGGATCTTGAAGCTGACGTCGTTGACCGCAACCAGGCCGCCGAACTGTTTGCGCACCTTGTCCACCTCGAGCAGCAGCTCGCCGGGCTCGGGCTTGTCGCGCGCCGGCAGGGGCGCGGCGCCATCCCAGTCGCGCTCGCGGCGGCGCGCCGGCAGCCAGCGCGCCGTCAGGCCTTGGAAAAAGGGCCACAAGCCCTTGGGCGCGTACTTGAGCATCAGCACCAGCAGCACGCCCAGCACGATGACCTCGAAGTTGCCATTGCTGCCCAACAGGCG
The DNA here is from genome assembly GCF_058788955.1 of Roseateles sp. FW301-B2. NCBI lineage: Bacteria > Pseudomonadati > Pseudomonadota > Betaproteobacteria > Burkholderiales > Sphaerotilaceae > Roseateles > Roseateles sp. FW301-B2. The sequence goes on from NZ_JBYTBE010000044.1 coordinate 12,217, forward strand.
CGGCAGCAATTCCTTCAGCTGGTCTTCCAGGATCTTCAGCACCCCGGAGCCGACGAAGGCGCCCCAGACCGTGCCGACACCGCCCACCACCGCCATGAAGAGGTACTCGATGCCCATCTTCAGCGCGAAGGGGCTGGGATTCACGGTGCGCTGGAAATGCGCGAACAGCCAGCCCGAGACCGAGGCCAGCATGGCGGCGATGACGAAGATCACGACCTTGTAGCGGAAGGTGGAAACGCCCATGGCCTCGGCCATCACGGTGCCGCCGTTGAGCGCGCGGATGGCGCGGCCGGGTCGCGAGTCGAGCAGGTTCTTCACGCCCCAGGCGCCCGCCAGCGCAAAGATCCACACCAGGTAGTAGAGCGCGCGGCCATCCTGCAGGCTGAGGCCGAACAGGTTCAGGGCCGGCAGACCCAGGATGCCGTCGTACTTGCCGAGGAACTCGGTGTTGGCGATCAGGTAGTTGAGGCTCAGCGCCCAGGCGATGGTGGCCAGCGGCAGGTAATGGCCCGACATGCGCAGCGTCAGCCAGGCCAGCAGCAGCGCGATCAGCACCGTGCAGGCCAGGCCGGCGAACAGGGCCAGCCAGGGCGAGATGCCATAACGCGTGGACAGCAGGGCCGTGGTGTAGGCCCCCACGCCCACGAAGGCGGCCTGCCCGAAGGAGGTGAGCCCACCCACGCCGGTGAGCAGCACCAGGCCCAGGGCCACGAGGGCGAACATGCCGATGTAGTTGAGCTGGGTGATCCAAAACTCGGGCACCGGCAGCACCGGCAGCATGAACAGCACCAGCAGGCCCAGTGCGGGAAGAAGTTTGCGCGATTGCATGGCGATCAATGCTCTTCGGTATGCGGGTCGCGCAGGCTGCGCCAGAGCAGCACCGGCAGGATGGAGGTGAAGACGATCACTTCCTTGAAGGCGCTGGCCCAGAAGGAGCTGAAGGATTCCAGCAGGCCCACCAGCACCGCACCCAGCGCGGCGCCGGGATAGCTGGAGAGGCCTGCGAACACGGCGGCGACGAAGCCCTTCAGGCCGATCAGGAAGCCGCTGTCGTAGAAGATCGTCGTGGTGGGGCTGATCAGCAGCCCGGAGAGCGCACCGATGAAGGCCGCCATGGTGAAGGACAGCCGCCCCGCCGCGGTGCTGGAGATGCCCATCAGGCGCGCTCCCAATCGGTTCACCGCGGTGGCGCGCAGCGCCTTGCCATAGAGGCTGCGCTCGAAGAACAGCCACAGCATCAGGATCAGCGCGATCGAGGCCAGGATGATGATGAGGGTCTGGCCCGAGAGCATCAGCGGGCCGGCGTTGAAGCTGGCATCCCAGAAGCTCGGATTGCGCGAACCCTCGGCACCGAAGAACACCAGGCCCAGGCCGGTGAGCGCAAAGTGCACGCCCACCGAGACGATCAGCAACACCAGCACCGAGGCATCCGCCAGCGACTGGTAGGCCAGGCGGTAGACCAGGCCGCCCATGGGCGTGACGATGGCCAGGGTCAGCAGCGCCTGCAACACCAGGGGCAGTTTTTGCGGCGCTGCCCAGAGCGCCAGCAGGCCGATCAACAGCGCCGGCGCGGCCGACTTGAGCGCCACTGCCGCGGCACGCGGCAGGGCCTGCCCGGCACGCCAGCCGGCTGCCAGATCCATCAGCGCAACCAGGGCGCCCATCGCGATCAGGAAATGCACGGTCAGCGGGGTCTGGCCCAGTTGCAGACCCGCCATGGTGAGCGCCCCGAAGGCGACGAATTCGCCCTGCGGAATGAAGATCACGCGGGTGACCGCGAACACCAGCACGGTAGCCAGCGCCAGCAAGGCGTAAATGGCCCCGTTGGTCACGCCATCCAGCATCAGGATGCTTGCTATCGAGAAGTCCATGAGCCCACTCTAAACAAAATGCCTCCAAGCACCCCTGGTACAGGGCCGCATTGACAAAGCGCAAATTTCCCAGCCGACCGGTCGGTCGAAATTGATTTGGGGTAAACGCCGGCAGACTACCCCAGGGCGGGGCCCGGTTCTGACGCGAGGCTGACGGCCGGCAAATGTCGCCCGGCCGGCCTATGTCCGACTGACTCGCTCAGGCTTGTGGCGCGAGTCACACGACTAGACTGTGCCGATGCCCGACAAGACCCCCTCCCTTCAGATCGATGGCGCACTGGCGCGCATCACCCTCAGACGCAGCCATGTGGCCAACCGCCTCGAACTGCTGGACCTGCAGACCCTCGGCGCGCAGCTGCGCGAGGTGAATGCAAACGCCGCCGTGCGCGTGCTGCTGCTGCAGGCCGAGGGCAAGCATTTCTGCAGCGGCTTCAATATCGACGCTATGGAAGCAGTTCCAGGCGTGGATGCCGGGGCTTTGTTCGAGGCCCTCACCAACGCCTGGGAGAACGCCCGGCCGGTGACGGTGGCGGCAATCCAAGGCGGGGTCTACGGCGGCGCCACCGACCTGGCCCTGGCCTGCGACTTCCGCCTGGGCGTGCCCAGCTGCGAGATGTTCGTGCCGGCCGCGCGCCTGGGCCTGCACTTCTACCGCGGCGGCTTGGAGCGTTACGTGAATCGCCTCGGCGTGGGCGTGGCCAAGCGCGTGCTGCTGGCCTGCGAAACCCTGGATGCCCGGGCCATGAGGGACTGCGGTTTTCTGGACCAGCTCTTGCCCGACCGCAGCGCCCTGCAGGCCGCGACCGAGGAACTTTGCACGCGCCTGGCCGGCTATGCGCCACTGGCCCTGGCGGCCATGAAGCTGCACTTGAACGCGATCGCCAGCGGCCGGCTGGACGTCGACCAACTGCGCTCCGACATCGCCGTTTCCAACGCCTCGCAGGACCTTGCCGAGGGCGTGCGCGCCTGGCAGGAAAAACGCGCACCACAGTTCCGTGGGTTTTGACCAACCGGATTGCCCCCAATCATGGGGAGCCGGCAATGGTGGAAAATAGAGGTTTGGACGTGTGCGTGGCCCAGATAGAGGAAAATCGGGGCTGACGCCAACCGTCTGGCATCAATACTCTCACTCTACTCAGGACCAGCGTGGCCAAGGACAGTACCAAAACCACCATCGAAGCCGATGGTTTGCGCTACCGATCAAAAGCACCCGGCTCGCCCTTTGCGGCGACCTCTTCCTTCGGCGCGGCCACCATGTCGTGCTTCCTCTGCGGCAAGCACCGCCCGCGCGCGATGCTCAAGTCCAAGAAGCTGCTGGGCAAGTCGCAGCCCGTCTGCGCCCCGTCTTGCAAGGAACTGGAAGAGCAGCTGAGCAAGAAGCCCTGAGGAGCTGGAGCCCCCTCAGCTCTGCCTGAAGCAGCGCCCGCAAACCGCACGGTAGCGGGCGTTGCCGCCGATCTCCACCTGCGCGCCTTCGGTGATCTTGCGGTTGTTGGCATCCACCCGCATATTCATCGTCGCCTTGCGACCGCAGTCGCAAATCGTCTTCATCTCATCCATCTCGTCCGCCAGGGCCAGCAACGTGGCCGATCCGGGGAACAGCTCGCCCTGGAAATCGGTGCGCAGCCCATAGCAGATGGCCGGCAGATTGCGCAGATGCGCGATCTCGTGCAAGGCCCAGACCTGGGCCTTGGTGAGGAACTGCGCCTCGTCCACCAGGATGCAGGCAATGCCCGGCTGCTCGCCCAGCAGAGCCTGGAAATCCGTCGTCGCATCGAACACCTCCGCATGGCGCTGTGGCCCCAGGCGTGAGGTAACCACGCCATGCCCATAGCGATCGTCGACCTGGGCCGTGAAGATGCGCACGCTGTGGCCACGCTCCTCGTAGTTGTGCGCCACCTGTAGCAAGGCGGTGGACTTGCCGGCATTCATGGCGGCATAGCGGAAAAACAGTTTGGCCATCTTGGATTCGGTGCGTGGAATGAGTGCGCCGGTTCAGCCGGCCTTCTTGCGCGCCGCGCCCGCCGGGCGCTGCACAAAGGCCTGGCGCGCCTGCAGTTGCTGCTCGAACTGGCGCGCGATATTGCCGCAGACCAGATCGCAGAGCGCATAGACCGAGGGGTCCGCGATGCGATAGAAGACGCTGGTGCCGCGCCCCTCGCGGCTGACGAAGCCCTGCTTGGTGAGCAGGTTCAGGTGGCGCGACACGTTCGCGGCCGTGCACTCGCAGGCCGTCGCCAGGTCACCCACATTGCGTTCGCCGCCGCGCAGCAGGTTGAGGATGCGCAAGCGCGTGGGCTCGGACAGCACCTGAAAGTAGCTGGCCACCTGGTCCAGTGCCTCGGGGGGCAGGTCTTGCATGGAACGCTTGCTCGGCTCGTGGATAAAGGCGCCATGATGCCTCAGTCCGCGCTCGGCGATGGCAGGCGTCCGCCCCTGGCCCGCAACATGCTTGTGGTTTATCGCATGACCCCCGGGCAAGCGAGATGGCGCTGTCACAAGCGGAGCGCCTAATATGAGCCGAGAGGGAAGCAAGCGACCATCAACCGAGGCCGGCCGCACACAAGGCGGAACGGGCTCGAACCAGACAGCCACCACAATGAGCAAAGACACCTACACCAGCGTCAGCGAAGACGGCCTGCGCTATGAGTCGAAGTTGGGGGGATCACCGTTTCTGGGCAGCGGCCACACCCGCTCCTGCTTCAAGTGCGGCAAGCACCGCCCACCCACCAGCCTGCAGTCCAAGCGCATCCTGGGCCGCACCGAGGTGGTCTGCAAACCCGGTTGCGCCACGGGTAAATAGCGCGCATCTACGACGACGCGGCCACTGTCGCGGCCCAGCTCAATGGGGTGAGATTTGCCAGGGCTGGCGCGGCATGGGCACAATGCCGCCTTTCCTGCTCACAAAGCCGCCAGCCGGCGCCATCCATGTCGTCTCCCAATCCGCAGCCCGCCGCGCCGGTCGATCAGAGCCCGGCCGCCTGCGCCGCCCAGCTCAAGCAACTGTTCCCTGCCTTGTTCAGCGGCGGCGCCAAGCCGCTGAAGCTGCGCATCCAAGCCGACATCCAGGAGCGGGCGCCCGGCGTCTTCACCAAGCAGATGCTGTCGGCCTTTTTGCGCCGCTATACCGGTGGCACCGGCTACCTGATCGCGCTCAGCAAGGCCCAGCATCGTTTTGACCTCGATGGCCAGCCGGCCGGTGAGCTGAGCCAGGAACACCGCGATGCGGCCGTGCAGGAGCTGGCGCGCCGCCGCAATCTGACCGAGACACGCCGCGCCGAGGAAGAACAGCAGCAGCGCCAGCGCGCCCAGCTCCTGCACGATTTCTCGCGCACCACGCTGACGCCGGCCAACTTCTGTGCCCTCAAGGGCATAGCCCTGGAGGCGCTGGAACCCCTGCTGGAGCAGGCGCGTGAGGAAGAGCAGGCTCGCCGCGCGGCCCCGCCACCGGCGCGCCGGCCGGACCCGCGTGGCCAGCGCCCGGGCGGCCCCTCGGGCCGTGATGATCGCCATGGCCGGCCGGCACCGCGCCGGGCCGATCAGCGCCCGCCCAAGGCCAAGCCCGAGGCGCAGTAACTCAGCGCTGGGTCCAGATCACCCCGGCCACGATCAGCACCATGCCGATCACCGACACCGGGCCGGGGAACTCCGCAAACAAGGGCATGGCCATCAGGGCCGCCAGCACGGGGGCCAGCGCGCCACCCGTGGCCGCTCGCTGAGCGCCCAGGCGCGCGATCGCGTAGGAATAGCACAGGGTGGACGCCAGCCCCACGCCGAGGCCCTGGATGGCACCGTGCAGCAGCATGTCGTGTCCCGACATGCTCAGCAGGCCCAGCGGCGGATGCAGCAGCAACCAGGGTGCCAGCAGCAGCAGCGACACGCAGGAGATCAGCGCAGCCGCTTCGACGGGCGCCAGCTGAGCGCGGCGCAGCACCAGCGTGTAGTTGGCCCACATCAGACTGCCCAGCAGAAACAGGGCATAGCCCTGGGCGAGATCACCTTGGCCGTGATTGAAGGCCAGCAAGCAGGCCACGCCCGCGGCAATCATGGCCAGCGGCGCTGGCTTGGACAACGCGGCCCGACCAACGCGCAGGGCGTTGAGCAGCGCCACGAACAGAGGAATGGTGCCGGGGATCAGGGTGCTGCCGTCCAGCACCGGCGCATGCTTCATGCCCCAGCCGGCGATCAAGAAGTAGGGCAGCCCGGCGCCGGCCACGATGCTCAGCCAGGCCGACCACGGCAGAGCGGCAAAGCGGCGCCAGCGCATCCACAGCACCGGCGCGAACACCAGGCCGGCTGGCAGGAAACGCACCAACGCCAGTTCGGCCGGCGCCAGCTGCGCGCGCGCACCGGCGCGCAGCGAGACAAAGAAGCCGGCCCAGATCAACACCGTGATGCCCAGGGCGATCCAGCCCGCGGTATCGCGGCGCTCGCGACCAAAGCTGGCACTCATGCCGGCGGTGGCGGGGATGGGGCGGGGAATTATCTGCATGTGCGCCTAGGGTTACTACCAGCACGCATTTTCGCGAGCAAGCTCGAGCCGAATCGACCAGCTTTCCCACATTACCGCTTCGTTTGCGCGCGAATTCACCAATGACTGCGAGAATCAGGCGTTTTTCGTCCAAGGAGCCCCGCTGTGGATCGCATCGATGTGCAAATGCTCGAGTTGTTGCAGGCCGAAGGCCGGCTCAGCATCGCCGAGTTGGCCGAGCGCGTGGCGCTCTCGCCCACGCCCTGCGCGCGGCGCCTCAAGCGCCTGGAGGAAGGCGGCTACATCGCCGGCTACCGCGCTGTGCTGGACCGCCAGCGTCTGCAGCTCGCCACCACCGTGTTCGTGAACGTGCGCCTGATGCACCATCGCGAGGACGCGGTGCGCCTGTTCGAGGCCGCCATGCAGGCGATGAGCGAGGTGGTGGCCTGCCATGTGGTGTCGGGTGCACATGACTATCTGCTTGAGGTCGTGGTACGCGACCTACCCGACTACGAACAGAGCGTACGCAAGCTGCAAGCCCATCCCATGGTGCAGGACATCACCAGCAACTTCGCCATCCGCAGCGTCAAGAGCGGCGCACCGCTGCCGCTCAAATCGCTGTGAGTCGCGCCCTCTGCCCGCGCTGCGAGCGCCCGCTGCGCGTCTGCCTGTGCGAACTGGTGCAGCCGGTGTCGAATCAGGTGCGGGTGCTGATCCTGCAGCACCCCTCGGAGCAGCGGCAGGCCAAGGGCACCGCGCGCCTGCTGTCGTTGTCCTTGCAGCATTGCGAGCTGCGCGTGGGCGAGCAGTTCGCGCCCGATCCAGATACAGACGGGCGCTACAGCCTGCTGCTGTACCCGAGCAGCCCCACCGACCCCATATTGCCCGCCACCCCAGCAGCGGACTTCGCGCGGCTGAACCAGCTGGCTCAACTGCAGCTGATCGTGCTGGACGGCACCTGGCGCAAGAGCCGCAGGCTGCTCTATCAAAACCCCTGGTTGCAGGCCTTGCCACGGCTGTCGCTACAGAGCCTACCAGCACCGGCCTACCGCATCCGGCGCGCACATGCCGAGCATCAGCTCTCCACGCTGGAGGCCGTGGCCTGTGCCCTGCAGCAACTCGAGGGCAGGCCGGCGCACTGGCAGCCGCTTTGGCAGAGCTTTGAGACCTTCATCGCGCGCGAACTGGAACGGCAGCCCCAATGAGCGCTACAGTCCGCGATCGAAAAATGCTTGGCAACCGAACCACATGCGCGCATTGATCAGCCCCCGCAGCACCGACGTGCGTGCCTGGGTCACGCCCGAGGACCTGAACGTGGCGCCCGAGTTGCTCGGCAAGCCGCTGGCCACGCCGGCCAAGCGGGCGATGGCGATGCTCATCGACCTGCTGCTGATCTCGCTGACATCCAATCTTGGCAATATCTGGTGGCTATGTGCCACCGGCGTCGGTGGCTTGCTTTGGCTGCGCCGCAAGCCCGAGAAGCCACGCCGGATCGGCTGGGCTATCGTCGCCGTGATGCTGGCGCTGGGGGCGCAGCAGACTTGGCAAGACCTGACCCGTGAACCGCGCGCCGCCCGACCGCATGCGGCTGCGGAGTCGGCGAGCACGGGTGACGAGGCAGACAGCAAGGACCGGCGCATCGCCGAACTGGAAGCCAAGCTCGCCAAGGAACGCGCCAAGCAGCCGCTGGACTTGCGCGGCCAGATCAAGCACTGGATCGATGAAATCGGGCTCAGCTACGGCTGGGCCTTGCTGTACTTCACATTGCTGCCGGTGGCCTGGCCCGGCCAGACGGCTGGCAAGCGCCTGCTCGGATTGCGCGTGGTCGAGTTGACCGGCAAACCGCTGACGCTGATGACCTGCTTCAAGCGCTACGGCGGCTACGCCGCCGGCATGGCCACCGGCTTCATGGGTTTTGTGCAGATCTTCTGGGACAGCAACTGCCAGACCATCGAAGACAAGACGGCCCACACCGTGGTGATCGATCTGCGCAATCCCGCGCGCCTGGCGGTGCATGAGCCCGCCAAGGATGAGGTCACGAGCGCCTGAAACGAAAAAGCCGCTAGGAGCTAGCGGCTTTTGACTTGGTTGCGGGGGCAGGATTTGAACCTACGACCTTTGGGTTATGAGCCCAACGAGCTACCAGACTGCTCCACCCCGCGACTGAAGCTAGCAGTATAGCGCACTATTGCGAGTTCTGTCAGATCCCTGCGGCCTCGAGCGAAGAAAGAAAGCGCGGCGCGTCCTGGAAGCCAATCACGCGCACGCCCTGCAGTTCCTCGCCGGCCGGACTGAAGAAGATGGTGCCCGGCGGGCCGAAGAGCTTGAAGCGTTTGAGCAGTTCGCGATCCGCCGTCGAATTGGCGGTGACATCGGCCTTCAAAAGTACCGCCTTGGCAAGGCGTTGCTGCACCGCGGGTTCGCTGAAGGTGAAGCGCTCCATCTCCTTGCAGGACTTGCACCAGTCGGCATAGAAATCCAGCATCACCGGCCTGCCGGCGGTCTTGAGGATCTGGTCCAGCTCGGCCACGTCGCGAACAAGCTTGAACGGCAACTCCGCCGACGTGGCCGCAGCGGCCGGGCCCGAACTGTTCTTTAGCGTCGACGCCTGCGCCAGATTCACGCCACTCAGCGGCTTGAACGGATCGGTGCCTCCCGCGGCGGCCCCCACCCATTGCAGCAGGCCAAAGGCCAGCGCCGCGAACGCGAGGGTCTTGCGCAGCCAGGCACGCGGACCAGCACTGACATGCCAGGGCTTGAAGAGACCCAGGGCCAGCGAGCTGCCGACCAGCAGGGCACCCACTAGGGCTTGGTGAAGGGCGTCGGGCAGGACGGGCTGCACGGTCCAGAGCGCTACCGCCAACAGCAACATGCCGAAGAAATGCTTCACGCCGTCCATCCAAGGGCCCGCGCGCGGCAGCAAGGTGCCCGCAGACAGCCCCAGCAGCAGCAGCGGCACGCTCATGCCGTTGGCCATCGCGTAGAGGGCCGAACCGCCCAGCACCACGTCCTGACTCTTGCTGAGGTAGAGCAAGGCGCTGGCGAGCACGCCCGTGACGCAAGGGCTCACCAGAATCGCCGACACCGCCCCCATCAGGAACACCGCCACGAAGCGACCGCCCTCGAGCTTTTGCGTGGTGTCGTTGAGCTTGTTGGCAAAACGGCTGGGCAGTTGCAACTCGTAGGCGCCGAACATCGACAGCGCGAACAGCACCAGCGCCAGGCCGAAGACGATCAGTACCGGCGTGGACTGGAAATAGGCCGCCAGGCCCTCCCCCGCCAAGCCTGCCGCGATGCCCAGGGCGGTGTAGACCAGGGCCATGCCTTGGGAATACGCCAGCGCCAGTGCGAAGCCACGGCCGCGCGAGACCTTGCCGCCGCCGCCGACGATGATGGAGGCGAGGATGGGCACCATGGGCAATACGCAGGGCGTAAGCGACAGGCCGACGCCGCCAATGAAGAACAGGCCCACCACAAGCCAGAAACGGCCGGACTGCAGCACCTCGTCGAGGCGGCTGGCCGGCTTGTCACCCGAACCGGCCAGCGTCGACTTGGCCCCCGTGCCCATGGCAGGCGACAGCCCGCCGCTTTCGTCAGCAGCCCCAAAGCTGCCAAAGCCTTCGGCCGCAGGCAGCAGGCTCGCCGAGCCATCGCCACCGAACTGCTTGAGCTTCAACGCGACGGGGCGTGTCATCGGCGGGTAGCACAGGCCCTTGTCGGCGCAACCCTGGCCGGTCACGCGCAGCTCAAGACTTGGCGCCCCCTGCTCGAACGCAACGCGCACTTTGAGGCCATCGCGGTAGACCTCCACTTCCTTCTGGAAGGTCTCGTCGTACTTCTTCTTGCCATCGGGAATGCTCACGGCGCCCAGTTGCCCGACGCCCTGCAGTTCGAACTTGAACTGGTCGCGGTACATGTAATACCCGGGCGCAATGACGAAGCTGACTTCGGCACTGCGTTCATCCAGTGTGCGCACGGCCAGCTTGAAGGCTTGTTCGGGCTCGAGGAAATCATCGGCATGCGCGGCAATACCGGATGCCAGGCCGAGCAGCACGAAGAAAAATAGGCGACGCAGGATGGACATGAAGATCAACAGGATGTGAGCTCGAACGCGGGCCTACGGCATGCCCGCTCGAGCGAAGCGCGCAGCTTAGCGCCATTCAAGCGCGGCTGCCTTAGGTCTTACGGCAGACCTTGCTGCAGACGAAAAAAAGGCCAGCTGGTGCTGGCCTTTCTCGATGCGCGATGCAGAAGAACTTATTCTGCAGCGGCTTCCACGGTGGCTTCGGCCACTTCGGGACGATCCACCAGCTCGACAAAAGCCATCGGAGCGTTATCGCCGACGCGGAAACCCATCTTCAGGATGCGGGTGTAGCCGCCCGGACGGGTGTTGTAACGCGGGCCCAGCTCGTTGAACAGCTTGGTGACGATCTCGCGGTCGCGCAGGCGGGCAAATGCCAGACGGCGGTTCGCCACGGTAGCCACCTTGGCCAGCGTGATGAGAGGCTCGACGACGCGACGCAGTTCCTTGGCCTTGGGGACCGTGGTCTTGATGGCTTCGTGACGCAGCAGCGACACAGCCATATTGCGCAGCATGGCGGCGCGGTGCTCGCTGGTACGGTTGAGCTTACGGAGTCCGTTACGGTGACGCATGGTGCTGTCCTTTCAATAAATAATCGCCGGCAGCCGTATCAGGTACTGCCGGGTGCACCGGCTGGGGTTGGTCAGCGCCCCAGCCACTTTCAAACTTCTTATTAACGCTTGTCCAAGCCTTGCGGCGGCCAGTTTTCCAGGCGGGCGCCCAGTGTCAGGCCACGCGAGGCCAGCACTTCCTTGATTTCGTTGAGCGACTTGCGACCCAGATTCGGGGTCTTCAGCAGCTCGGTCTCGGTGCGCTGGATCAGGTCGCCGATGTAGTAGATGTTTTCGGCCTTCAAGCAGTTGGCCGAACGCACCGTCAGCTCGAGCTCGTCGACCGGGCGCAGCAGGATCGGATCGAAGCTGCTGGAACGCTGGGCCGGCTGGTCGAAGGCGTCGACCAGGTCGGTGCCTTGCAACTGTGCGAACACGGCGAGCTGTTCAACCAGGATCTTGGCCGAAGCACGGATCGCTTCCTCGGGCGAAATCGCGCCGTTGGTTTCGATTTCCATGACCAGCTTGTCCAGATCGGTACGCTGCTCAACGCGGGCGTTTTCGACGGCGTAGCTGACGCGACGCACGGGCGAGAACGAAGCGTCCAGGACGATGCGGCCAATGCTCTTGGTCGGCTCGTCGCCATAACGGCGCATCGTGCCGGGCACATAGCCGCGGCCCTTCTCGACCTTGATCTGCATGTCCAGCTTGCCGCCTTGCGACAGATGGGCAATCACGTGGTCCGGATTGATGATCTCGACGTCGTGCGGAGTCTGGATGTCAGCAGCCGTCACCGGGCCTTCACCTTCCTTGCGCAGGACCAGGGTCACTTCCTCACGGTTGTGCAGACGGAACACCACACCCTTGAGGTTGAGCATGATGTGAACGACATCTTCTTGCACGCCATCGATGGCCGAGTACTCGTGGAGCACCCCAGCGATCGTGACTTCCGTCGGCGCATAACCCACCATCGAGGACAGCAGCACACGGCGCAGGGCATTGCCCAGGGTGTGGCCATAGCCGCGTTCGAACGGCTCCAGGGTGACCTTGGCGCGGTGACCGCCCAGGGGCTCCACATTGATGGATTTGGGTTTGAGCAGATTGGTTTGCATGAGGTCTTTCTTTCAATACCCTCGGTTCGTTACACCGATAAGGCTGATGGACCAACCGGGTGCAGGCCAGCAATAGCCAGACCCGGACGAGGAACAGCCGAGCAGGCCCCTCAGGAGCCGCTCGGCAGACACGGGTCGATTAGCGCGAGTACAACTCAACGATCAGCGATTCGTTGATTTCGGCACCGAATTCATCACGGTCCGGAGCCTTCTTGAACACGCCTTCCAGCTTGGTGCCGTCCACGGCAACCCAGGCCGGCAGGCCGATCGAATCAGCCAGCTTGAATGCGTCGATGATGCGCAGCTGCTTCTTGGCCTTTTCACGCACGGCGACCACGTCACCGGCCTTAACCAGGTAGGAAGCGATGTTCACGACTTCACCGTTCACGGTGATGCCCTTGTGCGAGACCAGCTGACGTGCTTCAGCGCGCGTCGAGCCGAAGCCCATGCGGTAGACGACGTTGTCCAGGCGCGATTCCAGCAGGGTCAACAGGTTCACGCCGGTCGAGCCCTTGCGGCGCTCGGCCTCAGCGAAGTAGCGGCGGAACTGACGCTCCAGCACGCCATACATGCGCTTGACCTTCTGCTTTTCACGCAGTTGCAGACCGAAGTCCGAGGTGCGCTGGCCGGAAGTGCGACCATGTTGACCAGGCTTGGAATCAAACTTGGCCTTGTCGCTGATGGCGCGGCGGGCGCTCTTCAGGAACAGGTCGGTGCCTTCACGGCGGGAAAGTTTGGCCTTGGGGCCGAGATAACGTGCCACTTTGCGTGTCCTTGTTCAATCTGACGCAGGTCTGCCGCAGGAAGCAGCTGAACTTGCGCGAGTCCGGCCAGTGTTTTTCTAGGCTCGAACGGTGGTCTTAGGAGGCTTGCGAGACATCCGGGGGATGCGTCATGGGCCTCAGCAAAACAGCCGGCGCGGCACTTGCGTGCCCGCCGGCGCGGGGGTCAAAACCGCGATTATCGCACTAAAGACGAAGTCTTAGATGCGACGACGCTTCTGCGGACGGCAGCCGTTGTGCGGCACCGGCGTCACGTCGGAAATCGAGTTGATACGGATGCCGAGCGCAGCCAGGGCACGAACCGACGATTCACGGCCAGGGCCGGGGCCCTTGATCTTGACGTCGAGGTTCTTGATGCCTTGTTCTTGAGCAGCGCGGCCCGCCACCTCAGCAGCCACCTGGGCAGCGAAGGGCGTCGACTTGCGCGAACCCTTGAAACCCTGACCACCCGACGAAGCCCAGGACAGGGCGCCGCCTTGACGGTCGGTGATGGTGATGATGGTGTTGTTGAACGAAGCGTGGACGTGCGCAATGCCGTCGGCAACGTTCTTGCGAACCTTCTTGCGAACGCGCTGGGCAGCCGAGTTATTGGGTGCTTTTGCCATGATGAGCTTTCTTCAGTGGGGCCGCGCGTTACTTCTTGCCGGTAGCGGCGGACTTACGCGGACCCTTGCGGGTACGGGCGTTCGTACGCGTACGCTGACCGCGCATCGGCAGGCCACGGCGGTGACGGAAGCCGCGGTAGCAGCCCAGATCCATCAGACGCTTGATGTTGATCGACATCTCACGGCGCAGATCGCCTTCGATGGTCATGCGGCCCACTTCGTCACGGATCTTTTCCAGATCAGCGTCGGTGAGGTCCTTGACCTTCTTGTCGAACGGAATGCCGCAAGTGGTGCAGATCTTCTGTGCGGTCGTACGGCCAATGCCGTAGATCGAAGTCAGACCGATCTCAGTGTGCTTTTGCGGCGGAATGTTGATACCAGCAATACGTGCCATGTGCGTCCTCTAATTCGCTCGTGTCGTGCAGCAATCAGCCTTGGCGCTGCTTGTGGCGCGGATCGGTACAGATCACACGCACCACGCCCTTGCGACGGATGATCTTGCAATTGCGGCACATCTTCTTGACGGATGCCGAAACTTTCATGGTCTGCTCCTTGACCTACTCATTAACGCTCAAACAGCGTGCCCGGGGAAACCTTAGCTCACTTCGCCCGGAACACGATGCGAGCACGACTCAAATCGTACGGCGTCAGTTCTACCGTCACTTTGTCGCCAGGCAGGATGCGTATGTAGTGCATACGCATCTTGCCGGAGATGTGACCGAGAACGACATGACCGTTCTCCAACTTCACTCGAAACGTAGCGTTGGGGAGGTTCTCCAGAATCTCACCCTGCATCTGTATGACGTCGTCTTTCGCCATGCCTACGCTTCTTGCTCTGTTGGTCTAATTCACCTTCAGGTCGGCCTTTCAGCCAGCCTTGAAATTTGCCTTCTTCAGCAGCGACTCGTACTGCTGACTCATCACGTAAGACTGAACCTGGGCCCAGAAGTCCATGGTGACCACGACGATGATCAACAGGGACGTGCCACCGAAGTAGAACGGAACGTTGTACTTCAGCGTCAGGAACTCAGGCAGCAGGCACACACCAGTGATGTAGATGGCGCCAGCCATGGTCAAACGCGACAGGATCTTGTCGATGTGCTTGGCAGTCTGCTCACCGGGACGAATCCCGGGGATGAAGGCGCCGCTCTTCTTCAGGTTGTCTGCGGTCTCACGGCTGTTGAACACCAGCGCCGTGTAGAAGAAGCAGAAGAACACAATCGCAGCAGCGTAGAGCAGCACGTAGATCGGCTGACCCGGACGCAGCATGTCAGCGATGTCCTTCAACCAGCGCATGCTGTCACCCGTGGCAAACCAGCTCACCAGCGTGGTCGGCAACAGGATGATCGACGATGCGAAGATCGGCGGAATCACACCCGACATGTTCAGCTTGAGCGGCAGGTGCGAAGACTGACCACCGTAAACCTTGTTGCCCACCTGGCGCTTGGCGTAGTTCACCAAGATCTTGCGCTGACCGCGCTCGACAAACACCACCAGATAAGTCACGGCCACGATGATGGCAGCCACGATGAGGAAGGACACAGGGCCCATCGCACCGGTACGCACCAACTCCAGCAAGCCACCAATCGCGCCGGGCAGACCCGCGGCAATACCGCCGAAGATCAGGATCGAGATCCCGTTGCCCAGACCGCGCTCAGTGATCTGCTCGCCCAACCACATCAGGAACATCGTGCCGGCCACCAGGCTCGTCACCGCGGTGAGGCGGAAACCAAAACCAGGCGCAATCACCAAGCCTGGCGAGCTTTCCAGCGCGAGCGCAATGCTCAGCGATTGGAAAATGGCCAAGCCCAGCGTGCCGTAACGCGTGTACTGCGTGATCTTGCGACGCCCTGCTTCGCCTTCCTTCTTCAGCGACTCCAGCTGCGGCAGCACATACGTCATCAGCTGGATGACGATGGAAGCCGAGATGTAGGGCGTGATGCCCAGCGCGAAGACGGTGAAGCGCGACAGCGCACCGCCCGAGAACATGTTGAACAGGCTCAGGATGCCACCCTCCTGACCCTTGAAGAACTGCTGCAGCTGCGCCGGATCGATACCGGGCACGGGGATATGCGCCCCGAGTCGGTACACCACCAGCGCCAGCAGCAGGAACACAAGCCGGCGACGCAAGTCGCCGAACTTGCCGCTCTTGGCCAGTTGGTTTGCGTTGGTAGCCACTCGCCTGATCCCTTGCCGCCTTAGGCGACCGAGCCGCCAGCGGCTTCGATGGCAGCCTTGGCACCGGCCGTCGCAGCCACGCCCTTGAGCGCGACCTTGCGGCTGATGGCGCCGGACAGGATGACCTTGACGTTCTTGGCCAGCTCGGGCACGAGACCCACAGCCTTGAGCGTCAGCACGTCGATTTCATCACCGGCCAGGCCTTGCAGATCGCTCAGCGTGATTTCGGCATTGAAGGGACGAGCCAGCGACTTGAAGCCACGCTTCGGCAGACGACGCTGCAGAGGCATTTGGCCGCCTTCGAAGCCGACCTTGTGGTAGCCACCGGCGCGCGACTTTTGACCCTTATGGCCACGGCCGGCAGTCTTGCCCAGACCCGAGCCAATGCCACGGCCCACGCGACGCTTGGCGTGCTTGGCGCCAGCGGCAGGCTTGATGGTATTGAGTTGCATCTTGTTGTCCTTAGTCCGTGACGTGCTTAGAGCACTTGCACGAGGTAGGCGATCTTGTTGATCATGCCGCGAACCGCGGGCGTGTCTTCCAACACGCTGGTGCTGTTCATCTTGCGCAGGCCGAGACCAGCCACGGTGGCGCGATGCGAGGCACGCGTACCGATGGGGCTGCGAACCAGCTTGACCGTCAGAGTTTTCTTGTCAGACATGTGTCTCTCCAGTGCAGCGATCAGCCGACGATGTCTTCGACCGACTTGCCGCGCTTGGCTGCCACTTCGGCGGCCGTGGTGGAGCGCTTGAGGGCGTCCAGGGTGGCGCGAACCATGTTGTACGGGTTGGTCGAACCGTGGCTCTTGGTCACGATGTCGGTCACGCCCATCACTTCGAACACAGCGCGCATCGGGCCACCAGCGATCACGCCGGTACCGACCTTGGCCGGGATCATCATCACACGTGCAGCACCGTGCTCGCCGTTCACGCTGTGGTGAATGGTGCCGTTGCGCAGGTTGATCTTGACCATATTGCGGCGTGCCGACTCCATGGCCTTCTGCACGGCGACCGGAACTTCCTTCGCCTTGCCCTTGCCCATGCCGATACGGCCGTCGCCGTCACCCACCACCGTCAGTGCCGCGAAAGACAGCGTACGGCCGCCCTTCACCACCTTGGTGACGCGGTTGACCGCGATCATCTTTTCCTTCAGGCCGTCGTCATTGCCTTCAGTCTGCGCACGTGCTTGAAACTTTGCCATTTCGAATTCCTTTATGCGTCAGAACTGCAGGCCGGCTTCGCGAGCAGCTTCGGCCAGAGCCTTGACACGACCGTGGTAGGCAAAGCCCGCGCGGTCGAAAGCCACCTTCTCGATGCCAGCAGCCTTCGCCTTTTCGGCGATACGCTTGCCGATCAGGGTCGCAGCTGCGACGTTGCCACCCTTGCCATCGGCGCCCAGCTGAGCGCGGACTTCCTTCTCGGCAGTCGAGGCGCTGGCCAGCACTTGGGAACCGTCGTCGGAGATGACGCTGGCGTAGATGTGCAGGTTGGAGCGGAACACCGTCAGGCGAGCCACACGTTGCACGGCGATACGTGCACGGGTTTGACGCGAGCGACGGATGCGCTGTTCTTTTTTGGTCAACATGGCGCTGCTCCTTACTTCTTCTTGGTCTCTTTGAGGGAGACCTTCTCGTCGGAATAGCGGATGCCCTTGCCCTTATAAGGCTCGGGAGGACGGATCGCGCGAACTTCAGCAGCGATCTGGCCCACCACTTGGCGGTCCGCACCCTTGATCAGGATTTCGGTCTGGGTCGGGCACTCAACCTTGATGCCAGCCGGCATGTCCTTCACCACGGGGTGAGAGAAACCGATTTGCAGGTTCAGCTTCTGACCTTGAGCCTGGGCACGATAGCCCACGCCGACCAGGTTCAGCTTGCGCTCGAAGCCCTTGCTCACACCGCTGACCATATTGGCCACCAGGGCGCGCATCGTGCCGCTCAGCGCATCGGCATCGGCCGACTCGTTCACCGGAGTGAAGGTCAGCTTGCCAGCGTCGTTCTTCACGCTCACCAGAGCATTGGCCGGACGAACCAGCGTGCCCAGGGAGCCCTTCACGCTGATCTGCTCAGCGGTGATCGTCACGTCCACACCTTGCGGGACGGCGACCGGCATTTTTCCTACGCGGGACATTGTCTGTCTCTCCTTGCGCTTAGGCGACGTAGCAGAGCACTTCGCCGCCGATACCGGCTTGACGTGCCTTGCGGTCAGTCATCACACCCTTCGGCGTGGTGACAATCGCCACACCCAGGCCATTCATGACCTGAGGAATATCGTGGCGGCCCTTGTAGATGCGCAGGCCGGGACGGCTCACGCGCTCGATGCGCTCGATCACCGGACGGCCGGCGTAATACTTCAGCGCGATCTCCAGCTCCGGGCGGGCTGCGTCGCCGCGCACCGCGAAACCGTCGATATAGCCTTCGTCCTTCAGGACCTTGGCGATCGCAACCTTCAGCTTCGAGGAAGGCATCACGACACTGACCTTCTCAACGCTCTGGGCGTTGCGAATGCGGGTCAGCATATCGGCGATAGGATCACTCATGCTCATACGAAATCTCCTAAACCTGCCGATTACCAGCTGGCCTTGACGACACCGGGGATGTCGCCCTTGAAGGCCAGCTCACGAATCTTGTTACGGGCCAGGCCGAACTTGCGGAAGGTACCGCGCGGACGACCGGTCAACTCGCAGCGATTACGCAGGCGAGTCGGGTATGCATTGCGGGGCAGCTTCTGCAGCTCGAGGCGAGCGGCGTAACGCTCTTCATCCGACTTCTTGGCGTCGTTGATGATGGCCTTCAGGTCCGCGTACTTCTTGGCAAACTTGGCGACGAGTTGTTCGCGCTTCAGTTCACGTTGTTTGATCGAAGTTTTAGCCACAGATCACCTCAGTTCTTGAACGGGAAGCGGAAGGCGCCGAGCAGGGCCTTGGCTTCATCATCCGTCTTGGCAGTCGTCGTGATGCTGATGTTCAGACCACGCAGAGCATCCACCTTGTCGTATTCGATTTCGGGGAAGATGATCTGTTCTTTGACGCCGATGTTGTAGTTGCCGCGACCGTCAAACGAACGACCCGAGATACCGCGGAAGTCACGAACGCGCGGCAGCGCGATCGTCACGAAACGGTCCAGGAATTCGTACATCTGAACGCCACGCAGGGTGACCATGCAGCCGATAGGCACGCCGTCACGAATCTTGAAGCCGGCGATAGCCTTCTTCGACTTCGTGATCACGGGCTTCTGGCCGGCAATCTTGGTCAGGTCGCTCACGGCGTGGTCCATGACCTTCTTGTCGGCGACCGCCTCGCTCACACCCATATTGAGCGTGATCTTGGTGATGCGCGGCACTTCCATGATCGACTTGTAGCCAAACTTCTCAACGAGGCCTGGCACAACTTTTTCGCGATAAAACGCTTGCAAACGAGCCATGTCGGACCTCTTAAGCCTTGATCTCTTCGCCGGTCGACTTGTAAACGCGCACCTTCTTGCCGTCGGCGAGGAGCTTGATGCCCACGCGATCGGCCTTGCCGGATGCAGCGTTGAAAATCGCCACGTTGGATTGATGGATGGGCATCGTCTTGTCGACCACGCCGCCGGTGGTGCCCTTCATGGGGTTGGGCTTGACGTGCTTCTTGACGATATTGACGCCGTCCACCACGAGGTGTGCGTCATCGACACGCTGCGACACAGTGCCGCGCTTGCCCTTATCGCGGCCGGTCAACACGATGACCTCGTCGCCTTTACGAATCTTGTTCATGGCAATACCTTTGACTTGACGATGCTTAGAGCACCTCAGGTGCCAGCGACACGATCTTCATGAAGCGCTCGGTACGCAGTTCACGCGTCACGGGGCCAAAGATACGGGTGCCGATCGGCTCCAGCTTGGCGTTCAGCAGCACGGCGGCATTGCCGTCGAACTTGACCAAAGAGCCGTCTTGGCGACGCACGCCCTTGGCAGTGCGCACGACCACAGCACTGTAGACCTCGCCCTTTTTGACGCGGCCACGCGGCGCAGCTTCTTTGATGCTGACCTTGATGATGTCGCCAATGCCGGCATAACGACGCTTGGACCCGCCAAGCACCTTGATGCACATGACGGACTTGGCGCCAGTGTTGTCCGCGACGTCAAGTCGCGATTGCATTTGAATCATGTCTGTCCCCAACTTTTCCCGTATCCACCGATGCGACCATTCGCAGCGAATTCAACGGTCAGTCTTGGGCCCGTAGCCCGTTCGCTTCCCGCTTGGCTGTTTAGCCTTCGCTTGAAGCGCCCGGTGGTTGAGGGCGAACCCGAGGCCATAACGCACCACAAGATGCGCCTGACGTTCGGCGAAGCATTGGATTGTGCACTAGATGGCTTCCGCGTGTCAAGCGGTGCCGCACAAATACTGGAGGTGCCGCCTCAGCCGAGACGGCGCCTCGTCGACGGCAGCGCTCAGGCGGCCTTGGCTTGCGCCAGCATAGTGCCGGCGTCGCTGACCTCGAACTTGCCTGGGCCTTCGATATTGAGCGTCTTTACCACCCCGTCCACCACCAACATGGAGTAGCGCTGCGAGCGCAGGCCCATGCCCTTGGCCGTCAGGTCCAGCGTCAAGCCCGTCGCCTTGGTGAAGTCCGCGCTGCCGTCGGCCATCATGCGCACCTTGCCGGCGGTCTTCTGGTCGCGGCCCCAGGCCCCCATCACGAACGCGTCGTTGACTGAGATGCACCAGATCTCATCGACGCCGGCGGCGCGCAGCGCCTCGGCCTGCTGGACATAGCCCGGCACATGCTGGGCCGAACAGGTAGGGGTGTAGGCGCCAGGCAGTGCGAAGATGGCAATCTTCTTGCCGGCCGTCAGGGCATCGATCTCGAAGGTGTTGGGGCCCAAGGAGCAGCCGTTGCCTTCAACTTCCATGAATTCCTGCAGCTTGCCCGAGGGCAGGCGGTCACCAATCTTCAACATGTCTCGCTCCTTCTGTATGAACGACGCCCAGCACATCCGCCAGGGACATGGCTGGGCGCCAATGAAAAACGGCCGGACGCCAGTATTCCAGCGTTCCGACCGTTTGTGTGAGCCGCGGCGTTGAAAACCCCGCAACGCACAGGCACAAGGCCTGCTTAGACTGCTTCTGCCTTTTCAACCAGGCGGGTCACGACCCAGCTCTTGGTCTTGGACAGGGGGCGGCCTTCAGCGATCTCGACCACGTCGCCCATCTTGTACTCGCCCTTTTCGTCGTGGGCGTGGTACTTGCGGGAACGGGCCACGATCTTGCCGTAGAGCTCGTGCTTGGCGCGACGCTCGACCAGGACCGTGACGGTCTTGGCGCGCTTGTCGCTCACCACGCGACCAACCAGGGTGCGCGTGTTCTTTTCTTGAGCTTGCGTCATTACACGGCTCCCTTCTTCTTCTCGGCCAAGACGGTCTTGACGCGAGCGATGTCGCGACGGGTCTTGCCCAGCACCGAGTGATTCGTCAGCTGTTGGGTCGCCTTTTGCATGCGCAGGCCGAAATGGGCCTTGAGCAGGTCGGTCACTTCCTTTTCCAAGGCAGCGACGTCCTTGCCACGCAGTTCAGATGCTTTCATGGTGTTCTCCAATCAGGCGCCGACCATGCGCGCGACGAAGGTGCAACGCAGGGGCAGCTTTGCAGCAGCCAGCGTGAACGCTTCGCGAGCCAGGGCTTCCGGCACACCGTTGATCTCATAGAGCACCTTGCCAGGCTGAATTTCAGCGACGTAGTACTCAGGGTTGCCCTTGCCGTTACCCATCCGGACTTCGGCAGGCTTTTGCGAGATCGGCTTGTCCGGGAAGATGCGGATGAAGATACGACCACCGCGCTTGATGTGGCGCGAAATCGCACGACGTGCAGCTTCGATCTGGCGAGCCGTCAGACGGCCGCGCTCGGTGGCCTTCAGGCCGAAGTCACCGAAGGACACGGCAGCACCACGGGTGGCAACACCAGTGTTACGACCCTTTTGCTCTTTGCGGTATTTGCGACGAGCAGGTTGCAGCATGCTTATTCTCCTTTGGCCTCACCGGCAGCGGGGGCCTTGCGGACCACACGCTTTGCGGCGGGCTTGGCTGCGTCGCCAGCGGCGGCGTCAGCGGGCTTATCTGCACCATCACGCGGGCCACGGTCGCTGCCGGGACGGCCACGGCCGCTCGGAGCACCCGGACGGGCGTTACGACGAGGACGACGGTCGTCTTCAGCGCCCGGAGGCGTGTTGATCACCGGTGCCTCACCATTGGCAAGGCGGTCACCGCGGTAGACCCACACCTTCACGCCGATCACGCCATACGTCGTCTTGGCTTCGGAGAAGCCGTAGTCGATGTCAGCCTTCAGGGTGTGCAGAGGCACGCGGCCTTCGCGATACCACTCGGTACGAGCGATTTCAATGCCGTTCAGGCGGCCGGCGGACATGATCTTGATGCCCTGGGCGCCCAGACGCATCGCGTTCTGCATCGCGCGCTTCATGGCGCGGCGGAACATGATGCGCTTTTCCAGCTGCTGGGTGATCGAGTCGGCGATCAGCTGAGCATCGATTTCAGGCTTGCGCACTTCTTCGATGTTCACTGCCACCGGCACGCCCAGACGCTTGGTCAGTTCGGCCTTCAGGTTTTCGATGTCCTCGCCCTTCTTGCCGATCACCACGCCCGGACGTGCCGAGAAGATGGTGATACGGGCGTTCTTCGCGGGGCGCTCGATCAGAATGCGCGACACGGCAGCATTCTTCAGCTTGGCCTTCAGGTATTCGCGAACGCGCAGATCTTCGGCCAGCATGGTGGCGAAGTTCTGGTTCGACGCATACCAGCGCGAAGCCCAGTTACGGGTGACGGGCAGGCGGAAGCCGGTCGGATGTATTTTCTGTCCCATAGTCTTCCTTCAGCCTTCAGTTGCCGACCGACACGAAGATGTGGCACGTGGGCTTGCTGATGCGGTTGCCACGGCCTTTGGCGCGGGCAGAGAAACGCTTCAGCGTGGCACCTTGTTCCACATAGATCGAGGTGACCTTCAGTTCATCAATATCAGCGCCGTCGTTGTGCTCGGCGTTGGCGATGGCGCTTTCCAGTGCCTTCTTGATGATCAGGGCCGCCTTCTTCTGGGTGAATTCCAGGATGTTCAGCGCATGGTCCACCTTCTTGCCGCGGATCAGGTCCGCCACCAGGCGGCCCTTGTCACACGAGAGGCGAACGCCACGAACGATTGCTTTGGTTTCCATCGTTGGCATCCTTACTTCTTCCCGGCCTTCTTGTCGGCCGGATGGCCTTTGAAGGTACGGGTCAGTGCGAATTCACCCAGCTTGTGGCCGACCATCTGGTCAGACACATAGACCGGCACGTGCTGCTTGCCGTTGTGCACAGCGATCGTCAGACCGATGAACTCGGGCAGGATCGTCGAGCGGCGCGACCAGGTCTTGATGGGCTTCTTGTCCTTGTTGGCAACTGCCTTGTCGACCTTGGCCAACAGGTGAGCGTCAACGAACGGGCCCTTCTTCAGTGAACGAGTCATGGCCTACCCCTTACTTCTTGCGACGCGAAACGATGAACGTCTGCGTGCGCTTGTTGTTACGAGTGCGGTAGCCCTTCGTGAGGGTGTTCCACGGCGACACAGGGGCTTGACCCTCACCGGTACGGCCTTCACCACCACCGTGCGGGTGGTCCACCGGGTTCATGGCGGTACCACGAACGGTCGGGCGGATACCCTTCCAACGGATCGCACCCGCCTTGCCGTACTGGCGCAGGCTGTGCTCTTCGTTGCTCACCTCGCCAATCGTGGCGCGGCAGTCGATGTGGATCTTGCGCACTTCACCCGAGCGCATGCGCACTTGAGCGTAGGTGCCTTCACGCGCCATCAGCACAGCGGAAGTGCCGGCCGAGCGAGCGATCTGGGCGCCCTTGCCAGGCAGCATCTCGATGCAGTGGATCGTCGAACCCACCGGGATGTTCCGAATCGGCAGCGTGTTGCCGGCCTTGATCGGGGCTTCCGCGCCGCTCAAGATCGTCGAACCCACTTCCAGACCACGCGGAGCGATGATGTAGCGACGCTCGCCGTCGGCATAGCACACCAGAGCGATGTGGGCCGTACGGTTGGGGTCGTACTCGATGCGCTCGACCTTGGCCGGGATCGCGTCCTTGTTGCGACGGAAGTCCACCACGCGGTAGTGGTGCTTGTGACCACCGCCCTTGTGGCGAATCGTGATGTGACCGTTGTTGTTACGGCCAGAATTTTGCTTTTGGGGTTCCAGCAGCGAAGCTTCCGGAGCGCCCTTGTGCAGGTGCTTGTGCACCACCTTCACCACGGCACGGCGGCCAGGCGAGGTCGGCTTGACTTTAACGACGGCCATTACGCAGCCTCCCCGGAGAAGTTGAGCTCTTGGCCCGCCTTCAGAGCGACATACGCCTTCTTGACGTGGTCGCGACGGCCGGCACGGCCGCCGAAGCGCTTGGCCTTGCCCTTCACGTTCACCACGTTCACCGACTCAACTTCGACCTTGAACATCAGTTCAACGGCGGCCTTGATTTCGGGCTTGGTGGCGTCGCGCAGGACCTTGAACAACACTTGGTTGTGCTTCTCAGCAACCGCCGTGGCCTTTTCGGACACGATGGGAGCCAGCAGCACCGAGGCCAGACGGCCTTCAGAATATTTCACGGCGCTCATGCCAGCATCTCCTTGAGTTGCTCCACTGCGGCCTTGGTGACCAGCACTTTCTTGTAGTGCACCAGGGACAGCGGGTCGGCGTAACGCGGCTCAACAACCAGCACATTGGCCAGGTTGCGCGAAGCCAGCGCCAGGTTGTCGTCCACGACGTCCGAGATCAGCAGCACCGAGTCCAGGCCCATGGCCTTGAACTTGGCAGCCAGCAGCTTGGTCTTGGGGGCTTCGATCGCGATCGAATCCACCACGGCCAGGCGACCTTCGCGAGCCAGCTGCGAGAGGATGGCGGCCATACCGGCGCGGTACATCTTCTTGTTCAGCTTGTGCGAGAAGTTCTCGTCGGGCATGTTCGGGAAGATCCGACCGCCCCCACGCCACAACGGCGACGAAGTCATACCGGCACGTGCGCGGCCCGTACCCTTTTGGCGGAACGGCTTCTTCGTCGAGTGATGAACTTGTTCGCGGTCCTTCTGGGCGCGGGTGCCTTGACGGGCGTTGGCCTGGAAGGCCACGACCACCTGGTGCACCAGGGCTTCGTTGTAATCGCGAGCAAACACGGTATCAGGAGCGTCCACCTTGGAGGTGGCCTGACCTTGCTCATTCAGGAGCTCGAGCTGCATCAGTTGGCCCCTTTCTTGAGCTTGACCTTGACAGCGGGACGCACGACCACGTGGCCGTTCTTGGCGCCCGGCACCGCACCGCGGACCAGCAGCAGTTGACGAGCTTCGTCAACGCGCACGATGTCCAGGTTTTGGATCGTCTTCGTCACGTCGCCCAGGTGACCCGACATCTTCTTGCCGGGAAACACGCGACCAGGATCTTGCGCCATCGAGATCGAGCCAGGCACGTTGTGCGAACGGCTGTTACCGTGCGACGCGCGCTGCGAACTGAAGTTGTGACGCTTGATGGTGCCTTCGAAGCCCTTACCGATGGAAGTGCCTTGCACGTCGACCAACTGACCTGCGGCGAACAGGGTCACGGGCACTTGTGCGCCGGCCTTGTACTCAGCAGCCACATCGGCGGCAACACGGAATTCCTTCAGGACTTCACCAGCCTCGACACCCGCCTTGGCGAGGTGGCCAGCTTCCGGCTTGGTGACGCGCGATGCCTTGCGCGTACCGAACGCCACTTGAATGGCGCTGTAGCCGTCGGTCTCTTCGGTCTTGACCTGGGTCACGCGGTTGTTGGACACGTCCAGCACCGTCACAGGGATGGCGTCGCCATCGTCCGTGAAGATGCGCATCATGCCCACCTTGCGGCCCAGCAATCCGAGACGATTGCTTAGACTCATGGTTTTTCTCCAGCCCTCTTCGGCCTACGCCTCGAGAGCCATTTACACACACCCGACATCGATTGGTCGGGCTGACCAAGTGCACCATCGACCACCGGCCCGCATTTGCATGCAAGCCCGTTTTGATGATGCGCCGAAACCGCGCAAGCAAATGCTTACGCGGAAAAGCTGGCGAGTATAGCGTGAACCCTAGCTTGACCGCAAGCGCCGTCATCGCCGGGTCACGAAAAAGGGGCAATCTTACGATCGCCCCTTCTCTCGCCTCCTAAGGCGGCAAGCCGCCTCAGTCAGTGATGCTGCGTTTTACTGCAGCTTGATTTCGACGTCGACGCCGGCCGGCAGGTCGAGCTTCATCAGAGCGTCGACGGTCTTGTCGGTGGGGTCAACGATGTCCATCAGACGCTGGTGCGTACGGATTTCGAACTGGTCGCGCGAGGTCTTGTTGACGTGCGGCGAACGCAGAATGTCGAAACGCTCGAAGCGCGTCGGCAGGGGCACGGGGCCCTTGACGATGGCGCCGGTACGCTTGGCGGTCTCAACGATTTCCAGAGCCGATTGGTCGATCAGCTTGTAATCGAAGGCCTTCAGACGGATGCGGATCTTTTGCTTTTGCATGACGATTCCTTCAAAGAACGTGTGGCGCGACGCTTGGGTCTATGCCACGTTTGGTGTGGGCCCGGCGCGCAAGCACACCGGGCCGGTCACGCAAAAGATTTACTCGAGGATGGTGGCAACCACACCCGAGCCGACGGTACGGCCACCTTCGCGGATAGCGAAGCGCAGACCGGTT
>NZ_JBYTBE010000045.1:0-36724 GCF_058788955.1 Roseateles sp. FW301-B2
GCCATAGGGGGGGCGGGCGGCGTGGGCGAACCATGCCGCAGCATAGCCAGATGCGCAGGGTTTTCCAGAGTCTGTCGGAATCTGACTGGCGCATGGCAGCCGGGGCACGTGCCGATGGCGGCGATGAACACCATCATGCGGCCCATCACCCCTGAGCAAGGCCCCCCGCATGAAGGAAAAGAGCACCAGCGCCTGGTCCCGCTTGTGCGCCGAGCCCCTGCTGCATTTCTTGCTGGCCGGCGCGCTGCTGTTCGGCCTGCATGCCTGGCTGCAGGCACGGCGCGACCCGCAGACAATCGCGATCGATGCGCAGGACCTCGAGCGCCTGCGTGCGATGGCGCGCAAGCAATGGGGGCGCGAACCCGATGCGGCCCAGCTGGATGGCTTGCTGCAGGCGCAGCTGCGCGAGGAGCTGCTCTACCGCGAGGCCCTGGCCCAGGGCCTGGACCGCGACGATGTGGTGATACGCCGGCGCCTGGCGCAGAAGATGGAGTTCCTGGCCCAGGGCGATCTGCAGGCCCCCGACGAGGCGCAACTGCGCGCCTGGTACGACGCGCACGTGCAGCGCTATGCCGATGCCACGCGCTGGACGCTGGAGCAGCGCGCCGTGGACGGCCGCGTGGCCGGCCCGGCGCGCCTGGACCAGGCCGATGCGGCGCGCATCACGGCGGAGTTCGGTGCCGCCGTGGCCGCGCGCGTGGCCACGCTGACACCCGGCGCATGGTCCGAGCCGATCGCATCGCCGCTGGGGCGCCACAGCCTGCGCGTGAGCGCGGTGCAAGCGCCCAGCTTCGAGGCGCTGCGCGAGCAGGTGCTGCGCGATTGGGCCGAGGCCAGCCAGCGCGAGGCCCGCGACGGCGCCTATGCGCGGCTGCGCGAACGCTACCGCATCAGCCTACCGGCGCTGCCATGAAGCGCTGGCTTGGCATTCTTTGTCTTGCGCTGCTTTGCCTGGCCGGTGCGGCGCGGGCGCATGAGACCCTGCCCGCGGCGCTGAGCCTGCAGGAGCGCGGCCCGGCTGTGTGGGACCTTACGCTGCGCATCCCCGCCGCGCAGGGCCGGCCGCCGGCGCTGCGGCCGCGGCTGCCCGCGCATTGCGCGGCCTTGCCCGAGCCCGCCGAACGGCTGCTGCCGGCGGCGCGCCAGCTGGATTGGCGCGGCGTGGCCTGCCGTCTCGCGCCGGGTGACAGCATCACCGTCGAGGGCCTGGCCGCCACCCAGATCGACCTGCTGCTGCGCATCGCGCCCACCGAGGGCCCTGCGCTCAGCCAGCTGCTGAGCCCGCGCGCGCCGGCCTGGGTGCTGCCCGCGCAGGCGCAGGCGGCGCCGCCGGCGCGCGCCTATTTCGGCCTCGGGGTCGAGCACATCCTGGGCGGCACCGACCACCTGCTGTTCGTGCTCGCGCTGCTGCTGCTGGTGCGCCGCGCGCTGCCGCTGCTGCGCACCGTCACCGCCTTCACGCTGGCCCACAGCCTCACGCTGGCGGCCGCGGCGCTGGGGCTTGTGCAGGTACCGGGCGCGCCGGTGGAGGCGGCGATCGCACTCTCCATCGTGTTCGTGGCGCGCGAGCTCTTGCGCCCGGCGCCCGGCCTGGCGGCGCGGCGGCCCTGGCTGGTGGCGCTGGCCTTCGGGCTCTTGCATGGCTTCGGCTTTGCCGGCGCGCTCGCCGAGCTGGGCCTGCCCGCCGGCGAGATCCCGCTCGCGCTGGCGCTTTTCAATCTGGGCGTCGAGGCCGGGCAGCTGCTGTTCCTGGCCGCGGTGCTGCTGGCCTGGCGGGGGCTGATGCGGGCCCGCAAGAGCTGGCCCCGCTGGGCCGCTCGCGTGCCGGCCTATGCGCTGGGTGCGGTGTCGAGTTGCTGGTTGCTGCAGCGCCTGGCGCTGCTTTGATGATGGAGTGAGCTTGCGATGACGAAAAGAACGATCCGGAAAGCCCTGGTCTACGGGGCGCTGGCCCTGCTGCTGCTGGCCGCGCTGGCGGCCTGGAAGATCGCCCGGCGCGAGCCGCAGCCGCTGCCGCGCGGGCCGCTGCTGCCGCCGGCGGCGCAGGCCGCGCAGCTGCCGCCGCCCAACCCCGAGCGCAACGCCTATTTCGGCGAGACCCATCTGCACACCAGCTACTCGATGGACGCCAATCTGTTCGGCACCCGCAACGACCCGCGCACCGCCTACCGCTTTGCCAAGGGCGAGGAGGTCGAGATTCCCGAGACCGGCCTGCGCCAGCGCCTGCGCGCGCCGCTGGACTTCGCCGCCGTCACCGACCATGCCGAGGGCCTGGGCCTGTACGCGCAGTGCAACACGCCCGGCAGCAGCGGCTACTGGAGCATCGATTGCGTGGGCATGCGCAACCAGGTGCTGTTGGTGTTCCCGCGCCTGTTCAAGGCGAATATCCAGAGCGGCCCCGAGCGGGCCCATTACCCGGAGGGCGGCTGCGGCGCCGACGGGCGTGCCTGCATCACCGCCGCGCGCGATGTCTGGCGCGACACCCAGAACGCCGCCAACGAGCATTACCAGCCGGGCCGCTTCACCACCCTGATCGGCTTCGAGTACAGCCCCACGCTGGCCGATGGCGGCATGATCCACCGCAATGTGCTGTTCCGCGGCCACCAGGTGCCCGACAACGTGTTCGGTGCCGGCGACGGCTTTGCCGAGGATCTGCTGCGCTGGCTGGACGTGCAATGCAAGGCGCCGGCCTGTTCCGCGCTGGCGATCCCGCACAACCCCAACTTCTCCTGGGGCCTGATGTTCGGCGATCGCAATGCCGATGCCAGCCCCATCACGCCCGAGGCGCTGAAGCTGCGCGCGCGCTACGAGACCCTGGTGGAGGTGTTCCAGGCCAAGGGCAGCAGCGAATGCGCGGCCGGCCTGTCGGTGAACGACGAGCAATGCGGGTTCGAGAACTTCTGGCCCGTCTGCACGCCCGAGCAGGCGAAGATAGACGCCAAGACCGGCCAGCATGCCGCGCATTGCGTGGCCGAGACCGACCTGGTGCGCGGCGTGCTGAAGAAGGGCCTGCAACTGCAGCGCCAGCTCGGCTTCAACCCCTACCGCTTCGGTTTCGTGGGCGCCACCGACAACCACAACGGCACGCCCGGCGATACCGACGAGGCCACCTACAAGGGCCATGGCGGCAGCAACGATGGCGCGCCCGAACAGCGCCTGGGCCTGAGTTCGACACCGGTGAGCAGGACCCTGGGCATCAAGGGCACCGAGATCAATCCCGGCGGGCTGGCCGGCGTGTGGGCCGAGCAGAACACGCGCGAGGCCATCTTCGACGCGCTGCAGCGCCGCGAGACCTGGGGCACCAGCGGCACGCGCCTGCGCGCGCGCCTGTTCGGCGGCTTCGCGCTGCCGGCCGGGCTGGCAGAGCGGCCCGATCGCATCAGTGCCGCCTACGCCAGCGGCGTGCCGATGGGCGGCGATCTCGGCGCGCCTGGCAGCGCTGCCGCCGCGCCGCGCTTCTTCGCCTGGGCGCAGCGCGACGTCAACTCGGCGCCGTTGCAGAAGCTGCAGATCGTCAAGGGCTGGCTGAAGGCCGATGGCAGCACGGCCGAGCGCGTCTGGGACATCGCCTGCTCCGACGGCCTCAAGCCCCAGGCAGGGCGCTGCCCGGCCAATGGCGCGACGGTGGACCTGAGCAACTGCCAGCCCAGCAGCGGGCAGGGCGCGGCCGAACTGGCGGTCGACTGGGTCGATCCCGATTTCAGGTCCGAGCAACAGGCCTTCTACTACCTGCGCGTGCTGGAGAACCCGGTGTGCCGCTACAGCCAGCGCGATGCGCTGGCCGCCGGCAAGCCGCATCCGGCGGGCTTTGCGCCCACCATCCAGGAGCGCGCCTGGACCTCGCCGATCTGGTACACGGCCAAGTGAGCATCGGCAGCATGAACATCCTCAGAACCCCGGCGCAGCGCTTCGAGAATCTGCCCGATTACGACTTCGCGCCGCATTGGCACCAGCTCACGCCGCAGCTGCGCCTGCACTATGTGGACGAGGGCCCGCGCGCGGCCAAGCCGGTGCTGATGCTGCATGGCGAGCCGAGCTGGTCCTATCTCTACCGCCACATGATCAAGCCGGTGGCCGCCGCGGGCCTGCGCGTGCTGGCGCCGGACCTGATCGGCTTCGGCAAGTCCGACAAGCCGGCCGCGCGCGGTGATTACAGCTACGAGGGCCAGGTGGCCTGGCTGCGCGCCTGGCTGGAGGCCCTGGACCTGCGCGACATCACCCTGGTGTGCCAGGACTGGGGCTCGCTGATCGGGCTGCGCCTGCTGGCCGAATGCCCCGAGCGCTTCGAGCGCGTGCTGATGGGCAACGGCGGCCTGCCCACCCATGCAATGCGGATCAGCCGGGTCTTCAAGCTCTGGCGCGCCTTCTCGCGCTGGAGCCCCTGGTTCCCGATCGGCCGTATCCTGCAATACGGCACGAAGCGCAAGCTGACGGCGGGCGAGCTGGCCGCCTACGAGGCACCGTTCCCCGACGCCCGCTACCAGGTCGCCGCGCGCATCTATCCCTCGCTGGTGCCGGTGGCCGGCTTCAATGCGCGCGGCAGCGCCGACAACGAGCGTGCTTGGGGCGTGCTGGAGCAATGGCACAAGCCCTTTGTGCTGTGCTTCAGCGATGGCGACCCCATCACCCGCGGCGGCGATGCCGAATTCCTGCGCCGCGTGCCCGGCACCCGCGGCCAGCCGCATTGCACCCTGCACGGCGGGCATTTCATGCAGGAGGACGATGCGGCGCGTTTCGCCCGGCTGATCGTGGATTGCTGCCATCTGGATACCCAGGGCAATCCCGCGCCCGTCGGGAATTGACTGGCAGCTGGCGGCTCGCAACCGTGCCAGCCGCGGGGCCGCCACCCATCATCGCCCCATCTTCTTCCCAGCATCAGGAAACGCGATGAAAGCCGTGGTCTGCCAGAACAAGCAACTCTCCCTCGTCGATCTGCCCGAGCCCAAGCCCGAGGAGGGGCAGCTGCTGGTCAAGGTGCTGCGCTGCGGCATCTGCGGCTCCGACCTGCATGTGCGCCAGCATTGCGACCATTGGGGCCAGCTGATGAGCCGCAGCGGCTACCGCCAGCTCACCAGCAGCGCGCAGCCGGTGGTGTTCGGCCATGAGTTCAGCGCCGAGGTGCTGGACCAGGGGCCGGGCGGCAAGAAGACCGGCTTCAAGCCCGGCACCAAGGTGGTGGCCTTGCCCTTTCTGCGCGTCGGCAAGGAGATCGACGCGATCGGGCTGTCCGAGCGTATCGGCGGCGCCTATGCCGAGCGTCTGGTGGTGCAGGAGTCCATGACCCTGGCGATCCCGAATGGCCTGGACCCGGCCGTGGCCGCGCTCACCGAGCCGATGTCGGTGGCCTGGCACGCGATCCGCCGTGGCGAGGTCATGAAGAAGGACGTGGCCATCGTGATCGGCTGCGGCCCGGTGGGCCTGGCCACCATCTGCCTTCTGAAGGCCAAGGGCGTCAAGCATGTGGTGGCGGCCGACTTCTCAGCCGGCCGGCGCGCCCTGGCCAGGCGCTGTGGCGCCGATGTGGTGGTGGACCCGGCCGCCGAATCGCCTTATGCGAACTGGCAGGCCTGGGGCTGCATCGGCGATCTGCCGGGCATGCTGGAGCTGGCGGTGGGCACGCGCGAGCAGCTCGGCCGCCTGCCCCTGATCCCCTGGTGGCATACCTGGCGCCTGGCCGAGGCCCTGGGCGCGCTGCCCAAGCGCCCCATTATTTTTGAATGCGTGGGCGCGCCGGGCGTGCTGCAGAGCGTCATCAACGGTGCGCCGCAATTCGCGCGCATCGTGGTGGTGGGCGTGTGCATGCAGGCCGACCAGATCGAGCCGGCGGTGGCCATCAACAAGGAGGTCGACCTGCGCTTCGTGCTGGGCTACTCGCCGCTGGAATTCCGCGACACCCTGCACATGATGGCCGAGGGCCGGGTCGATTGCGCACCGCTGATCACCGGCGAGGTGGGCCTGGGCGGCGTGGAGGCGGCCTTCAACGCGCTGGGCGATCCAGATCGCCATGCCAAGATCCTGATCGACCCGGCCAGCGCGCTCACCGTGCCGGCCTGATTTCGATCCAGCGAGTTCAGGTCGAAGGCGTGACCGCCGTGCGCGGCCGCTGCTGGTATTCGCTGGGCGTGATGCCGATGACGCGGCGGAAGGAGCGGCTGAAATTGGCCGAGTCGCTGAAGCCCAGTTGCAGCGCCACCTGGGTGACGGTGGCACCCGGCTCGCCCAGCAGCTCGCAGGCGAGCTCGAAGCGCACCTGCTCGGCCAGGCTGCGGAACTGCAGGTTTTCCTTCTTCAGGTAACGGTCGATGGTGCGTGGCGAGACGTGGATGCGTTCTGCCAGATCCTCCAACGTGACCAGGCGGCCGGGTGTCTCGCGCAGCAGCATGCGCACATAGTCGCCCCAGCCGGTCTCGCCCACCGGCGGGCGCTGACCCAGCGCGGCGCAGCGCTCGTCGACCTCGCGCACCACGTTGGCGTCGGCCATCGGCAGCGGCCGATCCAGCAGGTCGGCGCCCATCAGCACGCGCACGCCGGGCAGGGCCTGGGCGTCGAAGTGAAAGCGTGCCGGCCCCAGCGCCAGGTAGCGCTGCGCATGCGGTGGCGGCGGCATCGAGAGGTAGATGTCGTAGGCCGGCTCCTGGCCGCCCAGCATCAGGTGAATCTGGTTCTGGTGAGCCACCGCCAGCGCCTCGTAATAAAAGCGCAGCGTCTCCAGCGGCATCGCGGTGAGCGGCGTGTAGACGGCCTCGCCGACCCCACCGCCGATGCGCCGGTAGCGCAGCGAGAAGGTCTCGATCATCAGGTGGTAATGCCGCGCCACCAGCTGCATGGCCTCGCCCCAGTTGCGGCAGCTGAGCATGCCGTAGCCCAGCAGCTCATGCGAATTCATCTTCACCAGCCGACCCAGTTCCAGCCCCAGGTCGGTGCGCCCGGTGAGCTGGCGCGCCGAACTCACAAAGGCCTCGATCTCGCTGGGCAGCAGGGTGGTGCCGCGCTGCGTCACCCGCTCGGCGTCGAGGCCGGCCATGCGCAGCAGCTGGGGCACGTCCGTGCCCTGGCTGCGCAGCAGATCCAGCAGCAGCGTGAAATAGCGCACCGGCACCCGACGTGGCTGAGCCGGGCCGGCGCGCTTGGACGGGGGCAGCGCGCTCATCGCGTGATGGGGAGTGGACTTCGCACCCAGACATGCTAGCCAAGCCGGCGCCCGCCTGTCCATGCAGGATTGCCGGGGGGGCGTGGGCTGCGGCGCCACACCCTGGCTGCGGGAATTCCCTGGCCTGGCAGGAATTGACTGGCAGCTGACGGCGCCTGCACATGCCAGGCCGCGTGCGGCTGCGCATCATGGCTCCGCCCATCGCTTCGGAGTCTTTTCACTCATGCCCCAGTTCGAAACCCGCCGCCTCAGCCTGAATGGCGTGACGCTCAACATTGTCGACCAGGGGCGCGGCGAGCCGGTGCTGCTGGTGCATGGTTTCCCGGACGACCATGAGGTCTGGCGCCAGCAGATCCCGGCCCTGCTGCAGGCCGGCTACCGTGTCATCGCGCCCGATATGCGCGGCTGCGGCGAGTCCGAGGCGCCTGCCGGCGTGACCCCCTACAAGCTCGACCAACTGGTGGGCGATCTGCTCGCCCTGTTGGACGCGCTGGGCCTGCCCAAGGTCAGGTTGGTGGGGCACGACTGGGGGGCGGTGATTGCCTGG
Source organism: Roseateles sp. FW301-B2 (assembly GCF_058788955.1). Classification (NCBI taxonomy): domain Bacteria; kingdom Pseudomonadati; phylum Pseudomonadota; class Betaproteobacteria; order Burkholderiales; family Sphaerotilaceae; genus Roseateles; species Roseateles sp. FW301-B2. The sequence continues at coordinate 7,698 of NZ_JBYTBE010000045.1, forward strand.
ACCCTGGCGATCCGCCATCCGCAGCGCGTGCACAACTATGTGGCCCTGTCGGTGGGCCACCCCAGCGCCTATACGCGCGCGCCGCTCGAGCAGAAGCTGATGGGCTGGTACATCCTGATGTTCCAGTTACGCGGCTTCGCTGAATGGCTGATGATGCGTCGAGACTGGCGCTGGACGCGCGGCTTCACCGGCCAACATGGCGAACTCAAGCATTGGCTGCGCAAGCTGGCGCGCCCAGGCCGGCTGACGGCGGCGGTCAACTGGTACCGCGCCAACCTCGCCATGATCCTGCCCTTTGCCCTGCCCAAGCCGCCCATGCCGGTGCTGGGCCTGTGGAGCGATGGCGACGCCTACCTCTGCGAGGCGCAGATGCGCGACAGCGAGCGCTGGGTGACGGGCCCCTGGCGCTATGTGCGCCTGAACGGCGCCTCGCACTGGCTGCAGTTGGACCAGCCCGAGCGCGTCAATCGCCTGATCCTGGACGAATTCCAACGCCATCCCCTGAACGCCTGAAAGCGCCACCCATCATGTTGAGTACCCGCTACCGTTTCGAGCTGATCCTGGCCCTGCTGTTCGCCCTGCTGTGGGGCGGCGTCTGGCTCTGGCAGAACCCGCACAAGCCCATCCAATCGGCCGAACTCGAGCAGTTCATGGCCGACACCGAGAAGGTGCCGTTCCCGCCCGAGGAACGCGCCGAGATGCGCCTGGCCTTGCGCGCCTGGATGGCGGCCGACGATGGCAAGCCCGTCTACATGCTCAACCTGATGCGCTACTACCCGCAGCTGCGGCGCTACCAGGGCTCGCTGGCGGCCAACCAGCTCAGCCCGGCGCAGAGCAATGCGCATTACGAGGACATCGTGATCCCGATGCTGTTCAAGCTCGGCGGTTACCCCATCTACGCCGGCCAGGCCCAGGGCAAGAACCTGCTGGTGCATGAGGCCGGGCTGGACGACTGGAGCCGCGTGCTGGTGGTGCGCTATCCCAGCCGCCGCGCCTTCATGGAGCTGGTGACCGACCCGGCCTACCGCGAGGTCGCTCCCTACAAGCTGATGGCGCTGAAGGTGGTGCTGACGCCCACCGGCTTCGAGCTGGCGATCCCCGAGCTGAGCTGGCTGCTGGCCGCGCTGCTGAGCATCGTCTGGCTGCTGCTGGCCTGGCGTCGCGCGCTGCGGGCCTGAGGCGCAGCCGCCATGTTCCAACAGCAAGTGGTGGTGATCACCGGCGGCTCCAGCGGCCTCGGCCCGGCGCTGGCGCGGCGCTTCCTGGCCGCCGGTGCCCGGCTGGCCCTGCTGGCGCGCGATGCGCAGAAGCTGGCCCGCGTGCGCGCCGAGCTGCTGGCGGGCGCGCCGCCCGGGGCCCGCGTCGAGACCCTGGTCTGCGATGTCTGCGACGAGGCCGCCTGCCGCCTCGCCATGCAGGCGATTGCCGCCAGCCTGGGCAGGCCCGATGTGTTGGTCAATTCGGCGGGCATCGTCGCCGAGGGCTATTTCCAGCAATCGGACATGGCGACGCAGCGCCGCATCTTCGAGACCAATTACTTCGGCGCCGTCAACATCACGCTGGCGGCCATGCCCTTCTTCAGCGCCGGGGGCAGCGGGCGCATCGTCAACATCGCCTCGCTGGCCGGGCGCCTGCCCACCTTCGGCCTGACGGCCTACGGCCCGTCCAAGTTCGCGCTGGTGGGCTTCAGCGAAGCGCTGCGCCTGGAGCTCAAGCCGCGCGGCGTGCGCGTGCAGCTGGCCTGCCCGGGCGAGTTCCTTACTCCCATGGCCCTGGCGCTCGAGGCCACGCGCACGCCGGAGAACCGGCAGATGAACCAGGCGGTGCCGGTGCTCTCGCTGGACGCGGTGGCCGATGGTGTATTTGCCGGCATCGCCGCGAACCGTTTCATGATCGTGCCGGGCCGCATCGCGCGCGCGCTGGAGGCCCTGCACCGGCTGGCGCCCGGCCTGCTGCGGTGGCTGCTGGACCTGCGCTTGCGGCAGGTCTATATCGGGCCGCGGCAGCCCTAGCTCACTGGAACCCTCCTCCATGCCCAGACATTTTTCCTTGCCCTTGCTGCGCTCGTTTCGCCTGCCGGCCTGGCGGCTTTCGGGCCGGCTGGCCGGTGGCTTCGGCCTGGTGCTGGCGCTGCTGCTGCTGACCATGGCCGCGGGCCTGCTGGGCATGCAGCGCATGAGCCAGCAGACACGCGAGATCGTCGAGGTATCGGGCCGGCGCGGCGATGTGGCGCAGGCCATGATGGCGGCGGCCAACGACACCGCAGTGGCGCTGTACGGCTTCTTGCTGGTCAGCGACGAGGAGGACGCCAAGCAGCAGACGGCCCTGTTCGAGGCCGCCCTGGCGCGCTACGAGCAGGCCGCCGCGGCGCTCAAGCCGCTGATCGGCGCCGAGCCGGACGCCACCACCGCCCAGCTGCTGCAGACGCTGGAGGAGGCCGGCTCGCCGGCCCGCACGATGGCGCGCAACGTGGTGCGCATGGCCGGCATGGGTGGCAACGCCAGCGCCGCCTTCAATGCCATGAACCCACGCGTCGTGATCGACGAATGGCGCGCCGCCATCGTCAAACTGCTGGCCCATGAGGCCGAGGCCGCGGCGGCCAGCGCAGCCGGCGCCCAGGCCAGCTACGAGACGGCGCGCGCCGTTCTGGCCCTGACCAGCCTGCTGGGCCTGCTGGTGGGCGGCGTGGCGGCCTGGCTGATCCTGCGCAGCGTGGCCGGCCCTCTGAAGCAGGCGATCGGTGAGGCGCAGCGCATCGCCACCGGCGATCTCAGCCGCGCCATCGACGGCAGCCGGCGCGACGAGACCGGCGAGCTGCTGGCCGCGCTGGCCGCGATGCAGGAGCAGTTGCGCGGCCTGGTCGGCACGATACGCAGCTCCACCGACAGCATTGCGCATGCCAGCGCCGAGATCGCGCATGGCAATCTGGACCTGAGCCAGCGCACCGAGCGCACCGCGGGCGAGTTGCAGCGCGCCGCCGGCGCCACCGGCGCTCTCAGCCAGACGGTGCGCGGCGCCACCGCGGCGGCCGGCCAGGCCGATGCGTTGGCGCGTCAGGCCGAGCAGGTGGCCCAGCGCGGTGGCCACGCGGTCGGCGAGGTGGTGCAGACCATGGGCGAGATCGACCGCAGCGCGCGCCAGATCGGCGACATCATCGGCGTGATCGACTCGATCGCCTTCCAGACCAATATCCTGGCGCTCAACGCCGCGGTGGAAGCGGCGCGCGCCGGCGAGCAGGGGCGCGGCTTTGCCGTGGTGGCCGCCGAGGTGCGGGCACTGGCGCAGCGCTCGGCCGATGCCGCCAAGCAGATCAAGACCCTGATCCAGGGCTCGGGCGAGCGCGTCGAGGCCGGCGCGCGCCAGGTGCAGCTGGCCGGCAGCACCATGCAGGACATTGTCGGCAGCGTGGTGCAGCTCGGCGCTGCGCTGCAGGAGGTGACGCGCAGCGGTAGCGCACAGAACGAGGGCATCGCACAGCTGGAGGCGATGGTGGCCGAGCTCGACCAGATGACGCAGAGCAACGCGGCCCTGGTGGAGCAGGGCGCCGCCGCGGCCGAGAGCCTCAGCCAGCAGGCCACCGCGCTGGCGCAGACGGTGGCAGTGTTCCGGCTCTAGCCGGCGGGGTGCAAGCGCCTGTCCGGCTCGAACAGCCTGATGGCAGCTGCGGAACTGTGCGCCGCCGGCGCGCCCGCCGAACATCGGGTCACCGCAACACCTGACCCCTTGCACCATGACCCAAGCCTACCGCCAGCTCGGCGTGCCGCTCTCGCTCTACAGCGGCAAGACGCGCAGCTATCTGCTGCACAAGGGCCTGCCCTTCAGCGAGGACCTGCGCGGCGGCGCCAAGGCCTTCTTCTGGGACATCCCGCGCCATACCGGCGCCGCCGCGCTGCCAGCCGTGATCACGCCGGAGGGCGCCTGGCTGCAGGACAGCAGCTGCATCATCGACGCGCTGGAGCAGCGCCACCCCGAACGCCCGGTGCTGCCGGCCACGCCGGTGCTGCGCTTCGCCGCCTACCTGTTCGAGCTCTGGGGTGACGAGTTCTGGGTGCCCCTTGCCATGCATGCACGCTGGAGCCATGCCGAGAACATGCCGCTGTTCGTGCGCGAATCGGGCGATGCGCTGATGCCGGGCCTGCCGCGCTGGCTGAAGAATCTGCTGGGCCGCAACCATGTGCGCAAGATGCAGGCGATCTGCCGCAATGTCGGCATCCGGCCCGAGCAACTGGCCCTGCTGGACCGCTTTGCCCAGCTGCAGCTCGACGCACTGGATGCGCATTTCGCCCGCCATCGCTTTCTGTTCGGTGGGCGGCCCTCGCTGGGCGACTACGGCCTGATCGCGCCGCTCTACGCCCATCTGGGCCGCGACCCCTGGCCGGCGCGCGAGCTGATCGCGCCGCGCCCGCATCTGCAGGCCTGGATTGCGCGCATGTTCGAGCCGGCCAGCTCGCAGGGCGGCGAGTTCCAGGCCGAGGACCTGCCGGCCGCCAGCCTCGCGCCGGCGCTGCGCTCGATCTGCGCGGAGCTGCTGCCCTTTGTGCAGGCCTGCGCCGAGCGCCTGGCGCGCGAGACCCCGGTGCTGCCGCCGCAATCGCGCCGCGCCCAGCGCTATCTGAGCGAGGTCTGCACGCCGATGGCGGGCGGGCTGTTCCGCCGCCAGGGCCTGAGCTATCCGGTCTGGATGGCGCAGCGCCTGCAGGATGCCTGGCGCGCCATGAACGCCGAGGACGCCGCGTGTGTGCGCGAATGGCTGCGGGACCAGGGCGGGGAGGGCTGGCTGAGCACCGAGCTGCCGCGCGTGCGCCGCGTCGGCCTGGCCGCGGCGCGGCTGGCCTGATCAGCCTTCGCCCTGCTGCGCGGCTTGTTGCTGCTGCTGGTATTCGCTGGGCGACTGGCCCAGCACGCGCCGGAAGGCGCGGCTGAAGTTGGCGCCGTCGCTGAAGCCCAGCTGCAGCGCCACCTGCACCACGCTGGCGCCGGGTGCGCGCAGCAGCTCGCAGGCGCGCTCGAAGCGCAGCTGCTGCGAGAGCTCGCGGAAGTTGAGGTTTTCCTTCTTCAGATAGCGGTCCAGGGTGCGCACCGAGAGCTTGACCCGGCGCGCCAGATCCTCCAGCGTGAGCTGCTCGCCCTGGGCCTCGCGCAGCATCATGGTGACGTAGTCGCCCCAGCCGCCCGCGCCGCCGCCGCCGCCGGCGCGCGGGCGCTGCGCCATCGCGGCGCAGCGCGCGTCGATCTCGCGCAGCACGCGCTCATCGCCCATCGGCAGGGCGCGGTCCAGCAGCGCCGCATCCATCACCACATGCACGCCGGGCACGGCCTGGGCATCGAAGTGAAAGCGCACCGGCGCGAGCCGTTCGTAACGCCGCAGATGCGGGGGCTCTGGCATGGCGAGGTGGATGTCGTAGGCCACCGGCCCGAGCATCAGCTGGACCTGGTTCTGATGCGCCAGCGCGAGCGTCTCGTAGTAGAAGCGCAGGGTTTCCAGCGGCATCGCCAGCGCGGGGGTGTAGACGATGTCGCCGCGCCCGGGCGAACGCTGGTAGCGCAGCGTGAAGGTCTCGGTCATCAGGTGGTAATGCCGCGCCGCCAGTCGCATTGCCTCGTCGAAGCTGCGCGCCGAGAGCATGCCGTAGCCCAGCAGGTCGTGCGAGTTCATCTTGATGAGCCGGCCCATCTCGAAGCCCAGATCGCTGCGGCCGGTGAGGCGGCGCGCGCTGGCGATGAAGGCCTCGACCTCGGTCGGCGAGAGCGTGGCATCGCGCTGCTCGAAGCGCTGGGGCTCGATGCCGGCCATGCGCAGCAGCGCGGCCTGGTCCATGCCCTGGCCGCGCAGGGCATCGCAGAGCAGGGCGAAATAGCGGACCGGAACGCGGCGCTGGCTGGCGGCTTGCATGTGGGCCCATGCTAGCGAGAGCGGGGCCGTCGCGTCTACGCGAACAAACGCGCAAAGCCATGACAATGCGCGCATGCTGCCCGATCCCACCCTGCTGCGTGCCTGCCTCGCCCAGGCCCGCCAGCCCTTGCCGCAGGGTTGGTTGCGCTTGCGCCTGGGTGCGCTCGAGCTGGGCTGGATCGCGCCCGCGCGTGCCGAGGCCTTGCTGCGGACCTGGCCGGACTTGCATGCCATGCCCGGTGCCTTGGCTTGGCTGGCTGAGGCTGCCGAGGCAAGCACGCGTTCCGCGCGCATCCAGGCGGTGGCCGAACAGCTTGCCGCCGCCGGCCTGATCAGCGGCTGGCGCAACGAGGCCTATGCCTGCGAGGCGCCGGGCGCCGATCCGCTGCAGGTGCAGGGGGCCGAGCTGTTCCGTCTGGAGCGTGCCGCCTTCCGCTTTTTCGGCCTGATGAGCCGGGCCGTGCACATCAATGCGCGCTGGCCCGATGGTCGCATGCTGTGCGGGCGCCGCGCCCTCGCCAAGGCCACCAACCCGGGCGCGCTGGACAACCTCGCCGCTGGCGGCCTGCCGGCCGGCGAGGGTCTGCTGGACTGCGCCAGGCGCGAGCTGTGGGAGGAGGCCGGCGTGCCGCCAGCGCTGACAAGAAATCTGCGCCCCTGCGGCGCGCTGCGCAGCACGCGCGTCGAGCCCGAGGGTCTGCACGACGAGATCCTGCATGTCTTCGAGCTGCAGCTGCCGGCCGGGTTCTCGCCGCGCAACCAGGACGGCGAGGTGAGCGAGTTCCTGGCGCTGGACGCTGCCGAGCTGCAGGCGCGGCTGGCCGCCGGCGAGTTCAGCCCCGACGCGGCCAGCGTGATTGCCTACGGGCTGCTTAGACCAGCAGGAAGCTGAGCCGGCCCTCGCCGGCGCCGGGCACTTGCAGCACCAGGTCGGTCCGGCCGCTGTTCTGCAGCAGCAGGCTGGCGAGCTTGTCAAAGGGCTGGGCGGTCAGGCGCGCGGCGCTCATGCTGGGCTGGTCGGTGACGCTGCGCTTGCGCAGCACCGACCCCGCGGCGCGCATGAAGCGCGAGGCATGCTCGACCATCTTGGCGCTGGGCTGGCTCTGCGCCATCGCCAGCTGGATCTCGGCCGCGCTGCAGCCCGCGGCCAGGCCGCCGATCAGGCAGCAGCTTTGCAGGTCCAGCACGCCCAGGGCGTAGACGCCGCTGCGGCCGGTGCTGCTGTAGAGCGCGATCAGCTGCGGCAGCTGGCGCGGTGCGGCGTCGGCCAGCTCGCTGCGGCGCAGGTCGAAACCGCGCGTGCCCAGGTGCGCGAACAGCTGCTGCTGCATCTGTGCGATCGACTCGAGGGCGGCCGGGCCCTTCCTGGCCTCGGCATCGGCGGGACGGCCGGCCTGCGCGCTCTTGCGCGCCTGCTGCAGGGTCTTGCCCACGGCCTCGCGCAGGGCCAGGTCCTTGAAGGGCTTGTTGAGCACGAAGGCCGCGCCATTGCTGCGCGCCTCGATCAGGCGCTCGTCATTGGTCTCGGTGGTCACGAAGCCCACCGCCACCTCGGTATGGCCGGTCTGGCGCAGCGCCTGCAGCATCTCGATGCCCGAGACGCCGGGCATATGCCAGTCGGACAGCACCAGATCGGGCCGGAAGCTGTCGACCTTGTCGAGCGCATCGGCGCCGTCGTCGGCGGTGAGGAATTGCAGGGGGCCGAGCTCGGACGTTTCCAGCACCTGGCGGATGATGGCCTGGATGGCCCGGCTGTCGTCGACGATCAGTACGCGGCGCGCGTCGCTCGCGGGAATGCTCAGTGACATGGGAACTCCTGCTCCTTGAAGGCAGCATGGTCGAGGCGGCGGGTTGCGCGGCCATCGTGGACTCCCTGGACCTCACTGGCAGGCTGGTGGGCCGGCGCGGATCGTTGTTTTTTTTGCGTACTGCTTGTTCTCGCTGGATCGGGAGTGTCTTGTGCGCGGAGCGCCCCGATGTTGGGAAAAGCCCTTGCTTGGGCGCGCAATTCGATGCCGGTGTGACTTTGTGTGCGTTTGTGACACGCCAGCGTGGCGGCTTGGTCACAATTGATGCATGGAACAAGTCGATGCCGTGGTGGTGGGTGCCGGTGTGGTGGGTCTGGCGGTGGCGCGCGCGCTCGCCCGGCAGGGGTTGGAAACCCTGGTGCTGGAGCGCGAGACCGCGATCGGCCAGGGCGTGAGTTCGCGCAACAGCGAGGTCATCCATGCCGGGCTTTACTACCCGCCGGGTTCGCTCAAGGCCAGGCTTTGCGTGCGCGGCAAGCAGTTGCTCTACGAGTTCTGCGCCAGCCACCAGGTGGCGCACCAGCGCTGCGGCAAGCTGGTGGTGGCCACCGATGCGGGGCAACTGGCCGGGCTGAAGGCCTTGCAGGCCAAGGCCGGGGCCAACGGCGTGCACGATCTGCAATGGCTGGATGCGGCCGAGGCGCGGGCCCTGGAGCCGCAGCTGCGCTGCGAGGCGGCGCTGCTCTCGCCGTCCACCGGCATCGTCGACAGCCATGGCCTGATGCTGGCCTTGCAGGGCGAGCTGGAGCGCCATGGCGGCGCCGTGGGCCTGGCCTCCGAGGTGCGGGCGATCAGCCCGGCCGCGCAGGGTCAGGTCTTGAGCGTGGCGATGCCCGAGGGCGAGCAGATGGCCCTGCAGGCGCGCCTGGTGGTGAACGCCGCCGGGCTCTGGGCGCCCTGGCTGGCGGCGCGTACGGCAGGCTTGGCCGGCTTGGGCACGCAGCCGACCGCGCATTACAGCAAGGGCTGCTATTTCAGCTTGCAGGGCCGGGCGCCGTTCGCGCGCCTGGTCTATCCGCTGCCGCAGGATGCCTGGCTGGGTGTGCACCTCACGCTGGACCTGGGCGGGCAGGCCCGCTTCGGCCCGGATGCGCAGTGGCTGGAGGGCGTGGCGACGCCGGATCAGCTGGACTATGCGGTGGCGCCGGAGCGCGCCGATGGCTTCTACGCCGATGTGCGGCGCTACTGGCCGGGCCTGCCGGACGGGGCGCTGCAGCCCGCCTACAGCGGCGTGCGGCCCAAGATCCATGGCCCGGGCGAGCCGGCGCCGGACTTCCGCATCGACGGCCCGGCCCAGCATGGCGTGGCCGGCCTGGTGAACCTGCTGGGCATCGAATCGCCGGGGCTGACGAGCGCGCTGGCGATCGCCGAGGAGGTGCTGCTGCGCCTGGGGCTAGAGGCCGCTTAGTCGCGCTGCTGCCACTGCCCGTCGATGAGCAGCTGGTGCGGCCTGAACTTGCTCTTGTAGGCCATCTTGGGGCTCTCGGCGATCCAGTAGCCCAGGTAGAGGTGGGAGAGGCGCAGCTGGCGCGCCTGCTCGATCTGCCACAGCACATTGAAGCTGCCGTAGCTCTTGCCCTCCTCGGGCTCGTAGAAGGTGTAGACGGCCGAGAGCCCGTCGGCCAGGATGTCCAGGATCGACACCATCTTCAGCAGGTTCGAGCCATCCGGCTGCAATTCGCGGAACTCCACCAGGCGCGAGTTGATGCGGCTTTGCAGCAGGAACTGGGTGTACTGGTCGACGCTGTCGTGGTCCATGCCGCCGCCGCTGTGGCGGCCGGCCTGGTAGCGCAGATAGAGCTGGTAATGCTCCTCGCTATAGCCCAGGCGCATCACGCGTGCCTGCAGCTGCTCATGCTGCTTCCAGGCGCGGCGCTGGCTGCGCGTGGGCGTGAACGCCGCCACCGGGATGCGCATCGCCACGCAGGCCTTGCAGCCGTCGCAATAGGGCCGGTAGGTGAACATGCCGCTGCGGCGAAAACCCGCCGCCACCAGGCCCGAATAGGCATCCGCATGGATCAGATGGCTGGGCGTGGCCACCTGCGAGCGTGCCTGCCGGTCCGGCAGGTAGCTGCAGGGGTAGGGTGCCGTGGCATAAAACTGCAGCTCGGCCAGCGGAAGTTCTTTGGGATGCGTCACGAATGTGGCGTGGGTTCGGGTTCGGAAGGCCCCAGCAGGGCCCACAGGTCTGGATGATAGGTCCAATCGTCGGGGGCGGGCTCGCCCACCACCCGCGCCAGATGCGCCTCGAAGGCCGCGCGCGGGACTTCTGCCGCACCCAGCGAGGCGAGGTGGCGGGTGTTCTGCTGGCAGTCGATCCAGCTGATGCCATGCCGGCGGCACAGGCACACCAGCGCGGCCAGCGCGATCTTGGAGGCATCGCTGCGGCGCATGAACATCGACTCGCCATAGAACATGCGGCCCAGGTTCACGCCGTAGAGGCCGCCCGCCAGCTCGCCGTCCATCCAGGTCTCGACGCTGTGCACCGTGCCCTCGGCGGCCAGGCGCGCATAGGCGGCCTGCATCTCGGGCAGGATCCAGGTGCCGGACTGGCCCTCGCGCGGCGTGCCGGCGCAGGCGCGTAGCACCTCGGGCGTGGCGCTGTCCACGCGGATCTCGCAGCCCGGCGTGGCGCGGAAACGCGCAATCGTCTTGCGCAGCGAGCGCGAGAGCTTGAAGTTGCGGGTCTGCAGCACCATGCGCGGGTCGGTGCTCCACCACAGGATGGGCTGGCCCTCCGAATACCAGGGGAAGACGCCGCGCGCATAGGCGGCGCGCAGGCGCGCGGGGCTGAGGTCGCCGCCGGCGGCCAGCAGGCCGGGGGCATCGGAGTCCGGCCCCAGCGCCAGGCTGGTGGGCGGGAAGAAGGCCGGGTCGCGGTCATCAAGCCAGGGAATCATTGGCTTCATGGTAGCGTGCTCGACCATGACGACGATTCTTTACGGCATACCCAACTGCGACACCGTCAAGCGCGCGCGTGCCTGGCTGGATGAGCAAGGCCTGGACTACCAGTTCCACGACTTCAAGAAGGCCGGCGTGCCCGCCGCCGAGCTGGCGCGCTGGCAGCGCGAGCTGGGCTGGGAGAAGGTGCTGAACCGCGCCGGCACCAGCTGGCGCAAGCTCGACGAGGCCAGCAAGGCCGCGGTGGTGGACGCCGCCAGCGCCGCCGCGCTGATCCAGACCCAGCCCAGCCTGGTCAAGCGCCCGGTGGTGCAATGGGCCGACGGCCGCCTGAGCCTGGGTTTCTCGCCCGAGCTGTTCGCCAGCCATTGCTGATGCAGGCACCGATGTGGTGCAAAACAGCACCACGACAGTGCCACAAGCTCGACGCTGGTGCGCAACACGGCCGCCGTCCATGCCCCAGTCTGGGCATCATTCTTGCTGAATTGGTGCAAAGGAAAACCCAAGCCGGTGCGCCGGCAGGCACGACCAGCAGCAAGGACGAGGCAATGGAGAACTTCAAGCAGGGCGCGGATGCGCTCTTTATTTTGCTCGGCGCCATCATGGTGCTGGCCATGCACGCCGGCTTCGCCTTCCTGGAGCTGGGCACGGTGCGCAAGAAGAACCAGGTGAATGCCCTGGTGAAGATCCTGGTGGACTTCGCGGTCTCCACGGTGGCCTATTTCCTGGTTGGGTACACGGTCGCCTATGGCACGCATTTCTTCACCGGCGCCGAGGCCCTGGCGGCCAAGAACGGCTACGAGCTGGTGAAGTTCTTCTTCCTCTTGACCTTTGCCGCGGCGATTCCCGCCATCGTCTCCGGCGGCATCGCCGAGCGCGCCCGCTTCGGCCCGCAGCTGATGGCCACCGCGGTGATCGTTGGCCTGATCTACCCGCTCTTCGAGGGCGTGGCCTGGAACCAGGCCTTCGGCTTCCAGGCCTGGCTCAAGGCCAGCATGGGCGCCGAGTTCCATGACTTCGCCGGTTCGGTGGTAGTGCATGCGGTGGGCGGCTGGATCGGCCTGGCGGCGGTGCTGCTGCTGGGCCCGCGCTACAACCGCTACCGCAAGGACGGCGCCATCAGCGCCCACCCGCCCTCCAGCATTCCCTTTCTGGCCCTGGGCGCCTGGGTGCTGGCGGTGGGCTGGTTCGGCTTCAATGTGATGAGCGCCCAGACCCTGGACAAGCTCAGCGGCCTGGTGGCGGTGAACTCGCTGATGGCGATGGTGGGCGGCACGCTGGCGGCGGTGCTGCTGGGCCGCAACGACCCCGGCTTTGCCTACAACGGCCCGCTCGCCGGCCTGGTGGCGGTGTGCGCCGGCTCCGACCTGATGCACCCGATCGGCGCCCTGGTGGTGGGCGGCGTGGCCGGCGCGATCTTCGTGAGCCTGTTCACCCTCACGCAGAACCGCTGGAAGATCGACGACGTGCTGGGCGTCTGGCCCCTGCACGGCCTGTGCGGCGCCTGGGGCGGCATCGCCTGCGGCATCTTCGGCCAGCAGGCGCTGGGCGGCATCGGCGGCGTGAGCTTCTGGTCGCAGCTGCTGGGCACCCTGGCCGGCGTGAGCTGGGCGCTGGCCGGCGGTTTCGCCGTCTACGGCCTGCTGCGCCAGCTGACGGGCCTGCGCCTGAGCCAGGAAGAGGAGTTCGACGGCGCCGACCTCAGCATCCACAAGATCGGCTCGACGCCGGATCGCGAGGTCAGCTGGTAAGCTGCCGGCCTTGTCATCCCAGGCAGCATTTCGTTCCACCATGTTCACAGGCATCGTCCAGGGCGTCGCCAGCGTCGCCGCCATCACCGACCGGCCCGGTCTGCGCAGCGTCACGCTGCAGTTCCCGCCGGGTTTCTGTGCCGGCCTGGAGATCGGTGCCAGCGTCGCCTGCGACGGCGTCTGCCTGACCGTCACCGCGCTGCACGCGGGTGAGGAGCGCGCCGACTTCGACGTCATGCAGCAAAGCCTGGCCCTCACCAGCCTGGCCGGCCTGCAGCAGGGCAGCCGGCTGAACGTGGAGCGCGCCGCCCGTGACGGCGCCGAGATCGGCGGCCACCCGCTCTCCGGCCATGTCGACTTCATGGGCGAGATCGCCGAGATCCGCCGCCCCGAGAACAACCATGTGCTGCGCATCGCGGTGCCGGCGCGCTGGATGCGCTACATCTTCGCCAAGGGCTATATCGCCATCAACGGCGCCAGCCTGACGGTGGCCGAGGCCCATCGCGAGCCCGGCCAGCCCGGCTGGTTCGAGGTCTGGCTGATCCCCGAGACCCTGCGCATGACCACGTTTGGCGAGAAGGGCGTGGGGTCAGGTCTGAACATCGAGATCGAGCGCCAGACCCAGGTCTTCGTGGACACCGTGCGCGACGCCATCGAGGAGCGCCTGGGCCCGCTGCTGCCGGCGCTGGAGCAGCTGCTGGCGCAGCAGGGCCAGAGCCTGCTGGACATGGCGCCGCCGCGCGCGGAGAAGCGCTGAATAAGGGCCCTTTTTGCGCGGCAGCCCCGGCCGCGGCATGCTAGCCTGGGCGGAGTCAGGATGTCCTGACGTCCGCGAGGAAGGGCCGAACCATGCGATTGAGCGTCAGACACCGATTGATGCTGGGCTTTGGCGTGATGCTGCTGCTGCTGGCCGTGGTGGCCGGGGTGGGGCAGCAACAGCTGGCCAATATCCAGCATTTCAACACCGAGCTGGACGAGCGGGCCTTCCGCCTCTCGCTGGCCTCCGACTGGGCCACCCAGGTCAAGATCGCGGTGGCCAGCAAGGCGCCGGTGCCAGGTCTTGACATCGAGCCGGTGAAGAAGCTCGGTGCGCTCACCCAGGCGGAGGCCGAGAAGCGCGCGCTGAGCGCGGCGCTGAGTTCGCATACCGGCAGCCCGGAGGCGCACCGCGATGCGGTGGACCAGCTGGCGGGCAAGCTGGTGGCGCTGCAGATCGCCGACAGCGGCCAGCTGCAGGCCGCGCTGACGCGTGCCGTCACGCTCAACTGGACCGTGCTGGCGCTGGGCGCCGTGCTGGGCATCGTGATCGCGATCCGGCTTTCCAACGGCATCCTGCGGCCGATCGCGCGTGCCGGCCTGGTGGCCGAACGCATTGCCTCGGGCGACCTCTCCAGCAGCATCGACGGCCAGGCCCACGATGAGGTGGGCGCGCTGCTGGTCTCGCTGGGCCGCATGCAGGACAACCTGGCGGGGCTGGTGGCGAATGTGCGCCAGGGCTCCGAGGGCGTGGCCACCGCCTCGGCCGAAATCGCCCAGGGCAATCACGACCTGTCGGCGCGCACCGAGCAGCAGGCCAGTTCGCTGGAGCAGACGGCCTCCAGCATGGAAGAGCTGGGCTCCACCGTGAAGCAGAACGCCGACAGCGCGCGCCAGGCCAACCAGCTGGCGCTGAACGCCTCCACGGTGGCCGAGCAGGGCGGCGCGGTGGTGGGCGAGGTGGTCGAGACCATGAAGGACATCAATGAGTCCTCGCGCAAGATCGCCGACATCATCGGCGTGATCGACGGCATCGCCTTCCAGACCAATATCCTGGCGCTGAACGCGGCGGTGGAAGCCGCGCGCGCCGGCGAGCAGGGCCGCGGCTTTGCCGTGGTGGCCTCCGAGGTGCGCTCGCTGGCGGGCCGCTCGGCCGACGCCGCCAAGGAAATCAAGAGCCTGATCGGCGCCAGCGTCGAGCGCGTCGAGCGCGGCAGCGCCCTGGTCGACCGCGCCGGCAGCACCATGCACGAGGTGGTGACGGCGATCAAGCGCGTCACCGACATCATGGGCGAGATCAGTGCCGCCAGCATCGAGCAGTCGAATGGCGTCTCGCAGGTGGGCGAGGCGGTCAACCACATGGATCACGCCACCCAGCAGAACGCCGCGCTGGTCGAGCAGATGGCCGCCGCCGCCAGCAGCCTGAAGGCGCAAGCCGAGGAGCTGGTGCGCGTGGTGGCGGTGTTCAAGATCCGGCGTGGCTGAGCGCGGGCCCTAATCGATAGCCTGGCGCCGCAGCGCCTCGGGCAGCTGCTCGTAGTAGGCGGCGATGCGCGCACCGTAGCGTGCGCGCGCCTGCGGGCTCAATTCAGGGTCGAAGCTGGCCTTCAGCGACTGGATGCCGGCCGGCGTGGCCAGCAGGGTGGCGAGGCGCCGCACCACCCTGGCGCCCCAGGGCGTGCGTGGGCAGGCGATGCCCGAGACCAGCATCTCGTCGTAGCCCATCAGCGGCACCGGGGTCAGGTCTTGCAGCGCCGGCATCATGGCCTTGCGCTGCTGCAGCGCGAAGTCGTAGTCGATGATGTAGTCGACCCGGCCCAGCAGCATCATCTCCAGCAGGCGGTGGCCGAAATCGGCCGGCGTATAGCTCTTCGGTTGGCTGCTGCCGGCGCGTTGGGCCAGCAGCTGATCGAGCGCCGGGCCGTAGCTGCGCCCCTCGACGACGGCGCCCTGCAGCTCGGTGCGGCGCAGCAGGCGCCAGATGTCGACCTCGCCGGCGGCATTGCGCGGCAGCCGCGGCAGGGTGGCGGCGCGCACGATCAGCTGCAGCGGCGGCACCAGATGGGTGTCGACGAAATAGGCCATGGCTTCGCGCTCGGGCGTGTGCAGAGCCATCAGGTGGCAGGCATTCTCGCCGGCGCGCAGCATGCCCCAGCTGCGCTTGGCGTTGGCGATCACGAGCCGGTGCCGGGTCGCGCCGCCCCAGCTGCTGCTGAGGTGCTCGAACAGCGGCCCCACCACGGTCCGTTCCTGCCCCGGATTGCCGGCGCTCATCGACACGTCGGCGGCCAGCCAGGTCATGGTGGCCTCGGCCCCCGCGTCCTGGGCGCTGGCCCTGAAGGTCAGCAACAGCGGGACGGCCAGCGCCAGCCGGCGACTCGGCATCGGTACGCGGCCGTTGTCCATGATCGGGCCTCCCAGCGCTGGCAACGCTTAGAGCATAGGCGTGGCCGGCCCGGCGGGCAAATTTCCTAGCGCCTAGATTACCGGCGCGCTGATGGGCACCGGTCAGCCGGCCAGCAAGGCGCGCAACACATAGGGCAGGATGCCGCCATGCTGGTAGTAGGCCACCTCGATGGGGGTGTCGATGCGCAGCAGCAGGGCGTGCTCGCGGCGCTGGCCACCACCGGCAGGGTGTACCACCAGCCGGGCCCGGCGCTGCGGCGCCAGCGCGCCGTCCATCTCGATGTCGATCAGCTCGTCGCCGCGCAGGCCCAGGCTCTCCCAGCTCTCGCCGGGCATGAACTGCAGCGGCAGCACCCCCATGCCTACCAGGTTGGAGCGGTGGATGCGCTCGAAGCTCTTGGCCACCACCGCCTTGATGCCCAGCAGCTGGGTGCCCTTGGCGGCCCAGTCGCGGCTGGAGCCGGTGCCGTATTCCTCGCCGGCAAAGATCACCGTGGGCGTGCCGGCAGCCTGGTAGCGCATCGCGGCGTCGTAGATGGCGAGCTTTTCACCCTGGCCGCCGCCCGGTTGGTAGAGCGTCAGGCCGCCTTCCTCGCGGCTGCCGTCGGCCGCCGGCGGGATCATCAGGTTCTTGATGCGTACATTGGCAAAGGTGCCGCGCATCATCACCTCGTGGTGGCCGCGGCGCGAGCCATAACTGTTGAAGTCCACGGGCTTGATGCCCTGGGCCTGCAGATACAGGCCGGCGGGCGAGCTGGCCTTGATGGCACCGGCGGGCGAGATGTGGTCGGTGGTGATGGAGTCGCCGAACAGCGCCATGATGCGGGCGCCGCGCACGTGCGTGCCGCCGGCCTCGGCCTGGGCGGGCTGCATCTGGAAGCCGGCGAAGAAGGGTGGCTGGGCGATATAGCTGCTGGCCGGCCAGCTGTAGACCTGGCCCGCCACGCCGCTGATCTTCTGCCACAGCTTGCCGGGCTTTCTGGCCACCTGCTCGTAGTTGGCGCGGAAGGCCTTGGGGTCCATGGCATGCTGCATGAGCGCTTGGATCTCCTCGCTGCTGGGCCAGATGTCGCCGAGGTAGACGTCGCGGCCGTTCTTGCCCTTGCCCACCGGTTGTGTCATCAGATCGACCCGCACATTGCCGGCCAACGCATAGGCCACCACCAGCGGCGGCGAGGCCAGGAAGTTGGCCTTCAGATTGGGGTGGATGCGCGCCTCGAAATTGCGGTTGCCCGAGAGCACGGCGGCGCAGATCAGCTGCTGGCTCGTGATGGCCTCGTTGATCTCGGCCGTGAGGTCGCCGGCATTGCCGATGCAGGTGGTGCAGCCATAGGCGGCCACGTTGAAGCCGAGCTTCTCCAGATAGGGCAGCAGCTTGGCGCGCTCCAGGTACTCGGTGACGATGCGCGAGCCCGGTGCCAGCGAGGTCTTGATGTGCGGCGCCACGCGCAGACCCGCCTGCACCGCCTTCTTGGCCAGCAGGCCGGCGGCCAGCAGCACGCTGGGGTTGGAGGTGTTGGTGCAGGAGGTGATGGCGGCGATCAGCACATCGCCATTGCCGATCGAAAGCCCGCTGGGCGTGCTGACGCGCGCGTCCAGCGTCTCGGCCGGGCGGTTGAAGCCGTTGGCCGCGGCCCCCTGGCTGTAGAGCGCGACGAACTGGCTGGCCAGGTGGGTGATCTCGATGCGGTCCTGCGGCCGCTTGGGGCCGGCCAGGGAGGGCGTGACGCTGCCCAGGTCCAGGCTCACGGTGTGCGAGTAGGCGATCTCGCCCGCGGCCTGGTCGGCTCCCGGCGCGCCCGGGATGCCGAACATCTGCTGGGCGCGGAAGTAGGCCTCCAGCGCGGCGATCTCGCTCTTCGTGCGGCCGGTGCCGCGGAAATAGTCCAGCGTGCGCTCGTCCACCGGGAAGAAGCCCATGGTGGCGCCATACTCGGGCGCCATATTGGCGATGGTGGCGCGGTCGGGCACCGAGAGGCTGGCGGTGCCGGGGCCGAAGAACTCGACGAACTTGCCCACCACCTTCTCGCGCCGCAGCAGCTCGGTGACGGTGAGCACCAGGTCGGTGGCGGTGACGCCCTCGCGCAGCCGGCCCTTGAGCTCGAAGCCCACCACATCCGGCGTCAGGAAATAGACCGGCTGGCCCAGCATGCCGGCCTCGGCCTCGATGCCGCCCACGCCCCAACCTACCACGCCGATGCCGTTGATCATGGTGGTGTGGCTGTCGGTGCCCACCAGCGAGTCGGGGTAGTAGAGCTTCTCGCCCTTTTTCTTGCCGCTCTTGTGCACGCCGCGCGCCAGGTACTCCAGGTTCACCTGGTGCACGATGCCAAAGCCCGGTGGCACGACGCGGAAGGTGTCGAAGGCCTGCATGCCCCACTTCATGAATTCGTAGCGCTCGCGGTTGCGCTCGAACTCGAGCTTCATGTTCAGGTCCAGCGCCTGCTTGCTGCCGTAGTGGTCGATCATCACCGAGTGGTCCACCACCAGGTCCACCGGCACCAGGGGTTCGATGGTCTTGGGGTTCTTGCCGGCCGCGGCCGCCACATTGCGCATCGCCGCCAGATCGGCCAGCAGGGGCACGCCGGTGAAGTCCTGCAGCACCACGCGCGCCACCACGAAGGGGATCTCGTCATTGCGCGGCGCGTTCGGCGCCCAGTTGGCCAGCTGGGCCACATGCTCGGGCAGCACGCGCTGGCCATCGCAGTTGCGCAGCACCGACTCCAGCACGATGCGCAGCGAGATCGGCAGGCGCTGGATGTTGGGGAACTGCCGGGCCAGCGCCGGCAGCGAGTAGAACTGGCCGCTCTTGCCCGCGGGCGTGCTGAAGCTGGCAAGGGTCTGGGCGTAGGGATGCGACATGCGAGGCTCCTGGTGAACGGGTGATTGTGCGCGTCAGGACAAGAGGGCGATCAGGCTGCTCGGGTGCAGGGCCCAGCCGGCCAAGCCTGCCAGGCCCATCAGCACGCCGAAGAAGGAGGGCAGCAGCGCGGCCCAGTAGAGGCGCTGGCTTTGCGTCAGCGCGGTCACCGCCAGCATGGCCACCGCGATCGCCAGCAGGGCGTCGCTGAGGTCGAACTGGTCGTCGCGGTAGTTGAGGGCGTCGTAGTTGCGCTGGTCCTGCTCGGCCTGGGCGCGCAGCTCGTCCTTCTTCCTGGCCTGGTCGGCGGCCAGGGCGCGGTACTTGGCGAGCGCGCTGGCATAGCCGGCCTGGGCCTCGGGCTTGGCGCTCAGCTGCGCCAGCTCGAGCTGCACGACGCTGGCCTCGGCCACTTCCTGGCGGATATTGCGTGCCTGGTAATAGGCCCAGTGGTCCAGCTTGTCGGCCTGGGCCTGCTGCATGGCCTGCACGATGTTGTCGTCCTTGACCTTGCAGATGCCCATGAAGGTGGCCAGCAGCGCCACCGTGATGGCCACCGCGGCGTTCAGGCGCGAGGGGCGCTCGGCCGTGGTGGGCGCGGCGGCCTGCTGCGCGGTTTCAACAAGGTCTTTGGGGTCGATGTCCATGTGCGTCCTGGCTTGCTGCAAGCGGGGCGGTGCAGAAATGCGCTACCGTTCCGGCCATGCGCATTTTGCTTGTAGAAGATGACCCCACGCTGAGCTCGATCGTGCAGCGCAGCCTGAGCGAGGCAGGCCACCTGGTGGACCTGGCCGGCACGCTGGAGCAGGCACGCTTTCTGTGGCGCATCCAGGAGCTGGATGCCGTGCTGCTTGACCTCAGCCTGCCCGATGGCAACGGCCTGCAGGCCTTGCGCGAGGCACGCGCGCGCGGCGATCGCACCCCCGTGCTGGTGCTGACCGCGCGCAACCGCACCGACGAGCGCATTGCCGGCCTGGACGCCGGCGCCGACGATTACCTCGGCAAGCCCTTCGACCTGGCCGAGGTGGAGGCGCGCCTGCGCGCCCTGGTGCGCCGCCGCCTCGACCTGGATGATCAGGTGCGCGTCGGCGCCCTGATGCTGGACCGGCGTGCCCGGCGCCTGTTCGTCGGCGAGGCGCCGCTGGATCTGCCGGCGCGCGAGTTCGAGGTGCTGAGCGAGCTGATGACGCCGCCCGGCCGGGTGGTCAGCAAGGCCCGGCTCAGCGACAAGCTCTCGGGCTTCGACGATGCGCTGGGTGCGAATGCGCTGGAGACCTTCATCTCGCGCCTGCGCAAGAAGCTGGCCGGCAGCGGCGCCGGCATACGCACGCTGCGTGGCCTGGGCTATGTGCTGGAGCCCGAGGCATGAGCGAACCGGCGAGCCGCAGCAGCAGCAAGCCGCCGCTGCGCCGCCGCCTGCTGCGCCATGTGCTGGGCCCGCTGCTGCTGACCTGGGCGCTGGGCAGCCTGCTGGCGCTGTGGGTGGCCTCCTATTTCACCCAGCGCGCTTTCGACCGCTCGATGCTGGACGATGCGCTGCTGCTGGCCCGGCATCTGGAGGTGGGCGCGCAGGGCCTGCAGCTGGCCATGTCCAGCGAGGACCTGGGTACGGTGCTGTACGACCAGAGCGAGCGCGTCTTTTACGCGGTCTATGCCGTGCACGACGGCGGCAGTCGCCTCATCGTGGGCAGCCCGGGCCTGCTGCCGGCGCCACCGCGCGGCGGCGCCGCGCCGCCCGAGCTGCAGTACCTGGACCAGGACTACCGCGGCCGTGCGGTGCGCACCCTGGTGCTGCGGCGCGACGCGCCGCAGCCGGCCCTGGTGGTGGTGGCCCAGACCACGGTGATGCGCCAGCGCATGCGCGAGGAGCTGCTGCTGTTTGCGCTGCCGCCCCAGGTGCTGTTGCTGGTGGGCCTGGCCGGCTGGCTGCGCCACCGCATCGGCCGCGATGTGCGGCCGCTGGCGGCGCTGCAGCAGGCCTTGCAGGCGCGCCCGCCCTCCGATCTCTCGGCCCTGCCGGCCGAGCTCAAGACCGAGGCGCCCTCGCGCGAGCTGGAGCAGCTGGGCCATTCGATCGACGGCCTGCTGGCGCGCGTGGAGGCCAGCGTGCGCGCCCAGCGCGAGTTTGCCGGCAATGTCGCGCATGAGCTGCGCACGCCGCTGGCGGGCGTGCGTGCGGCGGCCGAATACGGCCTGGCGCAGAGCGAGCCGCAGCGCTGGCGCGAGCAGCTGCAGGCGGTGCTGGCCAGCGAGGGCCGCGCCAGCCATCTGGTGGACCAGCTGCTGGCCCTGGCCCTGGCCGACGAGTCGCGCGGCCGCCTGCGCCTGCAGCCCCTGGTGCTGGGCGAGCTGGTGCGCGAGCTGCTGCTGCGCTACCTGCCGCGCGCCGACCAGGCCGGCGTGGAGCTGGGCGCCGGCGGGCTGGAGGGCGGCGAGCAGGTGCTGGGCGATGCCGGGCTGATCGAGGGCATGCTGGGCAATCTGCTCGACAACGCGCTGCGCTACGGCCGCGCCGCCAGCGGGCCCAGCAGCATCAGCGTCGAGCTGCAGCCCGACCAGCAGGCACAAGGGCAGGGGCTGCGCCTGTGCGTGATCGACAACGGGCCCGGCATTCCCGCGGCCCAGCGCAGCGCCGTGCGCCAGCGCTGGGCGCAGGGCGAGGCCTTGTGCCGGGCGCCGGCGCTGGGCCAGGGGGCGGGCCTGGGCCTGTCCATCGTGGAGCGCTATGCCAGCCTGCTCGGGGCCAGCCTGAGCCTGGAACCCGGGCCGGGCGGCCAGGGGCTGAGAGCCTGCCTGGTGTTTCCGCCGCTGGCTCAGGCTGCCAAGGGGTAGCTCGGGATCTGCAGCCCGACGCCGCCGGCCGCCTGCAGGCTGGCCGCCACGCCGGCGCAGGCGGTGCGCAGCAGGGCCTCGCGGCGGCGCGCCTCGGCGCGCTTCTTGGACGGCAGGCTCGCCAGATCGATGCCGGGCTCGCGCAGGCAGTTGAGCCGATAGTCGCCATCGCGGCCGGGCAGGGCGCCCAGCTCGGTCCAGAGCTGGTCGTAGTCCGAGCTAATGTGCCAGCGCCGCCACGGGTTCAGCGCGATGCGGTGCCGGTTGCTCACGAGCTGCACGCCCGCGCAGCCCAGCAGGTAGGCGATGTGGCGCACCACCGTGATGAGCAGGCTGGTGGGCCGGCAGGCATGCAGCTGGCGCGTGGCCTCGCGCACCAGCTGGCGCGCCTCGTCGCCGGCCAGCCCCTGCAGGCGGCCGACCATCAGCAGCGGCCCCTGCGCGCCGCCGCGTATCACGAAGGACAGCGAGTACAGCCGCTGGCCTGCCAGCTGCAGCGCCAGGCACAGCTCGCCCTCGCGGTGGCCGTCGTGGATGGCGCTGAGCGTCAGTGCGGCACTGCCGCCATCCTTCAGCGGCAGCTGGCCCAGGCAATGCGGGCGCTCGGCGGCGGCGCAGCTCCAGGCCAGCAGGCCGCGCTCGTGCATGAAGCCGTAATGCTCGCTGAGCACGCGCACGCGCGCGCCGCAGCCCAGCCCGGTGCAGAGGTAGGGGCGGTAGATCTTGTGCGCCAGCACCGGGTGGCGCTGCAGCTGCGCCTGCAGGCAGGCATGGCGGGCCAGGAAGTCCTGCCAGCGGCGCGTGGCGCGTGGATGGAGCCAGCCGCCGAGGCGCAGTTTCATGCGGGTCTTGAGGTCGGAGCGAGGCGCATCTTTCGTCATGCGCTCTTTATCGTCGCGAGCGCCTGTCTGGAACCTGACCTAGGCCCCCAGCCTTTGACTCAGCCGCGCCGCCGCCGCCTTCACCGCCGCGCCGAAGCCGGCTTGCAGCCGGTGGCTGGGCAGGGTCAGGGTGAGGGCGCCCACCAGCTCGCCGGCGGCGCCGAACACCGGGGCCGAGATGCCGCTGAGGTCGGGCACGCGGTCGCCCGAGAGTTCGGCCAGGCCGGCCTCGCGGATGCGCGCATAGAGCGCGCCCTTGGCGCCGCCGAAGGCCAGCAGCACGCGCCCGCCGGCGCCGCGCTCCAGCGGCAGCAGGTCGCCGGCGCGGGTGTGGTCGCGCAGCAGCTGGGGCGAGTCGACCCGGTACAGGCACAGGCGCTGCTCGCCCTGGCGCACATGGAAGGCGGCGCTCTCGCGCGTGGCCGCCACCAGCTCGCGCAGCACCGGCATCACCACCGCCTCCAGCGAGAACTGGCCGGCCTGCACGAGCTGCAGCCGCGCCAGCTCGGGGCCCAGCACGTAGCGCCCGTCGGCCTGCCTGAGCAGCAGGCGCGCATGCTCCAGCGAGGCCAGCAGGCGCAGCGCGGTGCTCTTGTAGAGCCGCGTGCGCTCGGCCAGCTCCTGCAGGCTCAAGCCCGCATCGCCGGCGCGGAAGGCGCACAGCAGCGACAGCGCGCGGTCCACCGCCGCCGCGCCGCCGGGGGCGGCACGCTCGTCCGCCAGGGAGGGGGTCAAAGCCTTCTTGGGCATGCTGGCTTCCTTGACTCGGGCAAGATCTGAATTTAGTATTTTCAGAACATAATTCTATCTAACAGAACCACAATGTCGAATCGGCCGGACATCCACATCAGCGAGGTGGGCCCGCGCGATGGCCTGCAAAGCCTGCGCCAGACCATGGCCACGCCAGCCAAGCTGGCCTGGATCGACGCCCTGCACGCCGCCGGCCTGCGCGAGATCGAGGTCGGCTCCTTCGTGCCGGCGGCGCTGCTGCCGCAGCTGGCCGACAGTGCCGAGCTGGTGCGGCATGCGCGCGGCCTGGCCGGGGTCACCGTGCTGGCCCTGGTGCCGAATCTGCGCGGCGCGCAGGCGGCGCTGGCGGCCGGCGTGCACAAGCTGACCCTGCCGCTGTCGGTCAGCGCCGCGCATTCGCTGGCCAATGTGCGCAAGACGCCGGCGCAGATGCTCGAGGAGTTGCGCAGCATCGCGGCGCTGCGGCGCGAGCGCGCGCCGGGGGTGGGCCTGGAGGTGGGCCTCTCCACCGCCTTTGGCTGCACCCTGCAGGGCCGCGTGGACGAGGACGAGGTGATCCGGCTGGCGGTGCAGGCCGCCGCGGCGGGTGCCGACGAGGTGGGCCTCTCCGACACCAGCGGCATGGCCGATCCGGCCCAGGTGCGGCGCCTGTTCACGCGCCTGCGCGCCGAGCTGGGCGCGCGCGCCGGCGCCGCCCATCTGCACAACACGCGCGGCCTGGGCCTGGCCAACTGCCTGGCCGCCTTCGACGTGGGCGTGCGCAGCTTCGACGCCTCGCTGGCCGGCCTGGGCGGCTGCCCCTATGCGCCGGGCGCCTCGGGCAATGTGGTGACCGAGGACCTGGTCTTCATGTTCGAGGCCATGGGCCTGCGCACCGGCGTGGACCTGGAGCGCCTGCTGGCCGCGCGCGCGCCGCTGCGCGCCGGCCTGCCGGGCGAGCCGCTCTACGGCATGCTGGCCGAGGCGGGCCTGCCCAAGGGCTTTGTGGCGCAGCCGGCGGCCGGCCATGTCTGAGCAGCCGCCCCAAGCCTTGCCGCAAGCCTTGCCCCTCGCCGGCCTGCGCGTGCTCGAGTTCACGCATATGGTGATGGGCCCCAGCTGCGGCATGATCCTGGCCGACCTGGGCGCCGAGGTCATCAAGGTCGAGCCGCTGGCGGGCGACAACACGCGCCGCCTGCTGGGCTCGGGCGCGGGCTTCTTCGCGATGTTCAACCGCAACAAGCGCAGCCTCGCGGTCAACACCCAGGACCCGCGCGGCCTCGAGATCGTGCTCAAGCTGCTGGCCGGCGCCGATGTCTTCAGCGAGAACTTCAAGCCCGGCGCGATGGAGCGCCTGGGCCTGGGCCCCGCCGCGCTGGCGGCGCTCAACCCGCGCCTGATCTATGTCTCGCACAAGGGCTTTCTGCCCGGCCCCTACGAGCAGCGCACCGCGCTCGACGAGGTGGTGCAGATGATGGGCGGCCTGGCCTATATGACCGGGCCCGAGGGCCGGCCGCTGCGCGCCGGTGCCAGCGTGAACGACATCATGGGCGGCATGTTCGGCGCCATCGGCGTGCTGGCGGCGCTGGTGCAGCGCGCCCAGACCGGCCGCGGCCAGCAGGTGCAGAGCGCGCTGTTCGAGAACAATGTGTTCCTGATGGCCCAGCACATGATGCAGTTCGCCGTCACCGGCCGGCCGGCCGCGCCCATGCCCAGCCGCATCTCGGCCTGGGGCATCTACGACGTCTTCAGCGTGCAGGGCGGCGAGCAGATCTTCCTGGCGGTGGTGTCCGACAGCCAATGGGCGCTGTTCTGCGAGGCCTTCGAGCTGGCCGATCTGCGCGCCGACGCGCGCCTGCATGGCAACAACCAGCGCGTGCAGGCGCGCGACTGGCTGCTGCCGCTGCTGCGCACGCGCCTGGCCGAGCTCAGCGCGGCCGAGATCGGCGCGCGCTTCGAGGCGCGCGGCCTGCCCTATGCGCCCATCACCAAGCCGCAGGCGCTGTTCGACGATCCGCACCTGTGCGCCACCGGTGGCCTGGCGGCCGTGACGATCCCGCCCGACGCCAGCGCCGCCGGCCATGCGATCGAGACGCGCGCGCCGCTGTTGCCGCTGAGTCTGGACGGCCAGCGCCTGCCGCTGCGCCTGCCGCCGCCGGCGCTGGGCGCCGACACCGCGGCCCTGCTCGGCGAGCTGGGCTATAGCGCGGCCGAGCAGGCGCGGCTGCTGGCGGATGGGGTGGTGGGGGGCGAAGGATAGGCGGGTGGCCTGGCGCACGGGCCATGTTGCCTGGCGTAGCAGCGTGCTAGCCTTCGGCCATGAACACCGCTGCCAAACCCAAACTCACCTATTTCGACGCCCCGGTCAGCCGCGGCGAGGAATGCCGTCTGGCCCTGCACCTGGCCGGCGTCGATTTCGAGGATGTGCGCATCAAGGGCGCCGATTGGCCGGCCCTGAAGCCGAGCACGCCTTACGGCAGCATGCCCTTTCTGGAGCTGCCTGGCCATGCGCCGCTGGCCCACACCAACCCCATCCTGGTGCTGATCGGCCGCCGCCACGGCCTGCATCCGGCCGACGACTTCGAGGCCGCGCGGCACGAGGGCATGATGCAGCATGTGGAAGATCTGCGCGCCGTCGTCGGCCCCACGATCCGCATGGATGCCGACGAGAAGAAGCGCGTGCGCGAGCAACTCGCCGCCAGCTACCTGCCGGCCTGGGCCGCGGCCGCTGAGAAGAACATCGTGGGCGGCAAGCCCTTCTTCGGCGGCGACAAGCTGCAGGTGGTCGACCTGAAGCTGCACATGGCCGTGCGCTGGTTCATCGGCGGCGCCGTCGACCACATCCCGGCCACCATCTTCGACGCTTATCCGAAGCTGATGGCCATCTACACGGCGGTGCGCGAGCACGCCGGCGTCAAGGCCTGGTACGCCAGGGGCTGATCGCCCCGTTCACGGCGAAGCGGCCTGCAGGCCCTGCTGCGCGGCGCGGTTGGCGCAGCCATTCGATGCCGGGCGTGGGATCAGTCCTTGTTCTTCGCAAGCCGAGCAGCGAGCTTCATCAGCGTGGGCAAACGCTTCCTGCCGTGCATCGCACGCAGCCGTGCCTTGGCCGCGCCAATGTCGATGCCCGCGCACGTGACATACAGGGGCTGCGCTTCCTCTTCACGCATGACTTCGAACTGCGCCCCCAGGCCCGCGAGGCGCTTCTTCGAAACACCGATGATCGGCACCCTGCCACCCAGCGCGTGATACAGGTGCTGGCCAAGCCCCGGCATTTCGTCGGCATCAAGATGGACGAAGCCGTCAATCAGGATGAGCTCGGGCTCCAGGCCGTGCTCGCGCAGCAGTTGCATCACGCAGGGCAGTTCTCGCAGGTCAAGTTCCCCGCGGACGGCCGGCTCGACATGGGCTATTCGCGAGACGTAAGTCTGGGTCGCTTCCGCAGCATCCCAGGCGTCGAAAGCCGCAGCAGCAGCAGCATGCGCCTGCGCGCCTTCGAAATGAACAGCCACGATGAGTTTCATGCGGGATTATGAGCCGCAGCAACTCACGCGCTTGGCCAGCGGCGGCTGCGCTGGCATGGGCGATGGGCAGATCGAGGCTGAGGGCAGGCGTTCAATGATGACCGCTTTCAGGCCGACAAAGCGGCATAGATCGTGCCGCGGCAGCCCATCCGATCCGAGTGCGGGGCGATTCAAATGGAGCTGACCGCGTGCCGGTTT
Source organism: Roseateles sp. FW301-B2 (assembly GCF_058788955.1). Taxonomy (NCBI): domain Bacteria; kingdom Pseudomonadati; phylum Pseudomonadota; class Betaproteobacteria; order Burkholderiales; family Sphaerotilaceae; genus Roseateles; species Roseateles sp. FW301-B2. The sequence continues at coordinate 34,237 of NZ_JBYTBE010000045.1, forward strand.
CGTCGGTCTGTTCATGCAGTGCGAATTGACGGACCATTGGTCATAATCCAACAATGGCGCGGCATGCAGGCCGGGGAGGCGTCCGATGTTATGCAGACAGGTTCCGGTGTTATGCAGCAAATCTGTCGCCCTACAACCTAGTTGAACAGCTCCATGCTTTTTCGCGCCGCCGCCCTGCTGTTTCTCGTTTCGCCCGCCGCCATTGCCGCTCCAAGGGACGCGCTTGATCCCGTCGTGCGTCTCTACCGCGACTTCGCGTGGGAGGCCGTCATCGATGAGCCGATCGCTGGGCGGGGTTTTCTTACTGAGTCTGATGCAGTCTGGTCTCGCTATTTTTCACCGCGCTTGGTCAAGCTGCTTCGAGACGACCGTCAATGCGTGTCGCGTACGCGGGAAATCTGCAAACTCGATTTCAGCCCGATCTGGGCTTCGCAAGATCCTGGCGCGGCCAGACTGAAGGTCGTTCTTGGCGAGACTCCAGCAACGGTTAACGTGTCCTTTGACTACCCTGGCAATGGCAAGCGCATCGGCATGAAAATCCTCCTCGTACGATCAGGCGCAGGGTGGCTAATCGATGACATTCACTATCCGGATGGACAGCAACTAAAGAAGATTCTGGAGACGATGGAGTGAGCACCGCTATGGGAGATGAGGCTGTCTGTTCAACCGGTCATTCGAGCCGATCGCCTTCGGCGCTGGCTCAATTTCAACGTTAGGCGTCACGCTTACAGTCGGGTTATGCGAAAGATTGGCTACACGCTCTTGATCGTCGGTTTTCTCTGGCTATCTGCCCTGCAAGCAATGCAACTCTCGCGTGGGGCAATACGTCCCGTCCTTCACGAGAGCTATGCGATTCTTGCCCAACACCCAGGCAAGCTCTACAGCGCGGCAGAGGTGGAGGCTCATGTCCTACGAGTTGCGAATGCGTCCTTCGATACCGTGCCCGTCTTCCTCTATCCCGGGGTGGGTATGCTGATTGCAGGGATGCTGCTTGCGCGTACGCGAAAGAGAGCAGGCGATGGAGACGTCTAACCGGTCGCTCGAGCCGACTCGCAACGGCTGGTCACTTCAGGGCCTCATTTCATTCTGGCCCTTCCGTTCCCAGACGCTCATCGACGCTCAGCTTGAACGTTAGGCCTTGCCCATGAGAACTGAGACGAAGACGCAGGAGTGGTTCCTGGCGGACCCTCGGACGAGGAAGTGGATCACCCAGTGCGCCGCGTGCCAACAGCTTGGACGGAAGTCTGATGCCCCAACAAATATTCCCAAGGTCAGATTCGAGGAAATGTTCCCTATCCAAGACCTTGACGAATTTGGCCTATGCGAAAGGTGTGCAAGCTACGCGAGCCAGGCCTAACCAGTCGCTCGAGCCGACTCGCGTCGGCAGGCCTCCGCTCGTGGCTCAGCTGCAACGTTAGGCCGCAGAGGACGCACCGCCCGTGAAAGACGAATCGTTCCCCTCCGCTCCACAAGCCCTCCTGCTTGTTCTCGCAATGTTCCTGGCCGAGTACGTTGTCGGGGCTGCTCTGTACGATGCGCGGCGAACTCTCGCACTAACTCGGGAAGAGCTTAGTGCGCTGGTCACGCTGTTGGGGAACGGCATGCTATTCGCAGTCTTGCTACACGCCAAGGCCTTGTCCTATCGAGCTCTGTTCCATCCTTCGCGGGCTTCGCTCCGCGCCACGATAGTTCTTCTTATCCCTCCCGTTGCGCTTCTAGTCCCTGCGCTTGTCATGCTTGCGGCAGAGCTGAGTGAACTCTTGGTCCGCATCTTTCCGCTCTCCGCGTGGGAGGAACAGGCTTTCGCGAGCATGTCTGCAGCGAACATGGCAGCCATCACCGCCGTCTGCGTGCTGGCGCCCATTCTTGAGGAGATGCTCTTCCGAGGAGTAATTCTCCGAGCCTTTCTTGTTCAGTACTCCCGCGGTACCGCCATCGCTGCTTCAGCGCTCATTTTCGGGATGGCGCATCTGAACATCTACCAGTTCGTCATTGCCTTCCTCTTGGGGCTAATCGCAGGTTGGCTCTATGAGCGTTCACGCTCCCTGGTTCCGTCTATAGCCCTCCATGCTCTCTACAACACCTCGCTCACGGTTGTTGAATCTTCATCCAGGGGAAGTCAAGCCGAGTCGGCAGCGCCGGCCTCAACCACAATCTGGGTCTTGTCGCTCGCGGCTTCCCTGGTAGGAGCGCTTGCGCTAAATCGGCTTCTGGCCCGTTCGAGTCGGCGCGTCGTTGCGTGAAGACCCTGCGGCCTAGCCCTTCGATCGAGGGGGCTTGCTCCAGAAGGCGTCGCCTGCCTACGCAAGACCCTCATGTAAAACGTTGAGCGACCGGTTTCGCGCGTCGATCTCGTCCCGTCGTATGGCCGCTGCCGCTGGCGGATTCAATCGGTCGACGCAACACACTATGGGCCGATCAGGCCGAAGGAGTGTTGGACATGAGGCAGCGACCGCGGATCTACTACTCGGATAGCCAGAAGGCGCTG
>NZ_JBYTBE010000046.1:0-34070 GCF_058788955.1 Roseateles sp. FW301-B2
CCGCGGGCGCCGCCGAGCGCCGGCTGACGCTGCGGCGCATGGCCATCGCCTATGTGCGCTGGGCGGTGGCGCATCCGCATCATTACCGGCTGCTGTGCGTGGATCCGGCGCTGGACGAGGCGGCCGCGCTGGAGGCCTACGCGCTCTTGCGCACGGCCCTGGGTCAGCTGCGGCTGGCAGCCGGCTGGCAAGACCTGGACCTGGCCACGCAGACGCTGTGGGCGGCCCTGCATGGCGCGGCCCTGCTGGAAACAAGCCTGGCCCGGAAGGCCGGCTATCCCTGGCGGGATTTCGAGGCACGCCTGGACGGGCTGGCGCGCCTGATCGAAGCGGGCTTTTGCTGATCAGCGCCCCGGCAGGCGCTTGTACATGAGCGCCGAGCTGTGCAGGCGGCCCTCGGCGCAGCTCATGTAGTCGGGGATCTCGCCGGCGCGCTGCCAGCCCAGGTGCTGGTAGACCGCCTCGGCCTGCGAATCGGCCGGCGCGTCCAGCACCAGCAGATGGCGGCCCTGGCTGATGGCCTCGCATTCGACCCGGCTCATCAGCTGGCTGGCGATGCCCCGTCCGCGCTCATGGCTGTGCACCATCAGACGCTGCACTTCCCCGCGGTGGTGCGCATTCGCCTGCGGGCACAGCGAGAGCTGCACCGCGCCCTGCAGCGGGCCATGGCCCTCGTCCTCGCTGGCGATCCAGAGGCTGTGGTGCTGGCCCAGCTTGGCGTAAACGCCATGCCAGTAGTCCAGCGCCGCATAGCGCGAGAGCGGCGCCAGAAAGCCCAGCGAGGCGCCCTGGTGCACGCTGTCGATGAGCAGATCGGCCAGCGCCGGCAGCCATTGCAGATCGCGCGAGTTGAGCTTGAGCACCTTCACCGGTGTGCGCCGCAGGCTGGTCTGGGCGCCGCTGTCGCGTGCCAGCGCGGTGAGGGCGCGCGGGGCGCGGGCGGGAACGGCGGAAGGGCTGTAGGCGACGTGCATGGTGAGGGCTCCCAGATCAGAGTTCGATCAATCAAACATTCCGCCCGTCTTGTGGACGGGATCTGGTATTCCCTAACGCAAGCCCTGTGCCAGGTCTTGCCACGGCCGGTCTCAGGCCTCCAGCCCCGGCTCCGCCACCAGGCAGCCCTTGCCGGTGCGCTTGGCCTCGTAGAGCGCCGCATCGGCGCGGCGCAGCAGGTCCTCGACATTGCGATCGCCGTGGCGCAGCTTGGCCCAGCCGGCCGAGTAGTTGATCGCAAAGCCCAGCTCGGCCGGGCTGCGGGCGGCCAGCGCATCGCGCACGCGCAGGTCCATGGCGCGCGGGCCCTGGGCGTCGCTGCGCGCCATCAGCACGGCGAACTCCTGCCCGCCCACGCGCGCCACCAGATCGCCCAGCCGCATCTGCTGCTGCAGGCAGCTGGCAAACAGGGCCAGGGCCTGGTCGCCCGCGGCCTCGCCATGCTCGGCATTGATCTGCTTGAAGCTATCCAGGTCCATCAGCATCAGGGCCAGCGGTTCGTCGTAGCGGCGCGCCATCGAGATCATGTCCACCGCGCGCAGGCCGAAGGCGCGGCGGTGGCACAGGCCGGTGAGGTCGTCGAGCTGGGTCAGGCGCTTCAGCTGGGTCTCGGTCTCGCCGCGCCAGGCCACCAGCACCGCCAGCATCACCGCCAGCAGATTGATATTGCCCATCAACGCAAAGCCGGTGTTGATCCAATGCTCGGCGGTGTAGGCGGGCAGGGCCGCGGTGTCGGTCACGGCCAGATGGCCGCGCGCCAGGCTGAACAGCGCCATCAGCGCCAAGCTGCCGCCCAGCAGGCCGCGCCAACGCAGGCTGTGCCGCTCGGCATGCGGGCTCTGCAGCAGCAGGGCCAGGCTGATGGCCAGCATCTGCAGCGCGAAGAAGGCGCTGCTCCAGCCCAGGCGGAAGGCATAGCTGTCGAAGCCAAGCAGATAGCCCAGCGTCAGCAGGGGCGGGGTCGCCAGCGCCAGCCAGCGCCCGGGCCGGTGGCCCAGCCAATGCTGGATGGAGAACCAGAGCAAGGCCAGGCTGGCGCTCAGCGAGAGCATCGCGGCGCTCGCCAGCCAGCGCTGCAGGCCCAGCGGCGAGATCATCAGCAGCAGCCAGCCCAGCGCCTGCAACTCGGCCGCGCCCTGGGCCAGGCGGGCACCACGGCTCTGCTTCCAGCCCATCAGCAGGGGCAGCATCAAGGCCATCGCCAGCGACTGGATCAGCAGCAGACTGAAAAGCGTGGGAATGTCCAGGCGCATGAGGGTGTTGTTGTGTGGGCGCTGGCCGATTGTGGTGGATGTGCGCGCCTACTGGAAGGCCACTTCCGCAAAGCTGCGCAACTTGCGGCTGTGCAACTGGCCCAGCGGCCCGGAGCGCAAGAGCTCGACGGCGCGCAGACCGATGCGCAGGTGCTGGTCGACGCGCTCGCGGTAGAACTGGTTGGCCATGCCGGGCAGCTTGATCTCGCCATGCAGGGGCTTGTCGCTGACGCACAGCAGGGTGCCGTAGGGCACGCGGAAGCGGAAGCCGTTGGCGGCGATGGTGGCGCTCTCCATGTCCAGCGCGATGGCGCGGCTCTGGCTGAAGCGGCGCTCGGGCCCGCCCTTGTGGTGGCTGGGCAGCAGCTCCCAGTTGCGGTTGTCGGTGGAGGCCACGGTGCCGGTGCGCAGCACGCGCTTGAGTTCGAAGCCCTGCAGCTGCGTGACCTCGGCCACCGCGCGCTCCAGTGCCACCTGGATCTCGGCCAGCGCCGGGATCGGCACCCACAGCGGCAGCTCCTCGTCCAGCACATGGTCCTCGCGCACATAGCCATGGGCCAGCACATAGTCGCCCAGGGCCTGGCTGCTCTGCAGGCCGGCGCAATGGCCCAGCATCAGCCAGGCGTGCGGGCGCAGCACCGCGACATGGTCGGTCATGGTCTTGGCGTTGGCCGGGCCCACGCCGATATTGATCATGGTGATGCCGCTGCGGTTGCGGCGCAGCAGGTGGTAGGCCGGCATCTGCGGCAGGCGTGGCGGCGGTGCACCCAAGCCATCCAGCGGCTCGGCGGCGCAGCCGAGGCGCCGCGTCACCACATTGCCGGGCTCGACGAAGGCGATGCAATCGTCCAGGGGGTCGGGTCTTGCGGGGTCGGGCGCGCGCAGCATCAGCTCGTGGCCCATGCGCACGAACTCATCGATGTAGAACTGGTAGTTGGTGAAGAGCACGAAGTTCTGGAAATGCTCGGGCGAGCTGCCGGTGTAGTGGCGCAGGCGCTGCAGCGAGTAGTCCACGCGCGGCGCGGTGAAGAGCGCCAGCGGATGCGGCTCGCCGGGCGCCGGCTCGTGCGTGCCGTTGGCGATGCCGTCGTCCATCGCCGCCAGGTCGGGCAGGTCGAACAGATCGCGCAGCATGAGGCGGCGCTCGGGGCTCAGCGCGCCCTCGATATGGTCGTGCTCGCCCAGCGCGAAGTGCAGCGGGATGGGCTGGTGGCTGCTGCCAACCTCCAGGCTCACGCCATGGTTCTTCAGCAGCAGCTCGAACTGGGCCTGGTAGTAGGGGCCGAACAGATCGGGCCGCGTCAGTGTGGTCTCGAAGCTGCCGGGCCCGGACACGAAGCCATAGGCCAGGCGCGAGTCGGCGCGCGCCACCGTGCTGGTGCGCAGGCGCACAAAGGGGTAGCAGGCGCGCGTGCGGGCGAGATCCTCGCCGGCCACGAAGCGTTGCAAGGCATCGCGCAGATGCGTGACGCCGGCGCTGTAGATCCGCTGCGCGCAGGCCAGGGCCGCGGCAGCATCGTCAAAGGCGAGGGGGGCGAAGAAGGGCGAGCTCATACCTCGCATTGTGATGCCGTCCGGGCGTGCCGAAATCTGGCGGCGCGGCAGTGGCGGTAAATGTAGTTTGACTAAATTCAGGATGCTTCATGCTGGTCGTTTCATCAAATTACACGGGGTAATTCCTTGCTTACGTGAGTAGTTTTGTTTCATTACGATGGCCAAAACACAGCCGAGTGAGACAAGCATGGCCCTGCCCACCTTTGTGAAGCCGCCGCGCCGCTGGCGCCATCTGCTGTTGGCCGCGCTGGCCTGCCTCGGCCTGCTGGGCTGTGGTGGTGGTGGCGGAGCCGACAGCCCGGCGCCGCCGCCGCCCGCGCCCGCCGACCCCTTGCTGGCGCTGGGCAATGGCGAGGGTTTCCAGACCGTGCTGAATGCCAGCCCGGCCAACCCCGGGCCGGCGCCCGGCGGCGACGCGCCCACCACGCTGACGGTGCATTACCGCCGCAGCGATGCCGCCTACACCGGCTGGCAGTTGCATGCCTGGGGTGCGGCCAAGGATCCGGGCTGGAATGCCGGCTACAACGCCAGCGGCAGCGACGCCTTCGGCGCCGTCTACGAAGTGCCCCTGGGCGCCGCCAGCGGCGAGGTGGGCTACCTCTTCCACAAGGGCGACAGCAAGGACCATGGCGGCACCGATCAGAAATACCTGCTGAAAAGCGGAAAGAACGAGATCTGGCGCGTGCAGGACGACAGCGCCACCTACCTCAGCAACCCGCTGGGCGCCGCGGCGCCGGACCTCACGACCGTGCGCGTGCACTACAAGCGTTATGGCGCCGACTACGCGGCCTGGGGCCTGCATCTGTGGAACGGCAGCGGCCTGGACAGCGCCCGCCTGCCCGCCGGCGTGGTGATCGAGGACTGGGGCCAGGCCGTGCCGCTGGCCAAGATGCCGGGCTACAGCGCCGGCGCCAGCGAGGTGGTGTTCGACATCCCCGTGCTCAATCCCAAAGCCGACGCGTCGCGCAAGGCCTTGGAGTTCATCATCCACGGCCTGGCGCCCAACGAGAACGACAAGGACGGCCGCAGCGACAACATCAGGGTCGACTACGGCAGCCTCGTCATCAAGAACCAGCTGGCCGAGGTATGGCTGGTGCAGCAGGATGCCGGCGTGTACGCGAGCGCGCCCGACACCCGCTCGGTCTCCACCAGCGACGCGCGTGCCTACTGGCTGAGCAAGCAGATCATCCAGTGGCCACGCGTGGACGGCAGCGGCGTGCTCAAGCTCTACCACTCGGCCACCGGCCAGATCACCGCACCCAAGGACGGCAAGGTGGCCGGTGCCGACGGCGCGCTGACCCTGCAGCGCTATGGCGCCGCGCTGCCCCAGGCGCTGGCCACGCGCTTCAAGTTCGTCAGCCCCGGCGCGCTGCTGGCGGTGAAGGATGCCGATCTGCCGCAGCTGCCCGAGCTCTTCAAGAAACAGCTGCTGCTGGTGCAGGAAGATGCCGGCGGCAATGTGCAGAACGCCACCACCGCCCAGCTGCCCGGCGCGCTGGACGATCTGTACGCGGCCGCCGCCCAGGTGAATGAGCTGGGCGTGACGGTGGCCAATGGCAACACCGCCTTCAAGCTCTGGGCCCCCACCGCGCAGCAGGTGCTGGTGTTCACCTACGCCGATGGCAGCGGCGACGCGCTGAGCGTGGACAAGCTCGCCTTCGATGCCGCCACCGGCGTCTGGAGCGTCAGCAAGAGCGGCGACCTCTCGGGCCGCTATTACAAGTTCGCCGTCGACGTGTTCGTGCGCGGCACGGGCCTGGTGCGCAACCTGGTCACCGATCCGTACTCGCTGAGCCTCAGCGCCGAGTCCAGGCGCAGCTATATCGCCAACCTCAACGCCGCCAAGCTCAAGCCCGCCGGCTGGGATGCCAGCAGCCCGCCCGCCAAGGTGAGCGGATCCACCGACATGGTGATCTACGAGCTGCATGTGCGCGACTTCTCGGCCAACGACGCCAGCGTCAGCGCCGCCAACCGCGGCAAGTACCTGGCCTTCAGCGAGGTCGGCAGCCAGGGCATGAAGCATATGAAGGCGCTGGCCGATGCCGGCCTCACCGATGTGCATCTGCTGCCCAGCTTCGACCTCGCCAGCGTGCCCGAGAGCGGCTGCAGCACGCCCGCGCCCGCCGGTGCGCCCGACGCCGAAAGCCAGCAGGCCACAGTGGCCGCCAGCGCCGGCGGCGACTGCTTCAACTGGGGCTACGACCCCTACCACTACACCGCGCCCGAGGGCAGCTACGCCAGCGATGCGAGCGACGGCGCCAAGCGCATCCTCGAGTTCCGCCAGATGGTGGCTTCGCTCAACAGCGCCGGCCTGCGCGTGGGCATGGACGTGGTCTACAACCACACCACCGCCTCGGGGCAGAACGGCAAGTCGGTGCTGGACCGCATCGTGCCCGGCTATTACCACCGCCTCAACGCCAGCGGCGTGGTGGAGAACTCGACCTGCTGCGACAACACCGCCACCGAGAACCTGATGATGGGCAAGCTGATGATCGACTCGACGATCGTCTGGGCGCGCGACTATCACATCAGCTCCTTCCGCTTCGACGTGATGGGGCACCAGCCGCGCAGCGTGATGGAGCAGCTCAAGAGCGCCGTGGCCGCGGCCGCCGGCCGGCCGGTGCAGCTGCTGGGCGAGGGCTGGAACTTCGGCGAGGTGGCCGATGGTGCGCGCTTCGTGCAGGCCTCGATGTGGAGCCTCAATGGCTCGGGCATCGGCAGCTTCAACCCCTTCATCCGCGACGCGGTGCGCGGTGGCAGCCCGTTTGATTCTGGCTCGGCCCTGCTGAAGAACCAGGGCTGGATCAACGGCCTGTACTTCGACCCCAATGCGCAGGGCGGCGGCCGCGCCAAGAGCGAGCTGATGTGGCAGGGCGACCTGATCAAGGCCGGCCTGGCCGGCTCGATCCGCAGCTACGCGCTGAAGACCCATTGGGATGCCAACGTGACGCTGGACCAACTCAACGGTGCCGGCTTCGTCACCGACCCGTCCGAGGTGGTCAACTACATCGAGAACCACGACAACCAGACGCTGTTCGACATCAACGTCTACCACCTGCCGCAGGGCACCAGCCGCATGGATCGGGCCCGGGTGCAGATCCTGGGCGCGGCCATCAATGCCTTCAGCCAGGGCGTGGCCTACTTCCACGCCGGCGTGGACACGCTGCGCAGCAAATCGCTGGACCGCAACAGCTACGACGCGGGCGACTGGTTCAACCGCCTGGATTGGAGCTACCAGGACAACAACTTCGGCGTCGGCCTGCCGATGAAGGGCGACAACGGCGTCAGCTGGTCGGTGATGAAGCCCCTGCTGGCCGATGCCTCGATCAAACCCACGCCGGCGGAGATCGCCTGGACCCGCGATGCCTTCCGCGATCTGCTCAGGATCCGCGCCAGCTCGACGCTGTTCCGCCTGAAGAGCGCCGACGAGATCAAGAGCCGCCTGGTGTTCCACAACACCGGTTCGGGCCAGGTGCCCACGGTGCTGGTCGGGGCGCTGAACGGCGCCGGCCTGGCGGGAGCAGGTTTCAAGGAGCTTGTCTACCTGCTCAACACCGACAAGCTGGCGCAGACGGTGCCGGTGCCGGCGCTGAAGGGCAAGGCCCTGACCCTGCATCCGGTGCATCTGGCCGCGGGCGCGGCGGATGCACGCATCGCCGCCGAGGCGCGCTTCGATGCGGTGAGCGGCAGCTTCAGCGTGCCGGCGCGCAGCGCGGTGGTGTTTGTGCTGGCGCAGCCGTGAGCTGATCGATCTCGCCCGTGCCTATGCCCAGGTCCAGCAGCTCGCGCGTCTCCATGGCGCGCAGCTGCTGGCGTGCCAGCCGGCGCGCGCGGGCGCGCCGCAGCAGGGATAGCAGTTTCAGCAGCAGCGAGGGGCTTGGGGTGGTGTTCATGAGCGCATCGTGCCGCGCTCGCTATCATCTGAAAAGTTGAATCATCTGACGTCTCACGTCAGAAATCCTGATGCGTAGCCTGAACCTCGACCAGTTGCGAACCCTGGTGGCGATTGCCGACCTCGGCACCTTTGCCGCCGCCGCCCAGGCCCTGCACCTCGCGGCGCCCACGGTCAGCCTGCACATCAGCGAGCTGGAAGCGCGCCTGGCCACGCCGCTGCTGCTGCGCAGCAAACGGGCGGTGGCGCTCACCGCCGCCGGCGAGGCCCTGCTGCCGCGCGCGCGCCAGCTGCTGCAGGACGCCGACGAGGCCGAGCGCCAGATCGGACTGCATGCCAAGGGCCTGACCGGCCGTGTGCGCCTGGCCGCCAGCACCGGCCCGCTGGTGCATCTGCTGCCGCCGGTGCTGGAGCAGATGGCACGCGCGCATCCGGAGGTGCAGGTGGAGCTGAGCCTGCTGGGCACCACGCAGGCCTGCGAGCGCGTCCTGGCTGGCACCGTGGACGTGGCGCTGGTGTCCATGCCGGTGCAGGAGTCGGCCGATCTGGTGCTCAAGCGCTGGCGCGTGGATCCGGTGATGGCCTTGCTGCCGCCGCAATGGCAGGCCCCCAAGCGCATCACGCCGCAGTGGCTGGCGGCGCGGCCGCTGATCCTCAACGAACCGGTCTCGCAGATCTACCGCCAGACCATGGCCTGGTTCGCCGCCGCCGGCCTGCACCCGCGCGCGCGCATCGAGCTCAACTACACGGAGGCGATGAAGAGCCTGGTGGCCACCGGCTATGGCGCCGCGGTGCTGCCGCTGGACGGCGAGGCCGAGCCCCACCAACTGGCCCTGCACGGCCGCATCCAGCTGCGCCCGCTGCAGCCGGCCATGCATCGCGAGATGGCGGTGGCGCACCGGCGCAATGAAAAAGCGCTGGCCCCCAGCGTGAAACAGCTGCTGGCGGTGCTGCAGGCGCATCGCCAGTGAGGCGGCGCCATGCCGCCCGGCGCCGGGTGCTCAGCGCCCCGGCGGCGGCTGCCAGAGCTCGACCTTGTTGCCCTCGGGGTCGATGACCCAGCCGAACTTGCCGTATTCGGAGTCGTCGGTCTTGTCCAGCACCTGGCAGCCCTCGGCGCGCAGCGCCTGCAGCAGCGCGGCCAGGTCGTCGACGCGGTAGTTGATCATGAAGCTGGCCTGGCTGGGCGCGAAGGGCTCGCCCGCGGCCGCGCCGATGGACCAGACCGTCGTCCCCGCGGTCGGCTGGCCCGCCGCATCGGCCCAGCTGAACGCGGTGCCGCCCCAGGCCTGGACGTCGATGCCCAGGTGCTGCTGGTACCAGGCGCGCAGCGCCACCGGGTCTTTGGCGTTGAAAAAGATGCCGCCGATACCTGTGACTCTCTTCATGGGCTTCTCCTGAGTGCAAGCAGTGGGAGCTTAGCGCGGACCGCGGTTGCCTGGCTCGTCGCGCTGGCCTGTCATACCAGCCGCCAGTCGCTCCACCAAGAACTGCACCGCCACCCGCACCTTGGGAATCTGGTAGCGCGTCTGCAGGTAGAGCAGATAGATGCCTGATTCGCCGCCGCGGCCGACCGACAAGGGCTGTTCAAGCGTGAGCTGCACCAGCTCGCCGCGGCGCAGATAGTCCTGCAAACCCCATTCCGACAGCAGCACCAGGCCGCGGTGCTTGCAAGCCATCGCAATTAGGCTGGCGCCGTCGTTGCTGATGAAGGCGGGTGTGATCGGCACCTCGTGCCAGCCGTCCTGGTCCAGCCCCTGCCACTTGATCAGCGCGTTGGGGCCGCGGTACATCAGCGCACGGTGCTGCGTCAGCTCGTCCAATGTGCGCGGCGTGCCCATTTGCGCGAGGTATTGCGGCGAGGCGGCGAGCACGAAGCGATTCGGGTCGAGCCGGCGCGCCACCACGCGGTCCTGCGGCTGGCTGCCGCCGCGTATCGCAATGTCGATCTGGTCGCGGCCGAGGTCCACCAGGGCGTCGCTCAGTTGCACGTCAAGCACGATGTCGGGATAGCGTTCGCTGAAGTCCTGCAGCGCCGGCATCAGCAGCAGCTGCCCATAGCTGGGCATGGCGCTGATGCGCAAGGTACCGCTGGGTGCGCTGCTGCGCTGTCCCACCAGCTCCTCGGCATCGTGTAGCAGCGCCATGCCGGCACGCACCTGCTCCAGGTAAAGCGCGCCAACCTCGGTCAGCCGCACGGTGCGCGTGGTGCGGTGCAGCAGCTCGACGCCCAATGCCGTTTCCAGATCGGCGATGCGGCGCGAGATCGACGAGGCGGGCACGCCAAAGGCCTTGGCGGCACGCGAAAAATTCAGGGTATCGGCGACCTTGAGCAGGTATTGCAGGGCGCGCAGCTTGTCCATGGCAGTCCTCCAAGCGAGCTATTGTTGCCCTTGTGACAAAAGATTTTGCCGAATACGCCCAGTTCCGTATTGATTGCCTTGTCTCTAGCATTCACTCACCACAAGCCAAGGCCGACACCGGCAGCAAGGAACCCGCCATGACGACGATGCTCAAAGCCCAATACTCCGAACGCGGCCCGGTGCCGCAAGCCGTGATCGAGGCCGTGCCGTTCGAGCGCCCCACGCTGGCCCAGGGCCAGGCCCTGGTGGCCGTGCTGGCCGCGCCCATCAACCCCAGCGACGTGCTGATGCTGACGGGCCAGTACGGCATGCTGCCGCCGCTGCCGGCGGTTGGCGGCAGCGAGGGGGTGGGGCGCGTGATCGAGCTCGGTCCGGATACGCAGGGCCCGGCCGTGGGCCAGACCGTGCTGCTGCCTGCCGGTTCCGGCACCTGGGCAAGCCATCTGGTTGCCCCGGCCGCCCGGCTGCTGCCGCTGCCCAACGACGCCGATCCCAAGCAACTGGCCATGCTGACGGTGAACCCGCCCACGGCGTCGCTGCTGCTGAGCGACTTCGTCCAGCTGCAGCCGGGTGACTGGGTGATACAGAACGGCGCCAACTCGGGCGTCGGCAGCTATGTGGTGCAGCTGGCCAGGCTGAAGGGGCTGAAGACCGTCAACATCGTGCGGCGCGAAGCGGCCGTGGCGGGGGTGCAGGCACAGGGCGGCGACGTGGTGCTGGTCGACGGCGACGACCTGGCCGCACGCGTGGAGGCGGCCACCGGCGGCGCCGCCATCAAGCTGGGCATCGACGCCGTGGGCGGCAAGGCCACGATGCGGCTTGCCGGCACCCTGGCCGAGAGCGCCACCATCGTCAACTACGGCGCGCTCGGCGGTGAGCCCTGCACCGTATCGCCGCGCGAGCTGGTGTTCCGCGACGTCACGCTGAAGGGTTTCTGGCTGGCCCGCTGGTTCCGCGTCACGCCGCAGCCGCAGCAACTTGCGCTGCTGACCGAGCTCGCCGGCCTGATCGCCGCCGGCAAGCTCAGCACGCCCATCCAGGCCAGCTACGAGGTGGCGCAGATCAAGCAGGCCATCGCCGCGGCCGCCGCCGGCGAGCGCCAGGGCAAGATCCTGATCGTGCCGGCGCAGGATTGACTGAGCCGCGCCCTACTTCAGCGGTATCGGCGTGCCCCGGTCCACCGCCACGGCGGTGACGCTGTTCTGCGGCGAGCCTTCGATGACGCGGTCGGAATAGGTCAGGTAGACGAGCGTGTTGCGCTTCACGTCCACCATGCGCACGATGCGCAGCTTCTTGAACACCAGCGAGATGCGTTCGGTGAACACATCCTCCTGCTGGGCCAGCGGCTTCACGAAGCTGATGGGGCCGGTCTGGCGGCAGGCGATCGAGGCCTCGCTCTTGTCCTCGGCCAGGCCCAGGGCGCCCTTGATGCCGCCGGTCTTGGCGCGCGAGACATAGCAGGTCACACCCTGCACCTTGGGGTCGTCGTGCGCATCGACGACGATCTTGTGGTCGGGGCCGATGAACTTGAACACCGTGTCGACCTCGCCGATGGGCTCGGCCAGGGCGGGCAGGCTCAGCAAGGCCAGCAGGAGGGGCAAGGCGGTTTGGATGCGCATGGGCACAAGCGTATCAGGCGTGGAAGCTGCGGCTGTCGTCCGGGGCCTGCGCGCGCTCGTACAGGCCGTAGTCGCGCAGCACCTCGGCCACGCGCAGCCGGTAGTCGCTGAACACGCCGGCGCGGCCGGCGGCCTGGGCGGCGCGGTGCGATTCCAGCCGGCGCCAGGCCTGCACGGCCGCCTCGTCGCGCCAGAACGAGAGCGAAAGCAGGCGCGCCGGATCGCTCAGGCTCTGGAAGCGCTCGATGCTGATGAAGCCGTCGATGGCCTGCAGTTCGGCGCGCAGCGCCGCGGCATGGTCCAGATAGGCTTGCAGGCGCCCCGGGGCGGGGCTGACTTCGAAGATCACGGCAATCATGGGCGGCTCACAGCGGTAGTTCGGGAATGCGGATATTGGGCAGCGGCAGGCAGGCGGCTGCCAGCTGCGGCGGACGCGCCGGCGCGTGCCGCAGGGCGATGCTGGCGATCTGCATGGCCAGATCGCGGCCGGGGCATTGATGCCGGCCATGGCCAAAGCCCAGCGCCGGCTCGGCCACCAGCAGCAAGAGCACGCAGGCGCCACGCGCCAGCGTGGTGCCGGCAAGCCACAACTCGGCCTGCGCGAAGCGGCGCGTGTGGTGCACGGGCGGGGGCTGTACGTCCGGCGCCGTGCCGGCCAGCCAGGCATTGCCGAGCAGGCCGGCACCGGCCTCGTAGCCCTGCCACAGCAGGGCCATTTGCTGGGCGTCGAGCTGGCCCAGCTCGGCCACCGCGGCGTCCGCGGCATCCAGCTCGGCGGGCGTGGCGCCGGGCTTGAACGCGGCGGCCCAGCTGGCCAGCTGCCGCAACAGGCGGCGCTGTGCGGCCAGATCCGGCAACGCCAGGCCCAGCAGGCCGGCGATGCTGCAGGGCAGGCTGGCCCATTGCCAGTGGCGCGGGCCGCCGCTGGCAGCCAGGCGGCTGGCCGCCTCGGCATGCCGCCTTATCTGCGCGTCCGTCCAGCGCGCCAGCGCCGCGTTCAGGGCCGCCTTCTCGGCCGCATGGCCGGCGTCATCGCGCATGCGCAGCCAGCGCGCGTAGACGGCACCGAAGGGCCGGCCCAGCAGGGCCCGCGGCACGGGCTCGTCGGGCGGGCGCACGCCCAGGCCGGGGTGGGCCAGCAGCGCGCGCACCGTCGCCGCGTCGGCGGCCATCCATTGCGCCGATGCGGCATCGAAATGCAGGCCCGGGCGCGCGCAGGCCGCGCGGTAGAAGGCCCAGGGCTCGGCATGGTGCGCGGCGTTCAGTGCGCGGATTGGCGTGTGGGTGGTGGCATGGGGGCAGCTCATGGCGCGACTGTGAACTGGCCGCGGCGTTCATGCTTCGCTTAGCATCGAAGCATGGATGCAGACAGGAATTTCGCGGACAGCGCCCTTGCCGAGGTGGCCCAGTGCATGGCCGAGCCGGCGCGCGCGCGCATGCTGTGCTGCCTGATGGATGGCCATGCGCGCACCGCCACCGAGCTGGCCGCGGTGGGCGAGGTCAGCGCCTCCACCGCCAGCGCCCACCTGGCGCGGCTGCAGGCCCAGGGCCTGCTGGACTGCCAGAGCCAGGGCCGCCACCGCTACTACCGCCTGGCCGGCGGCGAGGTGGGCGCGGCGCTGGAAGCGATGCTGGTGCTGGCCGGGCGCAGCGCGCCGCGTTTCGAGCCGAGCACCCCTGTGGGGCTGCGCGAGGCGCGGCGCTGCTACGACCACATGGCCGGCCGCTGGGCGGTGCGCCTGCACGATCATGCGCTGCGCCAGGGCTGGCTGCAGCCCGACCTCAGCCAGGCGCGCGCCTATGCCTTGAGCGCGCGCGGTGCGGCCGCGCTCGGGGCCCTGGGCCTGGACGTGGCGGCGGCCGGCGCCAGGCGCCGGCGCCTGGCCTGCGCCTGCATGGACTGGAGCGAGCGCCGCCCGCATCTGGGTGGGGCGCTCGGCGCCGCCTGGCTGCAGCTGCTGCTGGAGCGCCGCTGGGTCGAAGACGAGCTGGACAGCCGCGCCCTGCGGCTGACGCGCCGCGGCCAGGCGGGCTTGGAACAGCTGCTCGGTTAAACCCGCATGTGCTGATTTCGGCGGCCGCGCCGGCGGCCCGCATCAAGACGGGCGGGGGCGCGCTTCCTAAGCTTCGGGGCTTCAGAAAAGCAAACCCCGAGGAGACCCGTGAGCAAACAACAAGACCTGACCCCCATCGCGCTGGCTGCCGCCCTGGCCCTGAGCGGCTTTGCCGCCCAGGCCCAGGAAGGCGCCAAGGATGCGTCCGCCACCACGCTGAACCGCGTGGTCGTGACCGGCTCCAACATCAAACGTACCGACAGCGAGACCTCGCAGGCCCTGCAGGTCGTCTCGGGCGACGAGATCAAGGCAATGGGCGCGCTCACCGTGGGCGATGTGCTGGCCAATCTCACCACCAACGACGGCAGCGCCATCAGCGATCTGGGCGGCGCCAACTCCTGGGCCAGCGGTGCCTCCGGCGTGTCGCTGCGCAATCTGGGCACCGGCGGCACGCTGACCCTGCTGAACGGCCGGCGCCTGGCCAGCTACGGCTTTGCCGACGGCCTGCAGCTGAACTTCACCAATATCGATGCCATCCCCGCCAACATCATCGAACGCGTGGAGGTGCTGAAGGACGGCGCCTCGGCCATCTACGGTTCCGATGCGATCGGCGGCGTCATCAACATCATCACCAAGCGCGACTACAGCGGCGTGGGCGTGGCAGTGAGCGCGCAGCAGTCGCTCAAGCGCAGCTTCCTCGCGCAAGACCAGCAGGGCTCGGTGACGGTGGGCCATGGCAATCTCGATAGCGACGGCTTCAATGCCTACGCGCACCTGGAGCTCTACAAGCGCGGCAGCTACAAGGACAGCGAGGTGCGCCCCTTGCTGCCCGACTGGTATCTGCTGGAGAACCCGGCGCGCGGCCAGCGCTCGGCGGGTTCCTTCCCGGGCAATTACACGGGCAGCTACCCGGCCGACTACAAGGATCCGGCGCTGGCCGGCAAGCGCATCAACACGCCGGCGCCCGGCTGCGCGGCCGAGAACCTGATCGGCGGCGTGTGCCAGTACGACTACTGGAAGGACAGCGACGCCCGCCCGGCCACCGAGCGCGTCACCTTCCTGGCGGGCGCGCGCCTGCAGCTGAACAAGGACCTGACGGCCTTTGCCGAACTGCAGGGCGCCGACATCAAGGCCAAGTACTACACCAGCATCCCGCGCAGCAACCCGGGCGCGGTGAGCAGCTGGTACAACTCGCTGAAGGGTGAGCTGCAGCGCTTCACCGACCCGCTGCTGCCGGCCGGCCATCCCAGCAATCCCTATGGCTTCCCGGTGGGCCTGGCCTACCGTTTCGTCGACGATCCGGAGATGTTCAAGAACGTCGGCGCCTCGCGCGACTACCGCCTGCTGGCCGGCGTGGAAGGCACGGCCTGGGGCTGGGACATCGACAGCGCGGTGGGCACGATGCGCTCGCACGCCACCCAGCGCCAGCATCTCTACAGGGACCGCTACGCCTATGCCGATGCGATCACCAGCGGCGCCTACAAGTTCGGCCAGCAGAACGCGCCGGAGCTGCTCGAGAAGATGTTCCCCGAGATGGGTTCCTCGGGCACCTACAGCCAGCATTTCGCCGACTTCAAGGGCTCGCGCGAGATCGGCAGCCTGCCCGGCGGGGCGCTGATGATGGCGCTGGGCGCCGAGCTGCGCCATGAAAGTTTCGAGCACCGCAGCATGGACAACATCCTGGAGGGCCGCATCGTCGGTTTCTCGGGCGTGGACATCCAGGGCCGGCGCGATGTGGCGGCGATCTTCACCGAGTTCAGCGCCCCCTTCACCAAGCAGATCGAGGCCACGCTGGCGCTGCGCGGCGACAAGGTCTTCAACGGCTTCGGTGCCATCACGCCCAAGGTCCAGCTGGCCTGGCGCCCGCTGCGCGAGCTGATGCTGCGCGGCACCGCCAGCCAGGGCTTCCGCGCGCCCAGCCTGCCCGAGACCGGCAATGGCGGCGCTTCCTGGTTCAACAACGGCTACCTCGACCCCAAGCGCTGCGACACCGCGCGGCAAATGCGCGATGTGCTGAAGACCGGCGACGCGAACGACAAGCTCGACGCCACCGCGGTCTACAACTCGGGTTGCTCGATCAGCTTCCCCTCGGTGATCACGCCCAACCCCGGCCTCAAGCCCGAGCATTCCAACAACGCCTCGCTGGGGCTGGTGTTCCAGGCCAGCCAGAACATCAGCGCTTCGCTGGACTACTACAACATCCAGCGCCGCGACGAGATCGGCACCCTGGACATCAACGAGGTGCTGACCAACGAGGATGCGCACCCCGGCCTGGCACCGCGCGATCCGGTCAGCGCGCAGGACAAGGACTATGCCAAGCGGGTCAAGGAGCTGTCGGGCAAGGACATCGGATTTGCCGTCGGTTCCATCCGCACCGTGGGCCTGCAGTACCAGAACCTCAGCAAGACCAAGGTCTCGGGCCTGGACCTGGATCTGCGCAGCCGCTGGAAGCTGGGTGAATGGGGCACGCTGGACGTGAACCTGGAGACCAACGTCAAGCTGGGCGTGCGCTACTGGGACAGCTTTGCCGCCGACTACACCGAGAACCGCGTGGGCTATCGCGGCACGCCGCGCCAGAACTCGGTGCTCAAGCTGAACTGGGCGCGCGCCGACTGGAAGCTGGGGGCCCGCGTCAACTACAGCAGCGCCACCAAGCTCGCCGCCGCCGACTGGGACAGCGACAACCTGCCCGAGGGCTGCGCCGCCCGCGGCGTGGCCGAGGGCGACTGCCGCATCAAGGCCTGGACCAGCACCGATCTGTGGCTGCAGTACGGCGGCTTCAAGAACCTGACGCTCTCGGCCAATCTCTTCAACGCCTTCAACCAGCCGAGCCTGATCGAGTACCGCCCCAACTCGGCGCTGCCGCTGGCGGGCCGCGTGCTGAAGCTGGCGCTGGAGGCGAAGTTCTGATGCGCGCGCGCTGGCGGTGCCTGGCCTTGCTGCTGCTGCTGGGCCTGGGCGGGGCGGCGGCGGCCGAGGAAGACCCCTATCTGTGGCTGGAGGAGGTGCAGGGCGAGCGCGCGCTGGCCTGGGTGCGCGAGCAGCAGCAGGCCGCCGAGCAGGCGCTGCAGGCCCGGCCCGGCCAGGCGGCGCTGGCCGAGGGCCTGCGCGAGGTGCTGGCCTCGCCGCAGCGCCTGGCGCCGGCCCAGCAGCTGGGCGAGCAGCTCTACAACTTCTGGCGCGACGCCGCGCATCCGCGCGGCCTGTGGCGGCGCACCACGCTGGCCTCCTACCGCAGCGCGGCGCCGCAGTGGCAGACCGTGCTGGACCTGGACCGACTTGCGCAGGAGGAGGGCGAACGCTGGGTCTGGGGTGGCGCCAGCTGTCTGCCGCCCCAGGCCCGGCGCTGCCTGCTGAGCCTCAGCCGTGGCGGCGGCGACGCCCATGTGCTGCGCGAGTTCGACACCGTGAGCGGCCGCTTCGTCGACGTCGCAGCGGGCGGCTTCGCGCTGCCCGAGGCCAAGGGCGGCGCCAGCTGGGTGGACGCCGACACGCTCAGCGTCTACACCGATTTCGGCCCCGGCAGCATGACGGCCTCGGGCTACCCGCGCCAGGTGCGGCTGTGGAAGCGCGGCACGCCGCTGGCGCAGGCGCCGCTGCTGTTCGAGGCCGGCGCCGACGACGTCGGCGTGTGGACCTGGGCCGACGATGCGTCCGGCCGCGCCACCCATCTGATCGAGCGCCGCACAAGCTTCTTCGCGGGCGAGCAATACCTGCTGCGCGCCGGCCGGCTCGTCAAGCTGCCCAAGCCCGACGACGCCAGCGCCACGCCCTTTGGCGATCAGCTGCTGATCGAGCTGCGCTCCGACTGGGAGGTGGGCGGCCGGCGCCATGCGGCGGGCTCGCTGCTGGCGATCGCGCTGGAGCGCTTTCTGGCCGGCGGGCGCCAGTTCCAGACCCTGTTCGCGCCCACGCCCGGCAGCGCCCTGCAAAGCCACACGGTGCTGCGCAGCGCGGTGCTGCTGCTGCGCATGGACGATGTGAAGCAGCGCCTCAGCGAGTGGCGCTACACGCAGGGCCGCTGGCGCGCGCGTGCGTTGCCCGCCGGCGAGCTGGGCAGCCTGAGCGTGACGGCGCTGGCCGGTCAGCGCAGCGACCGCTATCTGCTCACCCGCAGCGACTTTCTCACGCCCGCCACGCTGGAGCTGGCCGAGGCCGGCCGCGATGCGCGCCAGACCCTGCAGCAGCTGCCGGCCTTCTTCGATGCCAGCAGCCACGCGGTGGAGCAGTTGCACGCGCGCTCCCGGGACGGCACGGCCGTGCCCTACTTCATTGTCAAGCCGCGCGGCGTGCCGCCGCCCGCCGGCGGCTGGCCCAGCCTGCTGTACGGCTATGGCGGTTTCGAGATCTCGATGAAGCCGGGCTACAGCGGCGTGCTGGGGCGGGGCTGGCTGAGCCAGGGCGGCGTCTATGTGCTGGCGAATCTGCGCGGCGGCGGCGAGTTCGGCCCGCGCTGGCACCAGGCCGCGCTGCGCGAGCACCGCCAGCGCAGCTTCGACGATTTCATCGCCGTGGCCGAGGACCTGATCGCGCGCGGCATCACCAGCCCCAAACGTCTGGGCATCATGGGCGGCAGCCTGGGCGGGCTGCTGACCTCGGTGGCCCTGGTGCAGCGGCCCGAGCTGTTCGGCGCGGTGGTGAGCCAGGTGCCGCTCACCGACATGCGGCGCTATCACCGCCTGCTGGCCGGCGCCTCCTGGATCGAGGAATACGGCAACCCCGACATTCCCGAGCAATGGGCCTATATCTCCAAGTACTCGCCCTATCACAACAGCCAGGCCGACGTGGCCTACCCCAAGGTGCTCTACACCAGCTCCACCCGCGACGACCGCGTCCATCCCGCCCATGCGCGCAAGATGGTGGCGCGGCTGCAGGCCCAGGGCCATGAGGTGCTGTACTGGGAGAATACCGAGGGCGGCCATGCCGGCGCTGCCACGATCGAGCAGCAGGTGAAGCTGTGGGCGCTGAGCTACGGCTTTCTGGCGGAGCAGCTGATGCGTTAGCGCGCCGCGCTCAGACGCCGGGCGCCACCCCGCGCTGCAGCGCCCGGTATTGCGAGGGCGTCATGCCGGTGGTGGCCTTGAACTGGCGTGCGAAGGCGCTGTGGTCGCTGTAGCCGCAGCTGGCCGCCACCGCGGCCACGCTGAGCCCGGGCGCCTCGAGCAGCAGGCGGCGCGCCTCGTCCAGGCGCGCCTGCAAGAGCATCTCGCGCGGGCTGAGGTGGAAGATGCGTTGGAACAGGCGCTCCACCCGGTCCAGCGAGAGCCCGGCCCGGCGCGCCAGCTCGCCCAGGTTGACGGCCTGGTCGTAATGGGCGCGGATATGCGCGGCCAGCTCGGCGATCTGGGCGTAGACGGGATGGCCCTGGTCGGGCAGGCCCAGGTCGCGCGAGATGCCGGCCACGCCCAGCACGGCGCCCGCGTCGCACAGCGGCAGCTTGTGGGTCAGACACCAGCCGGCGCCGCCATCGGCATAGAGGTGCAGCTCGAGCTGGCGCGGCATGGCGGCGCCGCTGGCGATCACCGCATGGTCCTGGCGCGCGAAGGCCTCGCCCATTGCGCCGGGGAAGACCTCGCGCGGCGTGCGGCCCAGCAAGGCCTGCTTGCTGCGCAGCGCGCTGCGGCGCACCAGGGTCTGGTTCACCGAGAGATAGCGGCCATCGCGGTCCTTGACGAAGAACACCACGTCGGGCAGCGGGTCGAACAAGGCCTCGACCAGGCTCAGCTCGCAGCTGCGCAGGGCCTGTTGCAGCGCCAGCATGGCCAGGGCCTCAGCGCAGCAGGAAGCCGGCGCCCTGCGGGTCGTCGGGGTCCAGATAGAAGCGGTGCTGGCCGGTGTAATGCGCGCTGCCGCCCACCTCGGGCCGCACCGCCGCATGCGGGCCGAACGTCTCGGTGGCGGCCACGCGCACCGTCATCAGGCTGCCCAGGATGCTTTCGATGGTGAGCGTCTCGCCCAGCGCCAGCTCGCCGCGCGCATGGTGCAGCGCGGCGCGTGCCGACACCCCCGAGCCGGTGGGCGAGCGGTCCACCTCGCCGTCGGCAAAGATGCAGACATTGCGGCTGTGGTGGGCCGGGTGCTGCGCCGGGCCGGTGAAGATGGTGCCGTAGAGAAAGCCCAGCTCGGGCTCGAAGGGGTGCTGTATCGGCACCGCCGCCATCACCGCCTGCTTGATGCGGCGGCCGGCGTCGATCAGCCGGCTCTGCTGCTCCGGCAGCAGCTGCAGGCCCAGCGGTGCCGCCTCCACCAGCGCGTAGAAGGCGCCGCCATAGGCGATGTCGAAGCGCACCACGCCCAGGCCCTCGACCTCGACGCGCTGCCCGGCCAGATAGACGAAGGAGGGCACGTTGACGAAGCGGATCTGCTGCGCCAGGCCGTCCACCAGGCGGGCGCTCGCCTCGACGCGGCCGGCCGGCACCTGGAAGCTGATGCGGTGCAGGCCCTGCGCATCCGGCGCGCCGCGGTGCAGGCCGGTCTCCAGCACCAGCTTGGTGAGCGCAATGATGGCGTGGCCGCACATGGTGCTGTAGCCCTCGTTGTGCAGGAAGAACACGTCGAAGTCGGCGCTCTGCGAGCGCGTCAGCACCGCGCCATACATATCGGCATGGCCGCGCGGCTCCCACATCAGGGCGCGGCGCAGATGGTCGAGCTCGTGGCTGAAATAGCGGCGCTTGTCCAGCACGCTGGCGCCCGGCAGCTCGGGCAGGCCGGCGGTGATCACGCGCAGCGGCTCGCCGCCGGTGTGCATGTCCAGCGTTTGCAACTGTTGCCAATGCGCGGGCGGCTCATGGTGCCAGTCGGAAAACAGCGGCGTACTCATGGCGGGCGGGCCTCGTCGAAGGTTGTTTCGAATCGAAGTATATGATTAATATATGAGTGCTCATGCTGGGGTCGACCCAGGGGCATGGCAGGGATGGCACGGCGGCCCGCTTGGCTTAGGATGGCGCATCAACGATGCCGGGAGGGCCGATGCGGCGAAATCATGGCCTTGCGCTGCTGGCCCTGTGGGTGGCCACTGCGCAGGCGCAGCAGCGGGATGAGGATCTGGCGCTGGCCTATGACGAGGCCGCCACCATCAGCATCGCTACCGGCAGCAGCCAGCCGCTGCGCCGCGCGCCCGCGGTGGCCAGCGTCATCACCGCGGCCGATATCGCGGCCATGGGAGCCACCAACCTCGACCAGGTGCTCGAGTCGGTGCCGGGCGTGCATGTCTCGGTCAACGCGATCAACTATGCGTCGATCTATGCCGTGCGCGGCATCTTCAGTGCCATCTCCACCAACCCGCATGTGCTGCTGCTGCTGGACGGCGTGCCGATGAAGGGGGCCTACAGCGGCGACAAGGGCACGCAATGGTCGGGCCTGCCGCTGGAGCATGTGGCGCGCATCGAGGTGATACGCGGCCCCGGCTCGGCGCTCTATGGTGCGGACGCCTTCGCGGGCGTGATCAATGTGGTGACCAAGAGCGCGGCCGACATCAAGGGCAGCGCGGCCGGTGTGCGCCTGGGCGCCTTCGGCAGCCGTGAGGCCTGGTTGCAGCATGGCGGCAGCGTCGGCCCGCTGCAACTGGTGGCCTACGCCCATGCCGGGCGCAGCGACGGCCAGCGTGAACTCATCACCGCCGATGCCGCGACCCGGCTGGACAAACTCTTCGGCACCCATGCGAGCCGTGCCCCCGGGCCCGTCAACACCTTCCACCGCGACCTCGACCTGGGCCTGAAGCTGAACTGGGGCGACTGGCATCTCAACGGCAGCCAGCAATGGCGGCCGCGCATGGCTACCGGCGCCGGCGTGAACGCGGCCCTGGACCCTGACAGCTATACCAGTTCGCGCCGCAGCATCCTCGAGCTGGGTTGGGCCAGCACCAGTCCGGACCGCGACTGGCAACTGGGCGCCAGCCTCAGCCATACCCGCTACACCGAGGAGTCGCCGGTGGGCCTGATGCTGTTTCCGCCCGGCACGCGCATCGGCCCCAATCTGTTCCCTGACGGCATGATCGGCGGTCCCTGGCGCTGGGACCGCCAGACCCGCCTCTCGGCCCATGCCGGCTATACGGGCTGGCAAGGCCATGTGCTGCGCGTCGGGCTGGGCCATGAAGACATCAATCTGTTTGCCTCGCGCACCTACAAGAACTTTCTCCTGAGCCCCACCGGCGTGCCCATCCCGACCGGCCCGGTGATCGAGTACAGCGCGATCCAGCCGCACATCCCGCCCTCGCGGCGGCGCAATCTGTTCGTCTTCGTGCAGGACGAATGGCAGCTGGCGCCCGACTGGGCGCTGACCCTGGGCCTGCGGGATGACCGCTACTCGGACCTCGGCAGCACCGTCAACCCGCGCCTCGCGCTGGTCTGGGATGCCGCCTACAACCTCACCGTCAAGCTGCTGCACGGCCAGGCCTTCCGCGCCCCCGGCTTCAACGAGCAGTACACCGTCAATCCGGTGGCCACCGGCAATCCGCAGCTCAAGCCCGAGCGTATCGCCACGCATGAGCTGGCGCTGGAATGGCAGGCCCACAGCACGCTTCAGCTCAAGCTCAACGTCTACCGCTTCGATATGCGCGACCAGGTGCGTGTGGTGCCCAATCCGGCGCCGGCCACCGGGGCCAGCTACCAGAACCAGGGCCGCCTGCGCGGCCAGGGCCTGGAGATGGAAGCGCATTGGCAGGCCTTGCGGCAGCTGCAGCTGACGGCGCAGCTCTCCCTGCAGCACACCCTCGACGTGGCCACGGGCACCGACGCCGGCTATGCCCCGCACCACCATCTGTTCGTGCGCGCCGACTGGCGCCTGATGGGCGAGGCGCTGCTGGGGGCCCAGTTCAATGCGGTGGGCGGCCGCGCGCGCGCCGCCGGCGATGCGCGGCCGCCGGTGGCCGATTACCGCACCCTGGATCTGCAGCTGCGCCACGGCGGCGAGCAGCGCGGCCCGGGCTGGGCGCTGGCCCTGCGCAATGCCTTCGACGCCAAGCCGCGCGAGCCCAGCCAGTCAGCCATCAATCTCCCCGGCGACCTGCCGCTGGCCGGGCGCTCCTGGTATGTCGAGGGCAGCTACCGCTTCTGACGCTGTCATCTGCGCGGCAGCGCGCCGCGCCGGCCCGGGCTAGATTGCGCCATGTCCAAACAAACGCTTGAGGCGCCCATGACGGCGCAAGTGCTGGCCTGCCTGGCCGCGGCCGGCCAGGCCCTCGCCAAGGGCCAGCCCCTGCTGGTGCTGGAGGCCATGAAGATGGAGCACGAGCTGCCGGCCCCGGCGGATCTGGAGCTGCTGGAATGGCTGGTGGCCGCGGGCGACTGGGTGCGCGAGGGCGAGCCGCTGCTGCGTTGGCGCGCGCAGGCGCAGCCGGCCGCCGCTGACACCGCTGAAGCCACTGAAACCGCTGGCGTCGGCGCGCCCGCGATGGCCGGCCCGCGCGCCGACCTGCAGGCCTGGCGCGAGCGCGAGGCCTTGCTGGCCGACGCCGCCCGCCCCGAGGCCATCGCGCGCCGCCATGCCCAGGGCCTGCGCAGCGCGCGCGAGAACCTGGCGGCGCTGTGCGACCCCGGCAGCCTGCGCGAATACGGCGGCCTGGCCTTCGCGGCCCAGACCGCGCGCCGCCCGGTGCACGAGCTGCGCGCCCAGACCCCGGCCGACGGCATCGTCACCGGCCTGGCCGAGGTGCAGGGCCGGCCCCTGGTGGTGCTGGCCTACGACGCCACCGTGCTGGCCGGCACCCAGGGCCTGCGCAACCAT
This sequence comes from Roseateles sp. FW301-B2, assembly GCF_058788955.1. Lineage (NCBI taxonomy): Bacteria > Pseudomonadati > Pseudomonadota > Betaproteobacteria > Burkholderiales > Sphaerotilaceae > Roseateles > Roseateles sp. FW301-B2. The sequence continues at coordinate 23,452 of NZ_JBYTBE010000046.1, forward strand.
CAGAAGACAGACCGCATGCTGCAGATCGCCGCCGAGCGCCGCCTGCCGGTGGTGCTGTTCGCCGAGGGCGGCGGCGGCCGGCCCGGCGATACCGACATGCCCGTCGTCGCCGGCCTGCATGTGCCCACCTTCGCCAGCTTCGCGCGCCTGGCCGGCCAGGTGCCGCTGATCGGCATCGCGGCCGCGCGCTGCTTTGCCGGCAATGCGGCGCTGCTGGCCTGCTGCGATCTGCTGCTGGCCACACGCAGTGCCAATATCGGCCTGGGCGGCCCGGCCATGATCGAGGGCGGCGGCCTGGGCCGCTACGCGCCCGAGCAGGTGGGCCCGGCGCCGCAGCTGGCCGCGGCCGGCGCGCTGGACCTGCTGGTGGCCGACGAGGCCGAGGCGGCCGCGTGCGCGCGCCAGCTGCTGGGTTGGCTGCAGGGCCGGGCGCTGCCGGCGCAGGCGGCTCAGGTGGGTGAGGCCGCCGACCAGCTGACGCTGCGCGCGGCGGTGCCGGAGAACCGCGTGCGCGGCTATGCCATCCGGCCCATTCTCGAGACCCTGTTCGACCGCGCCAGCCTGATCGAGCTGGGCGCCGGCCATGGCGCCAGCGTGCGCACCGCCGCGGCCCGGCTGGACGGGCGGCCGGTGGGCGTGATCGCCAGCGACTGCAGCCAGCTCGGCGGCGCGGTGGATGGTGCGGCCGCACGCAAGCTGGCGCGCTTTCTGCGCCTGTGCCAGCGCCAGGGCCTGCCCCTGGTGGCGCTGATCGATTGCCCCGGCTTCATGGTGGGCCCGGAGGCCGAGGCCAGCGGCCAGCTGCGCGATGTGGGCGAGCTGTTCCAGGCCGCCGCGGCGCTCGACGTGCCGCTGGTCTCGGTGGTGCTGCGGCGCGCCTATGGCCTGGGCGCGATGGCCCTGGCCGGCGGCAGCCTGCACCGGCCGCTGGCCAGCCTGGCCTGGCCCAGCGCCGAGTTCGGCGCCATGGGCCTGGAGGGCGCGGTGCGGCTGGGCTACCGCAAGGAGCTGCAGGCCCTGCCCGAGGGGGCCGAGCGCGAGGCCTTGTTCGAGCGCCTGCTGGCCCAGCAGGTGGAGCGTGGCCGCGCCCTGCACATGGCCGAGATGCTGGAGATCGATGCGGTGATCGACCCGGCCGAGACGCGAGCCTGGCTGAGCCAGCTGCTCGGCAAGACCTGACACCGGGGGGCTTGACCGCGGCCGTGGCGGGCGCATCATCGCCGCCATGAGCCCAGCCGCCGTGCATGTCCAGCGCCTGCATCAGATCCTGCTCTGGCCGCTGCGCCTGATGCCGGTGGGCGACAGCCCGGGCGCGCCGCGCCGGCCCTGGGAGCTGCTGCACGGCCCCGGCCACGATTGCCCCTGGCGCGAGGTGCAGGACGAATACACCGGCGAGCCCGGCGCCTTCCACGAGCGCCATTACCAGGAGTTCGTGACCTTTCTGCCCTATGTGCAGCGCGTGCTCTACGGCGAGGGCCGCTCCAGCCAGGGCGCCGGCGATGCGCTCGGCGAGTCGGGCATGAAGGTGTTCCGGCGCCACGACATCCGCGCGCTGCGCGCCTGGCTGCGGCCCGAGGACGCGCCGCTGCGCCTGGAGCTGGTGCATGTGGATCTCTACTTCTTCTTCGATGTGGACGTGGTGATGCTCAATGTCGAGCTGGCCGCCACCGATCTGCCGCTGCACCAGGTGCAGGAGCTGCTCTACCGCCTGGGCCGCGCCTACCCCTCGGGCTGGGACGCGCAGGGCCAGCCCCTGCATTGCCTGGCCGCTGCCGAATGGCTGGGCGAGGGCGACGCGGTGCTGGCGCGCTCCGACACGCGCGAGCGCGAGCGCTTCATCTCGCATGTGCAGGCGCACCGCGCGCCGCGCATCGCCGCGCACTGGGACTTCGTGCTGCGGCCGCTGGTGAGCGAGCATGGCGAGGCGTCCGGACAGGCCGGGCATGAAGGGCTGCTGCGCTACCGCCAGATCGAGTACTACCGCATGCCGGTGATGGCCTATCTGGCGCTGGACGATCCCGGCGCGCTGAGCCGCAGCGATTTCGTGCGCCTGGGCCTGGTGGCGGGGGCGGGCGAGGGTGGCCTGCCCTATGGCGAGCAGCACCTGCAGGACTTCGAGCAGCGCTATTGCTACGACCGCTTCTGGGCCGCCGGTGGTGCCGCGCCACACACGCGTTATCTGTGCTGCGGCCATGCCCTGGTGGTGCTGGGCCGCGCCGACGCCGCCTTCTACGCCTGCCGCGACCGCGGCGTGCTGGCGCAGTTCCGTCACCAGCATTTCCTGATCTTTCTGCTGGCGCATTTCCAGAAGGCTGCGCTGCTGATGTTCTCCGACCGGCTGGTGGAGGCGCTGCGCCGCCTGAACGTGCAGGACCCCGACAATGTGCGCCGCTTCAAGCGCGCCATCCGCAGCTGCTTCGAGGGCTTTCTGCGCTTCACGCACCGCTACTGGTTCCACGAGGTGGCCGAGCAGGCGCAGGCGCGTGCGCTGTTCCGGCTCTGCGCCCGCCATCTGGAGACCGACGCGCTGTACACCGAGGTGAAGGAGCGCATCGGCGACATGAGCGCCTACCTCGAGACCGACAGCATCCGCCGCCAGGCCAACACGGTGGTGCGGCTCACGGTGGTGACGATCTTCGGCCTGGTGGGCACCATCACCACCGGCTTTCTGGGCATGAACCTGCTTGCCGAGGCGGACGCGCCGCTGCTCGAGCGTCTGGGCTGGTTCATGCTGACCCTGGGGGTGACGATCGCGCTCACCGTCTACACCATGGTCAAGTCCAAGCGGCTCTCGGATTTCCTGGATGCGCTCTCGGACGAGCGCCTGAGCCTCAGGCACAAGCTGCTGGCGTTTGCCGCGGTGTGGCGGCGCGGCTCCGATCAGGGGCTGTGAACACGAGGCGCCCGCTACACTGCCGCGCGATGCGCTTCGCCCCCGTTCTGCTTGCCCTGCTGATGGGCAACGCCTGTGCCCAGATCCCCGGCCTGAGCCTGGAGAACCTGCCGCGCCCCAGCACCCCGCCGCCCGAGCGCGGGCCGGTGGTGCCGGCCCAGGTGGAGCGCTGGCGCCAGGAGGGCGAGGCGCTGGAGCATGGCGACGGCGTGCCGCGCGACCCGGTGGCCGCGGCCCAGCTCTACTGCCGCGCGGCCCGCTATGGCGATCCGGTGGCGCAGTACAACCTGGCCTGGATGCTGGTGCATGCGCGCGGCATCGCGCGCGACGATGCCCAGGCCGCACACCTCTTCAACGCCGCGGCCGAGCAGGGGCTGGAGCAGGCCAAGAACATGGCGGCCTCGATGGGCGAGCCGCGCGGCGCGCCGCCCGAATGCCTGCGCCCGCCCGACACCGATCCGCAGCCCACCGTCGTGGCCGCGCCCAAGGGCGGCAAGCCCGGCGCCTGGGCGCTGCCGCCACCGCCGCCGCCGCCCAAGAACGCGCCCGAGACCATCGTCAACTTCGTCAAGCTGGTGGCGCCCGACTACAAGCTGGCGCCGCACCTGGTGCTGGCGGTGATGGCCACCGAGTCCAACTTCGATCCGCTCGCTGCCTCGCCCAAGGGGGCGCAGGGCCTGATGCAGCTGATCCCGGACACGGCGGCGCGCTTCAAGGTCGGCCGCATCACCGACCCGGTGCAGAACATCCGCGGCGGCATGGCCTATCTGCGCTGGCTGCTGGCCTATTTCGAGGGCGACCTGACGCTGGCGCTGGCGGCCTACAACGCCGGCGAGCGCGCGGTGGAGCGCTACCGCGGCGTGCCGCCGTATGCCGAGACGCGGCTCTATGTGCGCCGCATCATCGCCTCCATCAACGGCCAGCGCTCGCACCCCTACGACGCCTCGGTGACGCCGCCCTCGCCGGTGCTGGACCTGTGGCGCCCGCCGCCAAGACGGCCCTGAAAGCGGCCCTAGGAGGCTGTCGGGCTTTGGGATGGGCTCGCGTTGGGACACCTTGGGGGCGCAGGCAAGGCGCAAAGCGCAGCCGGATTGGACATCCGGCGAGCATTTGCAACGCCGCATGCGCCCCCAAGGCGTCCCAACCCGCAGGGCCAAAGCGATTTGCCCGCCCATCCGTCGTTGCCGGCGCCTGGTGGGGGGCGACCCCACGGCGGCACCGCCGCCTAGGCTGGCCAGGCAACTCGCATTGGCGCGAGTCCATCCCAAAGCCCGACAGCCTCCTAGCAGTTCTCGTATTTCCAGTTGCGCCGCTTGCCCTCGGCCAGCCATTGCAGCGTCTGGGCCAGGCGCTTGGCGCGTGTCTCCGGCCGCTTGGCCTCGCCGATCCAGTCCACATACTCGCGCTGATGGCTGGGCGCCAGGGTGCTGAAGAAGGCCCGTGCGCCGGCATCGCCGGCCAGCGCGGCGGCCAGCTCCGCCGGCAGTTCGGGGGGCGGCTTCTTCGCGGCCGGGCGGGTCGCGCGCGCCGGCTTCACGCCGGCCTCGATGAGCGCGCGGGCGCGCGCCACCATGGCCGCCAGCTCGGCGCGCGGGGGCAGGTCTTGCGCGCCGGTGACGCGCCCCAGCTGGCCCATCGCCGCGCCGCTCTTGCCCTGCTGCGCCACCGCCTCGCCATGCCAGAAGCCGAAGCTGCAATGCGCCTTGAAGGCCGCCATATTGGCGAGGATCTTGCCGCGGTGCACGAAATGCGGCATGCCCCATTTGATGGTCTCCTCGACCTCGGGACAGCCCTGGTGCACGAGGGCGCGCCAGTCGGCCAGCAGGGGCTGGGCGAAGGCCGCGGCCCGCTCGATATAGGCGTCGATGCGCGGATCGGTAGGTGGCATGGCGGCTGCGATCCTAGCCGCAAGCTATGCTCGCCGCCATGCCCAAGCCCTCGCTTCTTTCCCGCTTGCCGGCCGCGCTGCCGCTCTGGACCCTGGCCGCTCCCTTGACCGCCGCCCTGGCCCTGGCCGGGCTGGGCACGGCCACGCTGGGCACGGCCCTGCTGGCGCTGGTGGCCGCGCTGCTGATCGCCGCCGTGCTGGCCGCGGTGCACCATGCCGAGGTGGTGGCGCACCGCGTCGGCGAGCCCTATGGCTCGCTGGTGCTGGCGGTGGCGGTGACCGTCATCGAGGTGGCGCTGATCGTCTCGCTGATGCTGGCCGGCGGCCCCGCGGCCAGCGGCCTGGCGCGCGACACCGTGTTCTCGGCCATCATGATCGTCTGCAACGGCGTGCTGGGCCTGTGCATCCTGGCCGGCGGCTGGCGCTACCGCGAACTGGCGTTCCGGGTGCAGGGCACCAGCCCGACGCTGGCGGTGCTGGCCGCGCTGGCCACCCTGACCCTGGTGCTGCCCACCTTCACCACCAGCAGCGCCGGGCCCACCTTCTCGCGCGCACAGCTGATGTTCGCGGGCGTGGTCTCGCTGGTGCTGTACGGCGCCTTCGTGTTCGTGCAGACGGTGCGCCACCGCGACTACTTCCTGCCCGAGAGCGGCGCCGACGCCGAGGCCCATGCCGAGCCGCCCAGCAGCGCGGTGGCCTGGCTCAGCCTGGGCCTGCTGCTGCTGTGCCTGGTGGGGGTGGTGGGCCTGGCCAAGCTGCTGGCACCCAGCATCGAGGCGCTGGTGCACGCGGCCGGCGCACCCACCTCGCTGGTGGGCGTGATCGTGGCGATGCTGGTGCTGCTGCCCGAGACGGTGGCGGCGGTGCGTGCGGCCCTGCACAACCGGCTGCAGACCAGCATCAACCTGGCGCTGGGCTCGGGCCTGGCCAGCATCGGCCTGACCATCCCGGCCGTGGCGGTGCTCTCGCTGTTCCTGCCCCAGCCCCTGCAGCTGGGGCTGACGCCCACCAATATGGTGCTGCTGGCGCTGAGCTTCGTGGTGGGCACGCTGACCCTGGGCGGCGGCCGCGCCACCGTGCTGCAGGGCGCCGTGCACCTGGTGGTGTTCGCGGTGTTCCTGTTCCTGGCGATCGTGCCCTAGGCTTGGCCCTGCAGCAGGTAGATGCTGTCCAGCCAGCGCTTCTCGACGCGGTGGCTGGCGAGCCTTGCCGCCAGCAGCCGCCAGGGCTGGCCCAGACTGGTGAGATAGCCGGGCGCGCGGATCGAGTAGAGCGCCGCGCCCAGCACGAACAGATTGCTGATGGCCAGCCAGGGCGGCGCCCAGCTGAGCCCCACCGCCACCACGCGCGCGCCCGGCCGCAGATGGCCGCAGACGCGCGCCAGCGCCGCCTCCTGCTGCTGGATGTCGTGGGTGAAGAAGAACAGCGCGGCATCGGCCTGGCGCGGCAGGCGCGCCTGTGCCACCGCGCAGCCCTGCAGCCGCACATTGCGCCAATGCCCCGCCTTCACGCGTGCCTGAGCCTGCGCCAGCATGGCCGGGCTTTGCTCCACGCCCAGCACCAGGCCGCGCGCGCCCACGCCGGCGCGCAGCGCCGGCAGGCTCAGGCCGGTGCCGCAACCCAGGTCCAGCACGGTCTCGCCGGGCTGCAGCCGCAGGGCCTGCACCGCCTCCTGGCGCAGCGCGCCGAAGGCGGCCAGCTCCAGGTCGTAACGGCCCGCGCGGCGTTCGTACAGCTCCAGCGCGGCCTGGCGGGCATCTGCTTGCGGATCTGGCATGGCGGGGGCCTCCCGGTGGCATTGAAGCATGCAGGGCGGCACGGTGTCTGCGCCAACTCAAACAAGCCGGCTCAGGGTTTCGGGCGCGCGCGCAGCTTGAAGAGGCGCTGCGTCAGCGCCGGGCCGAGGTAGCGCGTGTAGATCTGCTCCACCTGGCCTTCGCCCACGAGCTGCTGCAGATGATGCTGCAGCAGCTGCTGGTCGGCCTCGCCGACGGTCTGGCGGTTCAGGTAGAGACCGATGGGCACCGGCTCGGCCTCGGGCAGGTCCACCACATAGCTGCCCGCCTGCATCTGGCCCTCGGCAAACAGCTTGGCGTGGATGGCCGAGGGCACGATGGCGGCCTGGATGCGGCCGGCGTTCAGGCGCGTGGCGAGGTTCTCGAAGTCGGCGGCCCATTCCACCCGCTTGGCCAGCTGCAGGGCGGCGGCCCAGGCCTCCAGCTCGGCGCCCATGAAGATGCCGCGCACCAGGCCCAGCGTCGGGCCCTCCAGGGCCATGAAGTCCGCCGCCGAGCGGATCTGCTGGCGCAGGCCGGCGCCCACCACCAGGTCCAGCTCGGTATAGGCATAGGGCAGGTATTGGCCGATCTGGTCGCGCTCGGGCGTGGGCTGCGAGGAGGTGACGATGTCGAGCGCGCCGCGGCCGAACTCCAGCATCACGCGCGCCCGCGGGCGCGCTTCCAGCACGAGGCGGCAGCCGCTGCGCACCTCCAGCGCCTGCACCAGATCGGGCACCACGCCGCGCCATTGCTTGTCGTGCAGGAAGGCGCTGTAGCCCAGCGCCGAGACGCCCACCGTGTAGGCCTTGGCGCAGCCCGCCTGCGCACCGGCGGCGGCCAGGCTCAGCGCAATCAATGCGGCGGCGCTGCGAAGCGGCATGGCATGCATGGCCGCATCTTAGACTCAGGGCTTGGCGAACTTCAGCGTCATGCGGTCGCTCTCGCCGATCGCCTCATAACGCGCTCGCTCCTGGTCCTTGTTGGCATAGGTGGGCGGCAGGGCCCAGACGCCGTTCGGGTGATCGGCCTTGTCCTTGGGGTTGGCGTTGATCTCCGAGCTGGCCAGCAGCTTGAAGCCGGCGCTCTCGGCCATGCGCACCACCCAGGCCTGGTGCAGATAACCGCTGCTGGCCTTGGCATCCTGCACGCGATCGGCCGGCAGGCGGTGGTCCACCAGGCCCAGCACGCCGCCCGGCTTGAGCGCGTCGAAGGCGCTCTTGAAGACCGCCTGCGTCTGCGCCTCGCCCAGCGCGGCCCAGTTGTGGGCATTGCGGAAGGTCAGCACCAGATCGGCGCTGCCGGGCTTGGCGTATTGCAGCTTGCCGGCCTCGGCGTCGAACACCCCGACCTGGACTTTGTCGTATACCGAGGGCAGGGCGGCCAGCTTCTGTTGCAGGCGCGCGGCGCTGCGTTGCGAGTAGGCACTGCTGGAGGCGGGGTCGTCAGCGCCCAGGATCAGCTGGCCGCGCTCGCGCAGATAGGGGGCCAGGATCTCGGTGTACCAGCCGCCGCCCGGCGTGAGCTCGACCACCGTCTGCGTGGGCTTGAGGCCGAAGAAGCTGAGGGTCTCGTAGGGATGGCGCCAGCCGTCGCGGGCCACGTTGGCGGGCGTGCGGTGCGGCGCCGCAATGGCGGCCTTCAATGCAGCGTCCTGGGCCTCGTCCGCATGGGCGGGGGCGGCGGCCAGCAGCGCTGAGGTGAGCAGGGGCAGGATCCAGTGTTTCATGGCGGACGCTCGGTGGCAGTTGAAGCGCCGCAGTATGGCGCAGCGCTGATGACCCTGCCCAAAGCCATGTCAGGGCCGGAGATCCGGCGCCGCAATCAGCGGCACGCCCTGCGCCGCAGCGGCCTCGAACTGCAGCGCCTGGGCGCGCTGGTAGGCCGGGCGGGCCTGCAGGCGTTGCCAGTAGGCCGCCACCATCGGCGTGAACTGCTCGGCCATGCCCAGATGCTGGGCCAGCAGCAGCGCGTAGCCGACCGAGATGTCGGCGGCGCTGAAGCGCCCGGCACAGAGATGCTCTTGCTCGGCCAGGCGCGGCTCCAGCGTGCGCAGGCGCGCCAGAAACCATTTGGCGTAGTCGTCGGCCACCTGCGGCTGGCGGCGCTCGGGCGGCTCGAAAAAGCGGTAGCGCAGCACCAGGGTCTGCGGGAAGGTCAGCGTGGCCTCGCCGAAGTGCAGGTAGTTGAGGTAGGCGCCGTAGTCGGGCTCGCCGGGGCTCACGTCGAGGCCGCCGGGGTCATGTCTTGCCGCCAGGTACTGGCAGCTGGCGGCCGATTCGCTGATGCGCGTGGCGCCATCCACCAGCAGGGGCACGGTGCCCAGCGGGTTCTGCTCGAAGAAGGGCTTGTGGTGCGCACGCGGCGGGAAGGGCAGCAGCTTGAGCTCGTAGCGCAGGCCCAATTCTTCCAGCGCCCACAAGGGGCGGAAGGAGCGCGCGCTGAGGCAGTGGTAGAGGGTGATGGTCATAGCGGGCGGATGCGGGCCAATTGCCGTACGGCAGCGATGATCTCATCCGGCGTCAGCGCCGCGTAGCCGAGCAGCCAGCCGTCCTGCGTGGCCGGCCCGGCGTAGAGGGCGCGCAGGCTGGGCGTCAGCACGCCCAGCGCGGCGGCGGCGCGCGTCCAGCGCGCTTCCTCGCCGGCGGGCAGCAGGGCCGCCAGCTGCAGGCCGCCGGCGCTGGGCTGGGGGCGCAGCCAGGGCGCCAGGTGTTGCTGGCAGGCCTGTAGCAGCCGCTCGCGGCGCTGGCGGTAGAGCTGGCGCATCAGGCGCAGATGCGCGGCCAGATGGCCCTGGCGGATGAAGTCGGCGGTGACGGCCTGGGCCAGCTGGGCGCTGTGGCCGTCGTGGATGTTGCGCGCCGTCACCAGCGGCGCCACCAGGGCCTCGGGCAGCACCATATAGGCCAGGCGCAGCGAGGGGAACAAGGCCTTGGAGAAGGTGCCCAGGTAGATCACCCGGCCATGCTCGTCCAGCCCCTGCAGCGCGGGCGTGGGCCGGCCCTCGTAATGGAATTCGCTGTCGTAGTCGTCCTCGACGATCCAGGCGTTTTCGCGCCGCGCCAGGGCCAACAGGGCGAGGCGCCGCGGCAGGCTCAGCGCCATGCCGCAGGGGTATTGGTGCGAGGGCGTCAGGTAGATCAGGCGCGGCGCCGGCAGCGCGGCATCGGGCCGCAGCCCCTGCTCATCCACCGGCACCGGCAGCACGGCGGCGCCGGCGGCGGCGAAGGCGGTGCGCGCGCCGCGGTAGCCGGGTTCTTCCATCCAGAGCGTGTCGCCCTCGTCCAGCAGCATGCCGGCCAGCAATTGCAGGGCCTGCTGCGAGCTGGTGAGCACCAGCACCTGCTCGGCGCGGCAGCGCAGGCCGCGTGACTGGTTCAGATGGTCGGCGATGGCGGCGCGCAGGCCCTCGTGGCCCTGCGGGTCGCCATAGCCCAGCAGGCCGGGCTCGGCGCGCAACCGCTTGTTGCTCAGCTGCCGCCACAGGGCGATGGGAAAGGCGCGCAGATCGGGGCTGCCGGCGGCGAAGGGCAGCGGCCGCAGCGGATCCATGCAGCCGCCGCCCTCGGCCACACGCCGGCCGCGGCGCGACAGCCCCGGGCCCAGGGCCGGCGCGGGCGCCTGCTTGCGCTGCGGCGCGCGCGCCAGCGAGACCGCCACAAAGCTGCCGCGCCCGACCGCACGCTTCAGATAGCCCTCGGCCTCGAGCTGCCCGTAGGCGGCCTCGACGGTGACACGCGACAGCCCCAGATCGGCCGCCAGCACCCGGCTGGCGGGCAGGCGCTCGTCCAGCCCCAGCTCGCCCGCGCGCATGGCCGCGCGCAGGCTGGCGCAGAGCTGCTCGCGCCGGCCCAGGCCCTGGCCGGCCTGGCGTTCAAACAGCTGCAACCACAGGCGCGGTTTGCTCATTGGTCTTATGGATCTGGATGAATTGGTATCAATGCTAAGGCCATCCGGGAAGACACTGGCGCAACGACACCTAGCAACAGCCACCGATCAAGGAGCCCGACCATGCCTGCCGCCCCGTCCGCCGTGCTGCCGGTGCCGGTGGATGAGCAGGGGC
>NZ_JBYTBE010000047.1:0-33731 GCF_058788955.1 Roseateles sp. FW301-B2
GCATGGGCAGGGGGCTGGTGTTCATGGGCGAGGCCGGCGGACGGGCCTTCAGTCTAGCCGGCAGCATGTCGCGGATCGCCCGGATCCCAAGACACAATGAGGCATGCTCATCCCCGCCGAGCGCGCGCCGCGCTACATCCCCTCGCTGGGCAGCTGGCTGGCCGGCCTGCTGCTGAGCGCCGTCTGCCTGGTGCTGCTGGGCACCGTGCTGCTGATCGAGAACTTTGCGCGCGCCCATGCCGAGCGGCGTGCCATCGATGCGCTGCAGCTGGTGGCCACCGACTTCCGCGACGCGCTGGATCGCGGCATGGCCCAGCAGTTCCGGCAGCTGATCGTGCTGGCCCAGCTGGAGCCCCTGCAGCAGACCGCGCGGCCTGCCGCCCTGCGCCGCACGCTGGAGCAGATCCAGCAGGGTTTCAGCCACTTTGCCTGGCTGGGCGTGACCGACGCGCAGGGCCGGGTGCTGGCCGCCAGCGGTGGCCTGCTGGAAGGCGTGGACGTGTCGGCCCGGCCCTGGTGGCAGGGCGGACGCCAGGCGCCGTTTGTGGGCGATGTGCATGCCGCGGTGCTGCTGGAGCGCCTCCTGCCCAAGCAGACCGAGCCCTGGCGCTTCGTCGACTTCGCGCTGCCGCTGCCCGGTGCCGCGGGGGAGGGCGGGGGCGTGCTGGGTGCGCACCTGAGCTGGTCCTGGGCGCGCGAGGTCAAGGCCGAGCTGATCGACGCCACGCTGGCTTCGCACCGCGCCGAGGCCCTGGTGCTGGACCGCCATGGCAAGGTGATCCTCGGCCCGCCGGCGCTGGAGGGCCAGCCACTGCCCAGCCAGGGCGGGCCCAGCCGCGTGGAGCGCGAGTTCGATGGCGAGGCCTTCTATGTCGCGGTGCTGCCCACGCGCGGCCACGAGCGCTACCCCGGCCTGGGCTGGCAGGTGCTGGTGCGCCAACCGGTGGCGGTGGCGCTGGCCGACTATTTCAGCCTGCGGCGCCAGATCGGCTATTGCGCGCTGGCCCTGCTGATCCTGTTTCTACCGCTGAGCTGGTGGCTGGCCAGGCGCTTGTCGGCGCCGCTGCGCCAGCTCGCCGCGGCGATCACCGCGCGCCACCATCTGGGCGAGGGCGAGCTGCCACGCGTGGGGGGCTACCGCGAGGCCCAGCTGCTTTCCAACGCGTTGGCCGAGCTGGCGCAGCGCCAGGCCGAGCAGGATGCCTCCCTGAGCGAGCTGAACGCCTCGCTGGAGCAGCGCGTGCAGGCGCGCACCGCGGAGCTGCGCGATGCCATGCGCCAGCTGGCCGCCAGCGAGCAGCGCCTGCTCGCGGTGACCGACAACATCCCCGCCATGGTGGGCTATTTCGACCGCGAGCAGCATTGCCACTTCGCCAACTCGCAGGCGCTCAAGGTGCACGGGCTGAGCGCCAGCCAGGCGCTCGGCATGAGCTTGCGCGCCGGCCTGGGCGAGGCCAGCTACGCCTTGCACGAACCCTATGTACGGCAGGTGCTGGCGGGCCAGAGCTGCCACTTCATCGGCGCGCTGGAGCTGGGCGGCAGTGACGCGCACTTTCAGGCCCATCTGGTGCCCGACCTGGACGCCGGCGGCCTGGTGCAGGGCTTCTACCTGATGAGCTTCGACATCACCCGGCTCAAGCGCGCCGAGCGCGAGCTGGCCGCGTTGAGCCGGGTGGACAGCCTGACCGGCGTGCCGAACCGGCGCCATTTCGATGAACGCCTGCCCGAGGCGATGGCGCGCTGCCAGCGCGGCCAGCAGCTGATGGCGCTGATGTTCCTGGACCTGGACAAGTTCAAGAGCATCAACGACGGCCTGGGCCATGCGGCCGGCGATGCGGTGTTGCAGGCGTTTGCGCAGCGCCTGCGCGCCTGCGTGCGCGGCACCGACCTGGTGTGCCGCCTGGCCGGCGATGAGTTCGTGCTGCTGCTGGAGGGCTTGCACGCGCCCGCCGAGGCGGGGCTGGTGGCGCAGAAGGTGCTCGATGCCGTGGCCCAGCCGCTGCAGCTGGCGCAGGGGCCGCTGCAGCTTTCCACCAGCATCGGCATCGCCTGCTACCAGGGTGAGGAGCCGGCCGACCCGGCCAGCCTGCTGGCCCGGGCCGACCAGGCGCTCTACGCCGCCAAGGCGGCCGGGCGCGGCTGCTTCCGCTATGCCGAGGGTGAGGCGGCGGGCTGAGCGCCGGCGCTCAGCGCGCGATCGAGTCGCTCGTCTCGGTATTCGTCAGCGGCGCGTAGCTGTAGCCGCTCAGGCTCACGCCGGTGACGCTGTAGACAAAGCTGCCGCCGGTCTTGCGCGTGCTGGGCGAGCTGAAGCGCGCGACGCCGGTGCTGTCGGTGACGGCGGAGACGGCATTGCTCGAGACCAGGCCGCTCCACTTGCCGGTGACGGTGGCGCCGGCCACCGGCAGGCCGGCGGCGCTCAGCACCTTGACGGCCGCGCCGGCCTGCGCGTTGCCGTTCTTGGCGACGTTGAGACTCATCGCGATGTCGGCCACGCGCATCTCGACGATGGCCACCGGCGCGTCCACCGTGATGGTGACGCTGCTGGCGGCCGAGAGGCCGCTGTTGTCGGTGACGCGCAATTGCGCGCTGTAGCTGCCGGGGTTGGCATAGCTGTGCGCGCTGCTGACGCCGCTGGCGCTGCCGCCGTCGCCGAAGCTCCAGTCATAGGCCACCAGGCTGCCGTCGGGGTCGCTGGAGCCGGCGCCGGAGAAGCTCACGTTGAGCGGCGCGGTGCCGCGCAGCGTGGAGGCGCTGATGGCCGCGATGGGCGCCTGGCTGCCTGCGCTGGGATAGCTGGCGCTGAGGGCGTATTGGCCCACGCTGCCGTAATTGCTGTAGCCGGTGACGAGCGGATCGCCCTTGCCGGTGCCCTGCACGGAGAGGTAATAGCTGCCGGCGGCCGGCAGCGTGAGGCCGAGGCTGGCGTTCAGGGCGTCGAGCGGATTGGCCTGGCCCAGCAGCACGCCGGCGCTGTTGCGCAGGCTGATCAGGGCATCGAGATTGGGCGAGCGCGCCGCCGGGCTGAGGTTGAAGCTGGCGGGGCCGGCCGCGGCCGAGAAGGCGAACACGTCGACATCGTCGGGCCGCTCGATCACGCCCTGGGCGCTGGCGCTGGTGATGCCGCCGCTGCTACTGCCGGTGAGCGGGGTGGCGGTGGCGGCGCTGTTGCCATGGTCGTCGGGCCGCAGCGGCAGGCCGTTGCTCTGCATCACGACGTAGTCGTCCTGCACGTTGTTGGCGCCGCTGTACTCGCCCTTGCTCCACTGCACCAGGGCCTGGTAGTAGCCCACGCCCATGATGGGTGCCCAGCCGGTGGCGCCGCTGCCCTGACCCTGGTAGTAGCCGGTGGTGGCGGTGCCGTCATGGCTCAGGCCCATGTTGTGGCCCGCCTCGTGCGAGATCGCCTCGGCCACGTATTTCTCGTTGCCGGGGCCCAGGGCGTCGTAGAACACCAGCGCGGGCTTGTAGTAGTCGCTGGTGTCGTCGAACACCCCCAGGTAGGCCACGCCGCCGCAGCTGCAGCTGTAGACGCCGGTGCGGCTGGTGATCAGCACGGTGGTGCCGAACACCTGGTCGGTGCTGCCGGCGCGCGTCAGCAGCTCGGGCGCCACCGCCTCGGTGGTGACGTCGACATCGAAGGCCGCATAGTCCTCGGCCACGCGCTGCCAGATGTACTGGATGCGCTGCAGCTCGGTGGTGGAGAAGCTGCCGGGCAGGCCGTCCAGATCGAAGGGCGGGGCGATGATGCTGCCGCCGCTGCCGTTCCAGGCGGTGCCGCTGAGCGTGGCGCCCTTGAAGTTCAGGTAGATGGTGCGCTGCGCGCCGGGCCGGCTGTGCAGCAGAAAGCTCTGCTCCAGCGGCGCCAGGCTGCCGTCCAGCAGACCCGGGCTGGAGGCCGCGGGCAAGGCCTGGTCGAGCTCTTCGACGAAGAACACGCGGCCGCGCTGGTCGATGCGCATGCGCTTGTCGGCCAGCAGCAGGGCCTTGAACTCGTCGGGCGACTTGCGATACCAGGCCGCCACCTCGGGCAGGCGACTGCCCAGCAGGTCGATGGCGCGCTGCCCCGCCGCCTGCTTGTCGGGCAGGCTGACGGACGGGAAGGGCGGCTTCTGCAGATGCGGCACGGCCGGGCTGGCCGGGCCGGCGGCCCAGGCGGTGCAGGCCATGGCCAGCAGGGTGGGCAGAACGAGCAGCGTCTTGATCGGCTTCATGGTGGGGCGGACTCCGTGGGCGAGAACAGGCCGATCCGACCGCCGGGAACGCTGCAGCAGATGCAGGCGGCCCCGCTGTCATGGCGGTGCCGGCGACCGGCAGCGCTTTAGACCGGAAACTTTGCGACCCCGACTTTCGTGCGGGTGTGCCGAGTGCCGGGATGCTAGTGCCTGAGGGCGCGCTTGCCGCCCCGCCTTACCCGCTGTTACCCCGCGCTGCAGTTGCTTGCAAGCGGCCGCGCCCCAGGGCCAGGCGCGGAAAATAGTCGTCCGGATGCTTGGGCAGCACGCGCAGCTCGCAGCTGCCGGCCAGGCGCTGGGCCTGCGGGTCGCGCCGCAGCGCATCCGCCTCGGTGAGGCGGCACAGCGACTGCCTGCGCCGCCCGGTGGCGGGGTCGCGCAGCAGCCAGTACCAGAATTCAACAGTCTTGCTCATGGGGCTATCTTCATGGCCGGCTGGCTCATGGCGTGAGCCAGCCGCGGCTCAGTGCACCGCCTCGGCCTGGCACTCGCTCGTTTCGGCCCGGTCTTCGTCGGCGGCGGTCTGCCAATGGCCGGCGGGGCGCATGGGCAGCAGGGCGGCGTCCGTGAGGCCGCGCTCGAACTGGGCGTTCAGGGTCGCGTCGGCGCGGATGCGCCGCAGCGCCGCCTGGATGGGCGCCGCGAACTGCGGCCGCAGCCGTGCCATCGCCAGCAGCTGTGAACCATGCCGCTGGGGCAGGACCTGCCACCAGGCCAGGATGCTGGCGGGATCGTTCAGATTCAGGATCATGGCTTTACGCTCCTCGAACGGGGCAGCGCGGGGCTGCGTTGATGCTGTACGAATATACAGTAGTTTGCGAGAGCGTGAATATTTCTGCGCGCCGCTTGTCGAAATCCCCCACGATGGCGCGTCGTGGAGTGAGTCCCCCTTCGTCTGCCCATAGCAAGGAGCCGCCATGCGCCGAACCGCCCCCCCAGCCTCGCCTGCCTCTTCCTCTTCGTCCAGCCGGCGCAAGGCCGCCACGCGCCTCGTGCTGCTGGTGGCGACGCGCAAGGGGGCCTGGCTCTTCCACGGCGATGCCAGGCGCAAGACCTGGACGGCCGATGGGCCGCATTTCCTGGGCCACACCATCAGCCACCTGCAGCTGGACCCGCGCGACGGCCGCACCCTGCTGGCCGCGGCCAAGACCGGCCACCTCGGCCCGACGATCTTCCGCTCCACCAACCTCGGCCGCAGCTGGAAGGAGGCGCAGCAGCCGCCCGCCTTCGCCCAGCCGAGCGGCGGCCTGCCAGGCCGCGCCGTGGACCATGTGTTCTGGCTGACCCCCGGGCATGCCAGCGAGCCGGGCAGCTGGTATGCCGGCACCTCGCCGCAGGGCCTGTTCCGCTCGGAGGATGGCGGCGTCAGCTGGCTGCCGCTGCCCGCCGTCAACGACAACCCGCAGCTGCGCGAATGGATGGGCTCGGTGCAGGACGGTACGCCGGACGGGCCGAAGCTGCATTCGGTGATCGTCGACCCGCGGGATGCAAAACATCTCTACTTCGCGATGTCGGGCGGCGGCGTGCACGAGTCGCGCGACGGCGGCGCCAGCTGGTCCACCCTGATCCAGGGCCTGGAGGTGGTGGAGGGCTTCGATCCGGGCACCGTCACCTTCCACGACCCGCATTGCGTGCGGCTGTGCCCCGCCATGCCCGATCGCCTCTACCAGCAGAACCATTGCGGCATCTACCGGATGGACAGGTCGGGCAGCACCTCGGCCAGCCCGGCGGCTGATGTGTGGCAGCGCATCGGCCGCAAGATGCCCAAGCGCGTGGGCGACATCGGCTTCCCGATGGTGGTGCACCCGCGCGAGGCCGATACCGCCTGGGTCTTCCCCATGGATGGCACGACCGTCTGGCCGCGCACCAGCCCGGCCGGGCGCCCGGCGGCCTATGTCACGCGCAATGCCGGCAAGAGCTGGCAGCGGCTGGACCAGGGCCTGCCGGAAAGTCAGGCCTGGTGGACGGTGAAGCGCCAGGCCATGACGGCGGACGCCCTGGCCACGCCGGCCCTCTACCTGGGCACCACCAGCGGCGAGTTGTGGATCGGCAGGGACGAAGGCGCGAGCTGGAGCAACATCGCCCGCCACCTCCCGGAGATCTACGCCGTGGAAGTGGCCGAGCTCGCTGCATGAGTGGCGGCGCCCGCGTACCGGAGCCGGCAGCATGCAGGTCTTGATCCCCGCCGCACTGCAGTCCTACACGCGCGCTGCGCGGGTGGCGGCCACGGGCGATTCGCTGGACGCCATGTTCGCGGACCTCGAGCAGCGCTACCCCGGGCTGCGGTTTCGCGTCGTCGACGAGCGCGGCCTGCTGCGGCCCAATATGCGCATCTTCGTCAACGGCTTGGGTGTGCGGGAACTGCGGCATGAGCTGCAGCCGGACGACGCCGTGGCCATTGTGCTGGCCCTCAGTGGCGGTTGAATCGGGGGGTGGCGCGCGCCGGAACGGGCCGGGCTCAAGAGACCTGGCCCGACCAGAACTCCTTCGCACCCGCGGGCAGGCTTGGCAGCAGCCGCTCGAGGGCGGCCACGTCGACATGCCGGCGCAGCGCGGCCGCAACCGCGGCGATCGCGTCCGGAGGTGAAAAGTTATGCGCCGGGCGCACGGCGCGAACCTCGGCCAGAAGTTCCTCCCGTGTGCCGAAGCCGGCCACCGGCTCGCCGGGGCGCCAGCCTTCCACGAAGATGGCGCGCAGCACGGGTGGCAGCAGGTCCGCAAATCGCAGCGCCTGGTCGATCGAGAGCCGCCGGCGAAAGGTGTGCAGCACGCCGACGACCATGTTCCACGCCATATTGGTGGTGTTCAGGCCCGCGAGATCGCGCGCGTCGACCATGAAGCGCTCGAACTCCAGCGTGGCGTTCTGATATTCGAAGGGCAGCGGCATGGTTGCGGGGCGGGCGAAGGCCGGGGCGACACTATTCTTGCAGCGCCCGGATGACCTTGCACGGATCACTCCGACTCATCGCGACGGCAACGCCACGAAGCGATGCCGAACACCGCCAGCCCGACTGCCAGCGCGGGCACCAAGGTCACGACGAGATTGCCGTCCGGCGTGGACCACGACACCGCGGCCGCCGTGACGAGGGCGGCGATCAAGCCGAGGGCGCGGGGACGGGCAGGCGGCTTGGTTGGCGAGCGCTTGCCGGGGATGGCGCTATTCATGGCGATGCTCTCTGGTGTTCGACGCCACCCCACCCAGGCAGCTTGCTGGCTTGCCCGACCCAGTGGGAAAACTGGGCCTCGTTGACTTGCTCGCCTTCGCGAATGTGGAGGTAGCGCACCTGCTGCTGCTTGGATGCCACAGGCGGCAGCGGCGTTAGCGCGCTGCCACGGAAGAAGGCGACCTTGACGTACTTTGCGCAGCAGTGAAAGCTCAAGAACCACCCTTGGCCCGGCATGCCGTAGAAGGGCGAGTTCCATTTGACCGCCTTGGATACGTCCGGCACGGTGCGGTCGATCAAGGCATCGATGACGCGGCCGACATTGCCCTTCCAGCCAGGCATGGCCGCAATGTAAGCCTGGACCGGGCCATCACCATCGCCCTTGGCGACCTGCGGATTCCCGCCTGCGAGCAGCTTTGGTGGGGTGGGCATGCGCGTTTGTTCCGCCGGGAGGTTTGGAGATGCTGCTATTGGCGACTGCGCAAACCGGATGAGCTGAACACCAGCGTGCCGGCGTCACTTCCATAAGCTGAGGATCGCGAGTACGTCAAGCAGAGCGAGCGCCGCGCTTGCCTTGGCTGGCCCGGGAGGCGGCATGGCAACGACCGGAACAGGTTTGAGGCGCCGCCAAATGGCGACGTAGCAAGTGGCAGCCACAAGTGCGCCGACGGCAAGCGCTGCAAAGGAATCCAGCGCCGACGCCACGGCAATTGCAGCAAGTCCAACCAGCACTGAGGCTAGCAGCGGAATGCCCGATGACGAACTTGGGACATAGCAAGTTGAGCCGCAGCGATGGCAAGTGGCTGGCCTTGAAACGCTGGAATGCCAAGCGCTCCAAGGGGATATGGATTCACGCGCGCACGATGGACACTTAAGCATGGTGATGGCTAACGTTGAAGCTGAGCCGCGGACCGAGGCTTGCCGAGGGACGTCGGCTCGAGCGATCGGTTAGCCAGCCTGTACCGCATACGCCATGTATTTGACCGAAAACGGTAGGTGAGGAAACCGCTTGATTTCGCCATCCGTAAAACCAAGCTTGTTGTACCAGGCTTGTAGCACCGTGTGTTCGCCAATAACACCAATACTGATGGTACTGACCGACAAAGTGCGAACCTGATCAACTACGTGTCGCACGAGCTTTGCGCCAACACCGCTGCGGCGGTGAGCGGGAAGCACAGAAAGGCGATTCAGGTAAGCGAGACCGGCGCTTGGAATTTCGTAGGCCACACAAGCAATTGGACTTAGGTTGTCTTCCGCGATGAAATACTTCTCGCCCCGGGAGAAATCAGCATCCACCCAGGACGGCGTATAGAACGATGGGTGCTTCGGGCAGTTTTCGATGTTTAAGCCGAATTGCACCGCCACGTCCTTGTTGGCTTCGCTGACGAGCATTGCGATCGTTGAGCGATCCGCGGAAGAGGCTTCTCGAATTTGCATTTCTGGTACTTCGCGAAAAATAGAATGGAACAGAGATGGCTAACGTTGAAGCTGAGCCGCGAGCGGCGGCCTGCCTACGCGATTCGGCTCGAGCGACTGGTTAGGCATTGGACTACGCAAACTTGTATTTAGCCTTGGCACCGGACTTCCTTGTTGCGGTCACGACGCTTCCTCGGATCGAGGGTGATACAAGCTCTTGAAGTATTTCTGACTCGGGATCAATTGAGATCACCAGCCGATTTTCTTCAATCTTCCAGTAGACGATTGGGCCCGCAACCGCGCCGTCCTTGAGGCCGAATGTGGCGATTGCCATGCCGTCCTCCGCGAAGCGATAGTTCTCCACGTACTTCTCGTCAATTAGCTCCAGAGACTTGCCAGGCAGTGCGAGCGACTTCCAGTCCGTCGGAACCTCCTTCTCGACGCGAGAGCATCCAAGAAACGGCGATGCAGCCAAAAGCATCAAGAACTGTCGTCGCATATGTCTATGGTGGATTTGCACGAATGCCTAACTAGGTTGTAGGGCGCAGTTCTGATGGATAACACCGGCAACTATCTCCCTAACATCGGACTTGTGGCCGCGCTGCAGGCCGCGCCCATCCTTGATTCGCTGGTGATTGACAGTCAATTTGTACAGCATGATCAGACTGCCAAGTCCGGCAGCTTGCAAGTTTCGCCGTTCAAGCCAATTGCGGCCTCAGGGTATGCGCGTGCCGGAGCCGTTATGGCGAATGGCTCGGATTGGAGGTGCGCATGCCTGGCACGTCAATCGCCCCACGGAGGGAAGCGCCCGTGCTGGCTCCGTCGCTGCCGCCGCTGCGGTCCGCCCGTTTGTTGGATCAGCTGCGCGCGCGCATCCGGTTTCTGCATTGCAGCCGGCGGACCGAGGGGGCCTATGTCTACCGGTGCCGGGCGTTCATGCGCTTCCATCGGCTGCAGCGTCCGCCGGAACTGGAAGCGAAGCACGCCGTTGAATCCTTCTTGAGCTGGCTCGCCGACGATCGCGGCGTGGCGGCGTCAACGCATCGGCAGGCCTTGTCGGCCTTGCTGTTCCTGCATGGCAAGGTTGCGAGATCTGGACGACCCCGCGCGGCCTGCAGCCCGGTCAACGCCCTGTAGCTCAGCGCGCCACCCCTCATTCATTCCTGACCGACATCAAGGGCTCGACGGAATCGCAGGGCTCAAATGGGTACTCGGTCAAAGGAGAAATCGCGATGAAGTACGACACCAATCGGATTGGAACTCTTGCCTTCGCCAAGCTCTCGTTCGCCGCAGCTGTGGCTTTCTGCTCCTGCAGCGCCTTGGCTGTTGACGTTGCAGCCGCCGAGCAGACGGCGCGCCAGAACGAATGCTTCAAGTGCCACGAGACCGGCAGCCTGAAGGAAGGACCTTCCTTCAAGTACGTCGCCTGGAAGTACAAGGCGGATACGGGCGCTGCGGCCCGCATCAAGTACCACCTGACCTCCGGTGAGCCCGCCAAGGGCACCGATGGCAAGACGGCACCGCACAAGATCGTCAAGGTCGAGAACGACGCCGAGCTGATCAATCTGATCGAGTGGGTGTTGTCGCGTTAGGGCCTGTTGACGCTAGGCGAGCGCGCCCAGCGCCCTCAGCACCGCCTCGGCGGTTGCCGGCGCGCGCAGCGGCGGGTCGCAGTGCGCGGGTCCGCAGGCGGCGATGGCGTCCTTGATCGCCAGCAGCACCGAGAAGGGCAGCAGCAGCGGCGGCTCGCCTACCGCCTTGGAGCGGTGGATGCTGTCTTCGCGGTTCGGCTGGTCGTAGAGCGCGACGCGGAAGTCCAGCGGGCTGTCGTTGGCGGTGGGGATCTTGTAGGTGCTGGGGGCGTGGGTGCTCAGCATGCCGGTCTTGGGATGCCACACCAGCTCCTCGGTGGTGAGCCAGCCCTGGCCCTGCACGAAGGCGCCCTCAACCTGGCCGATGTCCAGCGCCGGGTTGAGCGATTGGCCCACATCGTGCAGCACGTCGGCGCGCAGCACGCGGCTTTCGCCGCTCAACGTGTCCACCAGCACCTCGGCCACCGCCGCGCCATAGGCGTAGTAGTAGAAGGGCCGGCCCTGCAGGCGGCTGCGGTCCCAGTGCAGGCCGGGGGTGGCGTAGAAACCGTCGCTCCAGAGCTGGATGCGCTTCAGATAGGCCTGGGCCACCAGCTCCTTGAAGGCGATGGACTGCTTGCCGTTGCTGTCGCCGCTGCCGCCGACCCTGCCGCCGGCAAACTGCAGCTGCTCGGCCGGCAGGCCCAGCAGCTCGGCGGCCAGCGCCGCCAGGCGCTGCTTGATCTGGCGCGCAGCGTCCTGCGCGGCCTTGCCGTTGAGGTCGCTGCCGGTGGAGGCGGCGGTGGCCGAGGTGTTGGCCACCTTTTGGGTGTCGGTGGCGCTGGCGCGCACCTGGGCCAAGTCCAGCCCCAGCTCATGCGCCACCACCTGGGCCACCTTGGTGTTCAGGCCCTGGCCCATCTCGGTGCCGCCATGGTTCACCAGCACCGAGCCGTCGGTATAGACATGCACCAGCGCGCCGGCCTGGTTGAGGTGCACCACGTTGAAGGAGATGCCGAACTTCACCGGCGTGAGCGCCAGGCCGCGCTTGAGCACCGGGCTCTGCGCGTTCCAGGCGGCGATGGCGGCGCGGCGCGCGTGGTAGTCGCTGCTCGCCACCAGGCGCTCGGTGAGCGGCTGCAGGATGTTGTTGCTGACCTGCTGGCCGTAGGGGGTCAGGTCTTGACCCTTGGCCGGGTCGGCCTGGTAGAAATTGCGCTGGCGCACCAGCAGCGGGTCCAGCCCGAGGCGGCGCGCCACCGAGTCGATGATGATCTCGATGGCCAGCGCGCCCTGCGGGCCGCCGAAGCCGCGGAAGGCGGTGTTGCTCTGCGTGTTGGTCTTGGCGCCATAGCCATGCATGGCCACATGGGGCAGCCAGTAGGCATTGTCGAAATGGCACAGCGCGCGCGTCAGCACCGGGGCCGAGAGGTCGGCCGAGTGGCCGCAGTTGGAGATCAGGTCGATCTCGGCGGCGAGGATGCGGCCCGCGTCGTCGTAGCCCACGGTCCAGCGATAGTCGAAGCCATGGCGGCGGCCGGTGATCAGAAAGTCGTCGTCGCGGTCCAGGCGCAGCTTTACCGGCTTTTGCAACTTGTGCGCGGCCAGTGCCGCCACGCAGGCGAACAGCGCCGATTGCGATTCCTTGCCGCCGAAGCCGCCGCCCATGCGCCGGCATTGCACCTGCACCTGGTGCGCCTGCCAGGCCAGGGCATGGGCCACCAGCTGCTGCATCTCCGAGGGATGCTGGGTCGAGCAGTGGATCAAGAGGCCGCGGTCTTCCTGCGGCAGGGCGTAGGAGATCTGGCCCTCCAGATAGAACTGCTCCTGCCCGCCCACCGACCATTCGCCCTCCAGGCGATGCGGCGCGGCGGCCAGGGCTGCGGCCGGCTCGCCGCGCGTCAGGTGCATGGGCGGGATCACGTACTGGCCCAGGGCATGGGCCTCCCTGGCCGTCAGCACCGCGGGCAGGGCTTCGCAGCGCAGCGCCTGGCTGGCCAGCGCGGCGGCGCGGCGCGCCAGTTCGCGCTCGGTGGCAATCACCGCGAACACCGGCTGGCCCAGGTAGCGCAGCGTGTCCGAGGCAAGGATGGGGTCGTCGTGCAGCAGCGGGCCGCAGTTGTTCTCGCCGGGGAAGTCGGCGGCGGTGAACACCGCCACCACGCCGGGCTGGCGCCGGATCAGCTCGAGGTCGATGGCCAGCAGCCTGCCATGCGCCAGCGGCGAGAGGCCCAGCGCCGCATGCAGGGTGCCCTGGGCCTCGGCGATGTCGTCGATATAGCTGGCCTCGCCGCTCACATGCAGGTGGGCGGATTCATGCGCGCGGCTGGTGCCGACTTGCGCTTCGGCCATCAGGGGCAGATCGCTGGGCTTGTTCATGGCAGGCTCCGCTCGAAGGCCACGGCCTGCCAGACGCTGGTCTGGGCGGGGCTGAGTGGTGCGTCGGGTCTGGTTTCCAGCCAGCAGCGGCGCATGAGGTTTTGCGCCACCTGCAGGCGGTAGGCGGCGCTGGCGCGCATATCGCTGAGCGGCGTGAAGTCCTGCGCCAGCGCATCGGCGGCGGCGCGGGCGCTGGCCTCGCTCCAGGGCCGGCCCAGGAGGGCGGCCTCGGCCTGGGCGGCGCGCTTGACGATGGCGGCCATGCCGCCGAAGGCCAGCCGCGCTTCGCTCACCACGCCGGCCTCCACGCGCAGCGCGAACACGCCGCACACGGCCGAGATGTCGCTGTCGTAGCGCTTGGCAATCTTGTAGGCGCGCAGCTGCGTGCCGGCCGCGGGCAGGGGCAGGTGCAGGGCCTCGACGAACTCGCCGGACTGCAGCGCGTTCTTCATGTAGTCGAGGTAGAAATCCTGCAGCGGCAGGCGGCGCTGGGCATCGCCGCGGCGCAGCACGATGTCGGCGCCCAGCGCGATCAGGGCCGGCGCGCCGTCGCCGATCGGCGAGCCGTTGGCGATATTGCCGCCCAGGGTGCCGGCATGGCGCACCGGTGGCGAGGCAAAGCGCAGCCACAGCTCGCGCAGCGGCGGCAGCTGTTCGGCCAGCGCGCGCCAGGCGTCTTCCAGGCTGGCGCCGGCGCCTATCCACAGGCCGGGCAGGCCCTGGAAGGGCTCGCTGCGGATCTCGCGCAGCTCGGGCACGGCGCCGAGGAAGATCACGTCGCCCAGCTGTTTGTGCTGCTTGTTGACCCACAGGCCCACATCGGTGGCGCCGGCCAGCAGGCGCGCGCCGGGCTTGCTCATGCGCAGGGTGGCCAGGTCGGGCAGGCTGCGCGGGATGTGGAAGCAGTCCTCGGCGCCGGTGACCGGGTTGGGGCCGCGGTAATGCAGGCCTGCGTCGGCGCGCAGGGCCTGCAGCGCCGCGATGATGGGGGCGCGCTCCAGCGGCGCGGCGGGCGCATCGAACATGCGCTCGCCGGCATCGAGGATAGGCCGGTAGCCGGTGCAGCGGCACAGGTTGCCGGCCAGATCGTCGGCGAGCTGCTGGCGCGTCGGCCGCGTGCCGGCGGCCTGGTGGCGTTCGTAGACGGCCTGCATGCTGACGGCGAAGCCGGGCGTGCAGAAACCGCATTGCGAGCCATGGCAGTCCACCAGGGCCTGCTGCACCGGATTCAGGGCCTGGGCCGAGCCCAGGTCTTCCACCGTCAGCAGGGCACGGCCGTCCAGGCTGGGCAGGAACATGATGCAGGCATTCACATTGCGCAGCTGCAACTCCTGCTCGCCCTGCAATTCGCCCACCAGCACGGTGCAGGCGCCGCAGTCGCCCTCGGCGCAACCCTCCTTCGTGCCGCAGTGGTGGGCATGCTCGCGCAGCCACTGCAGCACCGTGGTGGTGGGCGGCAGGCCCTGGACCTCCTGGATCTGGCCGCGGTGATAGAAGCGGATGGGGCGCGTGTTCATGGACGAGAAGGAAAAAAGGCTGACTCCGGACAATCCCGAACGGTAATGGCTTTGCTCATAGACAATATACGACCCAAACAATGGACTTCATCAAGCAGCGCGTATGAGCCTGAAGGCGGACTTCGACAAGATCGAGCTTCAACTCGTGCGGGTCTTGCATACCGTGATCTCGGAACGCAGCGTTTCCAAGGCGGCCCTGCGCCTGCATAGTACGCAGCCCGCGGTGAGCGCGCAGCTGCGGCGCCTGCGTGCCCTTACCGGCGACGCGCTCTTGGTGCGCAGCGGCGCCGGCATGACGCCCACCGCCACCGCCTTGCAATTGCTGGAGCCCGCCGGCCGCCTGCTGCGCGAGGCCGAGACCCTGTTCGGCGTGCGGCGGCGCATGAGCGGCTTCGAGCCCGCCACCGCCCAGCTGCGCTTTCGCATTGCCGCCAGCGATTACCTCGACCCCTTCTTCCTGCCCGAGCTGGCCGCCCACCTGCTGCGCCTGGCGCCGGGCGTGCAGTTGGACCTGCAGCCGCTCTCGGCCGACTACGACTACCGCCGCGCGCTGGCACGCGGCGAGGTGGACCTGGTGATCGGCAACTGGCTGGAGCCGCCCGAGGAGCTGCACCTGGCGCGCCTGCTCAGCGACGAGGTGGTGTGCCTGGTGAGCGAGCAGCATCCGATGGCCCGGAGCAACGGCCGCGGCTGGACCGTGGAGCGCTACCTGGCCAGCCAGCACCTGGCGCCGATGCCGCTCTCGGCCGGCCTGCCTGGGGTGATCGACCAGCACCTGGCCAAGCAGGGCCTGGCGCGCACGATCGCGGTGCGCAGCGCCCATTTCGGCCAGCTGCCGCAGATGGTGGCCCATAGCCTGCTGGTGCTGACCACCGGGCGCCTGTTCTGCTCGCGCTACCTCGACAGCCTGCCGGTGCGCGTGCTGCGCTGCCCGGTGAGCTTCCCGCCCATGGCCTATTACCAGCTCTGGCACGATGTGAGCCATGCCAGCGCGCCGATGCGCTGGCTGCGCGAGCAGGTGCGCGAGGTGGCGCGCACCCTGGTGGCGCAGGCGCCCGCCAGCTCGCGCGTCCGATCCTGACCCATGACTCCTGCGAACCCCGTGACCTCCGCAACCTCCCGTTCCAAGCTCGCCCTGCGCGGCGACCTGCTCGACTTCACCGCTAGCCCCGCCTGGGGCCAGCTGGACAGCCCCGCCGTGCGCTTCCAGCCCGACCATTGGCTCTTGATCGACGAGCAGGGTCGCGTCGCCGGCACGCAAGGCCAGGAGCCCGATGCCAGCTGGACCAAGCAGGACCACCGCGGCCGCCTGATCCTGCCCGGCTTCATCGACACCCATGTGCATGCCCCGCAGCTGGACGTGATCGCCTCCTATGGCGCCGAACTGCTGGACTGGCTCAACACCTACACCTTCCCGGCCGAGCAGCGCTATGCCGACCCGGCGCTGGCGCGGCGCGGCGCGGCGCGCTTTCTGGATGCGCTGCTGGCCCATGGCACGACCTCGGCGGTGGTGTTCCCGACCGTGCACAAGGTCTCGGCCGAGGCGCTCTTCGAGGCCGCGCAGGCGCGCGGCATGCGCCTGATCGCCGGCAAGGTGCTGATGGATCGGCACGCGCCCGACGGCCTGCGCGACGATGTGGCCCAGGCCGAGCGCGACTGTGTGGATCTGATCCAACGCTTTCATGGCCAAGGGCCGAATTCACGCCTGGCCTATGCGGTGACCGTGCGCTTTGCGCCCACCAGCACGCCGGCCCAATTGGCCATGGCCGGCGCCCTGTGCCGGGCGGATGCCTCGCTCTATATGCAGACCCATGTGGCCGAGAACCGCAGCGAGGTCGAGTGGGTGGCCCAGCTGTTCCCGGCTGCGCGCAGCTACCTGGACGTCTACGCCCGCGAGGGCCTCTTGCACCCCAGGGCGGTGCTGGCGCACGGCATCTGGCTGGACGAAGCGGACCGCCGCGTGCTGGCCGAAAGCGGCGCCCAGGTGGCCTTCTGCCCCTCGTCCAACCTGTTCCTGGGCAGCGGCCTGTTCGACTGGGTGGGTGCGCGCGCGGCTGGCTTTGCGGTCAGCGCGGCCAGCGATGTGGGCGGCGGCACCAGCCTGTCGATGCAGCGCACGCTCGCCGACGGCTACAAGGTGCAGGCCATGGCCGGCCAGCGCCTCACCGCCTGGGTGGCCCTGCATGCGGCCACGCGCGGTGCCGCCGAGGGCCTGGGCCTGCAGCACGAGATCGGCCACTTCGGCCTGGGTACACTGGCCGACGTTTGTGTCTGGGACTGGGCCCGGGGCCCGGTGGCCGAGGCCCGCTTCGAGGTGGCACGCGAGTTGCACGAGAAGCTGTTTGCCTGGATGACGCTGTCCGATGAACGCAATCTGGTGACCAGCCTGGTGGCTGGCCGCACGCGCTACCAACGACCCACATGATCCAACCATTGCGCCTGCAACTCAGTGGCATCAGCAAGCAGTACCCGGCCGTGAAGGCCAACGATGGCGTGCACCTGAGCGTGGCGCCGGGCCAGATCCATGCGGTGCTGGGCGAAAACGGTGCGGGCAAGAGCACCCTGATGAAGATCATCTACGGTGCGGTGCAGCCCGACGAGGGTCAGGTCTTGTGGAACGGCCAGGCCGTCAGCATCCGGAGCCCGGCGCAGGCGCGGCAGCTGGGCATCAGCATGGTCTACCAGCATTTCTCGCTGTTCGACACCCTCAGCGCCGCCGAGAACGTCTGGCTGGGCCTGGACAAATCGCTCAGCCTGGCCGAGGTCACCGCCCGCATCAGCGCGGTGGCGCAGAGCTATGGCCTGGCGGTGGACCCGGCGCGGCCGGTGCACACGCTCTCGGTGGGCGAGCGCCAGCGAGTCGAGATCGTGCGCGCGCTGATGACGAATCCGCAGCTGCTGATCCTCGACGAACCCACCTCGGTGCTGACCCCGCAGGCGGTGCAGACGCTGTTCCAGACCCTGCGCAAGCTGGCCGAGCAGGGCTGCTCCATCCTCTACATCAGCCACAAGCTGGACGAAATCCGTGCCCTGTGCCACCACTGCACGGTGCTGCGCGCCGGCCGCGTCACCGGCGAGGTGGACCCGCGCGGCCAGAGCAATGCCGAACTCTCGCGCCTGATGATTGGCGCCGAGCCGCCCCAGCTGCGGCACGCCGCGCCGCGCGGCAGCGGCGCGCTGGCGCTGGAATTGAAGGGCTTGAGCCTGCCCAAGGCGGAGCCCTTCGGTACCGCGCTGGAGGGTATCGCGCTGCGGCTGCATGCCGGCGAGATCCTCGGCGTGGCCGGGGTCTCGGGCAATGGCCAGCAGGAGCTGATGGCCGCGCTCTCGGGCGAGGATGCGCGCGCGCCGCGCGGCTCGGTGCAGCTGTTCGGCCAGGACATCGCCCAGGCCAGCGCGCGCAAGCGCCGCCGCCTGGGCCTGCATTTCGTGCCCGAGGAGCGCCTCGGCCGCGGCGCCGTGCCGACGCTCTCGCTGGCGCAGAACACCTTGCTGACGCGCACCGAGGCGGTCAACGCGGCGGGCTGGATCAGCCAGGGCCAGGTGCAGCGCCTGGCGGAGGAGCTGATCGCGCGCTTCAAGGTCAAGGCCGGCGGCGCGGGCGCCGCGGCGAAGAGCCTCTCGGGCGGCAATCTGCAGAAGTTCATCGTCGGCCGCGAGATCGACGCGGCGCCCAAGGTGCTGGTGATTGCCCAGCCCACCTGGGGCGTGGACGTGGGCGCGGCGGCGCAGATACGCGGCGAGTTGTTGGCGCTGCGCGATGCCGGCTGCGCGCTGCTGGTGGTGAGTGAGGAGTTGGACGAATTGTTCGAGATCAGCGACCGGCTGGTGGTGATGGCCAATGGGCGCGTCTCGCCGGCCATCACCATGGCCGAGGCCACGGTGGAAAAGATCGGCGCCTGGATGAGCGGGCTCTGGCAGGAGGAGGGCGCGCAGCATGCTCAGGCTTGAGATCCGCCCGCAGCCGTCCAAGCTGATGTCGCTGGCCTCGCCGCTGCTGGCGCTGGCCATCACCACCCTGCTGGGCATCGCGCTGTTCCTGCTGCTGGGCAAGGACCCGCTGCGCGGCCTGCAGATGTTCTTCTGGGAGCCCATCAAGAGCGCCTATGGCTGGAGCGAGCTGGGCATCAAGGCCACGCCCCTGGTGCTGATCGCGCTGGGCCTGGCGGTGTGCTTCCGCTCGAACGTGTGGAATATCGGCGCCGAAGGCCAGTTCGTGGTGGGGGCGCTGGCCGGCGGCTGGGTGGCGATGCAGGCGGATGCCAGCAGCGGCCGCAGCATCGTGCTGTGGATCCTGCTGGCCGGCGTGGCCGGCGGCATGGCCTGGGCCGCCCTCACCGCCTGGCTGCGCGACCGCTTCAACGCCAGCGAGATCCTGGTCAGCCTGATGCTGGTCTATGTGGCCGACCTGCTGCTGGGCTACCTGGTCTACGGGCCCTGGAAGGACCCGAACGGCTACAACTTCCCGCAAAGCATCAGCTTCCTGGCCGTCACCAAGATCCCCAAGCTGTTCGACGGCTGGCGCGTCAATATCGGCGTGCTGATCGCGCTGGGGTCAGTCCTTGCCTGCTGGGCGCTGCTGTTCCGCACCTATGCCGGCTTTGCCCTGCAGGTGGGCGGGCTGGCGCCGGCGGCGGCGCGCTATGCGGGCTTCAGCTCGCGGCGTTCGCTCTGGCTGGCCCTGCTGCTGTCCGGCGGCATGGCGGGCCTGGCGGGGGCGCTGGAGGCGGCCGGGCCGCTGGGCCAGCTGACGCCCTATGTGCCGGCCGGCTACGGCTTCGCCGCCATCATCGTGGCCTTCGTGGGGCGCCTGCATCCGGTGGGCATCATCTTCTCGGCCATCCTGATGAGCATGTTCTACATCGGCGGCGAACTGGCGCAATCGCGCCTGGGCCTGCCCAAGTCCATCACCGGGGTGTTCCAGGGCCTGTTGCTGTTCACGCTCCTGGCCTGCGACACGCTGATCCACTACCGCATTCGTCGGGCCAGGAGCTGACCAGATGGAATCGATCGCACTCCTGATCGCCGCCACGCTCAACGCCGGCACGCTGCTGGCCATCGCGGCCCTGGGCCTGCTGATCAACGAGCGCTCGGGCATCGTCAACCTGGGCGCCGAGGGCATGATGCTGGTGGCCGCCATCGCCGGCTTCGCCACCGCGGTGCATACCGGCAGCGACTGGCTGGGCTTTGCCGCCGGCATGGGCGCGGGCGCGCTGCTGGCGGCGGCCTTCGGCGTGCTGGTGATCTGGCTCAACACCAACCAGTACGCGGCCGGCCTGGCGCTGAGCCTGTTCGGCGGCGGCTTCTCGGCCTTTGTGGGCATCAACTACACCCAGGCCAAGCTGGGCCCGCGGCCGAACTTCGCGGTGCCAGGTCTTGCCGACATCCCCTTCATCGGCCCGGCCCTGTTCCGCCAGCATCCACTGGTCTATGGCGCGATCGCGCTGGCACTGTGGTTGGGCTGGTTTCTGTACCGCTCGCGCGCCGGTCTGGTGCTGCGTGCGGTGGGCGAATCGCCCGAGTCGGCCCATGCCCTGGGCTATCCGGTGCGCCGCATCCGCCTGGCCGCGGTGATGACGGGCGGCGCGCTGTGCGGGCTGGCCGGGGCCTATGTGTCGGTGGTCTACACGCCGCTGTGGGTGGAGGGCATGATCGCCGGCAAGGGCTGGATCGCGCTGGCCCTCACCACCTTCGCCACCTGGCGGCCCGCGCGCGTGCTGCTGGGGGCCTATCTGTTCGGCGGCGTGACCATGCTGCAGTTCCATCTGCAGGGGCAGGGCGTCGAGATCGCCAGCCAGTTCCTCAGCATGCTGCCCTATCTGGCCACCATCGCGGTGCTGGTGCTGATCTCCAGCAATGCCAACTTCATCCGCGCCAACATGCCGGCCTCGCTGGGCAAGCCCTTCTTCCCGGGGGCCTAGAGCCTTGGCATGGAACGTGCAACGGTTCCGTTCCGAGTCTGTCAGCAGTTTTCACAACCTTGGGAGTCCCCCCGATGATGCCTTTGGCCCGCACCCTTCTTGCCCTGAGCCTGCTTGCCGCCGGCCTGTCCGCCCAGGCCGCCGACTGGAGCGATAGCTCGATCGGCTACCGCTACGGCAGCAAGTTCGCCGAGCCCTACAACCCGCAGGACATCAGCAAGAACATCCTCAACCTGACGCATGCCAGCGGCTACAAATACGGCACGAATTTCTTCAATGCCGACCTTCTGCTGTCCGACAGCAAGGACCCCTCCAGCGCCGGTTCCAAGGACGGCGCCCACGAGGTCTATGTGGTGTACCGCCACACGCTCGACCTGGAGAAGGTGAGCGGCAGCCCCTTCAAGTTCGGCCCGGTGCGCGGCCTGGGCGTGACGGCGGGCTTCGACTTCAACACCAAGACCGATGCCGGCTACAACAGCAAGAAGCGCATGCTGGTGGCGGGCCCGACGCTGATGCTGGACGTGCCGGGCTTTCTCAACGTCAGCCTGCTGGGTCTGAAGGAAAGCAATGCGCCCTACAGCACCTTCTCGGGCACGGCCACGCCGCGCTACGACTACAAGTTCCACTGGATGCTGACGGCGGCCTGGGCGATCCCCTTCAACGTCGGCATCCCGCTGTCCTTCGAGGGTTATGCCAACTTCATCGCCGCCAAGGGCCGCGACGAGTTCGGTGGCCAGACCGCGCGCGAGACCAATGTCGACATGCAGCTGATGTACGACCTCAGCGGCGGCAAGAACACCTTCAAGCTGGGCCTGGAGTATCAGTACTGGAAGAACAAGTTCGGCAACGACAGCGGCGGCCCGGCCGGCAAGGGTGCCATTGCCAAGACGCCGATGATCCGCGCCGAGTACCATTTCTGACCTGCAGCCCAAGCACGGAGCCAACCCATGACTGTTTCAGACCCCAAGCGCCACTTCCTCCGCATCGCCGGCTGGACGACTGTTGCCGCCACCGCCGCCCTGCTGGGTTGCGGCAAGAAGGAGGAACAAGCCGCCCCGGCCGCGTCCGCGCCGGCTTCGGCCGCCGCGCCCAAGCCCGAGCCGCTGAAGATCGCCTTTGCCTATGTCGGCCCGGTGGGCGACGGCGGCTGGACCTTCGCGCATGACAACGGCCGCAAGGCGGTGGAGAAGGAGTTCGGCGACAAGGTCGTCACCAGCTTCGTTGAAAAAGTGCCCGAGGCGGCCGACGCCGAGCGCGTGTTCCGCGACATGGTGGGCCAGGGCAACAAGCTGATCTTCGGCACCACCTTCGGCTATATGGAGTCCATGCTCAAGGTGGCGGCCGACAGCAAGGACGTGAAGTTCGAGCATGCCACCGGCTACAAGCAGGCCGACAACATGCGCACCTACGACTCGCGCACCTACGAGGGCGCCTATATGGCCGGCGTGGTGGCGGGCAAGATGACGAAGAGCGGCACGCTGGGCGTGGTGGGTTCGATCCCCATTCCCGAGGTGATCCGCAACATCAACAGCTTCACCCTCGGTGCGCAGAGCAGCAACCCGAAGGTCAAGGTCAAGGTGGTGTGGGTGAACGAATGGTTCAACCCGCCCAAGGAGACCGAGGCCGCGCAATCGCTGATTAACGGCGGTGCCGACGTGCTGATGCAGAACACCGACTCCTCGGCCGTGCTGCAGACCGCCGAGAAGAACGGCAAGTACGCCTTCGGCTGGGATTCCGACATGACCGCCTACGGCCCCAAGGCCCACCTGGCCTCGGCCGTGATCAACTGGGGCCCCTACTACGTGGCCGCGGTGCGTGAGGCGCTGGACGGCAAGTGGCAGGCCGGCGCCGGCAAGCATGCCTGGTGGGGCGTGAAGGAGGGCGCGATCGATCTCGTCTCGCTCAACGAGGCCGTGCCGGCCGAGACGCGCGAACAGATCGACAAGGTCAAGGCCGGCCTGAAGGACGGCACGTTCGCGATCTGGAAGGGCCCCATCCTCGGCCAGGACGGCAAGGAAATGGTGAAGAAGGACGAGGTCGCGGACGACAAGTTCCTCTCCGGCATCAACTTCTACGTCAAGGGCGTGGAAGGCAAGGTGCCGAGCGGCAAGTGAGGCCGCGCCCGGCGCGCGCCGGCAGCTGACGAGCAAGGCCACCGCGCCATCGGGCGCGGTGGCCTTTTTTCACCTCACTTGGGCAGGGTGAAGGCGTAGAGCTTGTTGTTCGGGCTGCCAAAGGTGCCGAACAGATTGCCATAGCCGGAGCCCCAGAACACTTCGCCGCGCGAGATTGCCGCGCCCGACAGGCAGGAGCCGCCGCTGCTGAACTTCCACAGCTCCACACCGGTGGCCGCATCCAGCGCATACATATAGCCGTTGATGCGGTCCAGCGAGCAACCGAACACCACGCCATTGGTGGTGGTCACCGGGCCCGAGGTGCTGCCGCCGCCCGAGGGCCGGGTCTGCCACAGCAGCTGGCCGGTGGCGGCGTCAAGCGCGCTCCAGACCCCGCTGGTCGAGCCGCCGGCGCTGGGCCAGGGCACCAGGTCGCTGTTGGAATTGGCGGTGTAGACGCGCCGGCCGTCCACCGCCGAACCCCATTGCAGACCGCCAGCGGTGCCGCCGGGGCCCGCCTGGGTGACCCACAGCACCGCGCCGGTGTCGGGGTCGAGGGCCCAGTACTTGCCGCTCTTCTGGCCGGCACCGACCATTTCACGCGGCTTGCTCGCGCCGTTGGGCGTGGCGCTGAACAGCGCCGGCGCCTGGCCGAAGTCGTAGTCGGGGCCGGTCGGGCTGGGGCAGGCACTCGGGTCGCCAAAGCCGATGCAGGCGGCGATCCAGGTGTCGGCCGGCAGCGCCTTGGTGCCCCAGCGGATCGCGCCGGTGCGGATGTCCAGTGCCAGCACGGCGTCGAAGAAGTTGTCCGCGGCCAGGCAGGCGCGCACCGCGTTGGTGTCGGTGCCGGCGGCGATCACGCAGGTGCGTGCGGCGTCCGGGATCGAGTAGTTGTTGCCGGTGGCCACATAGACCTGACCGCGCCGCACGTCGACCGCCGGCGAGCTGCCCCAGACCGCGCCACCGGTATAGCCCAGCGGCAGCGTATAGGTCTTCCACAGGATCGCGCCGGTGTCGGCATCCAGCGCGAGCTGGCTGCCGCGGAAGCTGCAGCAGAAGCCGACCAGGCCGGCCAGCGCCTCTTCCATCGAGGCGACGCCGACAAACACGCGGCCGTCATGCACCGTGGCCGATTGCGTGATGATGGCCGCATAGTGGTTGTCCAGCTGGGTCTTCCACAGCAGCGCGCCGGTGCTCTTGTCGAAGGCCAGCATCATGCCGCCCTGGCCACCGCCGGCGATGGCCCCGCCCTGGGTGCCGATATAGAGCTTGTCCTCGGTCAGCGCCGGGGTGGCGCGCGCCTTGTCCATGGCTGCGCCGCTCACATCCGACAGCTTCACTCGCCAGACCTGCTGGCCGGTCTTGCGATCCAGCGCATACAGATAGCCGGCCCAATCGGGGAAGTAGACCCGGTTGGCATCGACGGCCGGGGTGGCGGACACGTCGCCGGCGGTGGTGAAGACCCATTTCGGGCTCAGCCCGCCGACCGTCTGCACGCTGATGCCGCCGCTCTGGTTCTGGTAACGCGTGTTGCCAAGGTTCTGGCCGGCAGTCGGCCAGTTGTTGTCGGAGGCGTCCGCAGCGGCGGGCAGCGCCGTGCATAGCAAGCCGGTCACGGTCAAGCCGGCCAAGGCCAGCCTCTGCCATTGCCTTGTTGTCTTGTAGGTGTCCATATGAGCTCCTTGCTCGTCCCAGCGGCGCGCAATGTGGTGGGTCACGCAGCGATCCCCGACCCGACCGCGGCAGCCGCTGCAGAGCGGCCAGGCTGATCCGATCAGACCGGAGCCGCCGCGCCGGTGCAATCGGAAACCCGGCAATAGCAGTGACAGGCCAGGGGAGGGATTACGAGCCTTGTTGACGGGAAATCAGCTGCTCGCATGAGAGGCCGGGCGAGGCCCTAGGCGGCAGCCAATGCGGGCAGGCTGGCCGACACCGCCGTGCCTTGGCCGGGTGCCGAGCGCATGCTGAACTCGCCGCCCTCGGACTGCACCCGGTAGCGCATGCCGAGCAGGCCGTGCGATGACATCGGCCGGAGCTTCATATTGAAGCCGCAGCCGTTGTCGCTCACCTCGATCAACACCCGGCCCGCATCCTGTCGCAGGCGCAGTTCCACCATGCTGGAGCGGGCATGCTTGGCAATATTGGTCAGGGCTTCCTGCACCATCCGGTACACCGTGAGCTCAGCGCGCGCCGACAGCCTGACGGCCTGCAGACGGCTGTGCACGGTGAGCCCCACGCTCCTGCCGAACTCAGCCGCCAGGAACTCCAGCGCCGGCAGCAGGCCCAGGGTGCTGAGTGCGGAGGGGCGCAGATCTTCGATCAGGCGCCGCTTCAGCGCGAGCCCGCTGATCAGCATCTCGTTGAGATGGCTCAGCAGGCCCTCCAGCTCGGGGTCGGCCTGTTCAAGCCGCGAGCCGATGCGCGCGACGTCCAGCCTCGCCAGGGTCAGCAGGGCGCCGAGCTCGTCGTGCAGCTCACGGGCCAGGCGCTGGCGTTCGTCCTCGCGGGCGGTTTCCAGGTGCGCGGCGAGTTCGGTGAGCTCCTCGGTGCGGCGCTGCACCTCGAGCTCCAGCTGATTGCGCTCGGCCACCAGCGCGCGGCTGGCGCGCAGGTACATGGCCAGGGCCAGCAGGCTGGCGCCGGTCATCAGGGCCACGCCCAGGCGGTTGAACATCAGGGCGTCCAGCACCTGCTGCCGCCCGCCCTCGGCGCGCGCGTCCTCGTTGTGCAGGAGTTGCTGGGTGCGGCTGCGTATCAGGCCCATCTGATCGAGTCCGATGCCCGACTTGATGAGCTCGAGCGCATTGGCCGAGCGTCCGGCTAGCTGGCGATTGATCTCCTCGTCCAGCTCACCCAGCTTGGCGCCCACGGCCTGCTCCAGCTGGGCGTGCAGCTGCTGTGCTGCAGCGTCATGCTTGGGGGCGAGATAGCTGCCCAGGTCGGCCAGCGCGCGGCTCAGGTCCTCGTACGCTTCGTCATAGGGTGCCAGGTATTCGCGATGACCCGTCAGCAGGTAGCCGCGCTGGGCGGTCTCGGCATCCGCCGACCGAGCCATCACGCTGTACAGCCTCAACCTGGCGCTGTCCATCTGCACCAGCTCGGCCAAGGTGCTGCTGGAATGCTGATAGCTGCTCTCGCTGATCGTCAGCACGCAGACCGAACTCACGACCGCCAGCAGCAGGGCCACTTGGCGGCGCCCCAGGCCGGCGCCGCGAACAGAGCTTAAGAACCTCATGTCCCGAACTCCTTTCCGTCGAACTGCGAGCGCCACCATGATCGATGCTGCCGCCGCCGATGGGTGCCGCAAGCGATCGAAATGGTGTGCAACTGTTTCAACCCGGGCCGCTCGTTCGGGCCGCCCTGCGGCCCTGGCCGGTCAGCAGCAGGTCGATCATGGCGGTGAGCGCCGCAGGGCTTGCGAGGCAGAAGCGTGCCGCGGAGGGCCGGTCATCGCTGCCGACACGCACGGTGAGCCAATGCGCGGGTGCGCGTTCGAAGACCGGCTCGTCATTCTCGTCGTCGCCGACGAAGACAGCGGCCGCGCTGCCGCTGCGTGACACCAGCGCCTCGAGTGCGTCGGCCTTGTCGGGGGCCGAACGTGGCACCAGATTGACGACATACTTGCCGCCGAAGCGCCGCAGCGCGGGATCGGCGCCGCGCAGGATCGCGTCGATGCAGCGCAGCGCCTCTGCTGGGGCCGCCGCGCGGCGGTAATGCAGGGCCAGCGACAAGGCCTTCTGCTCCAGCTCGACTCCAGCGGTCGCCAGCGCGGCGGCGTGCCGTTGCAGCAGCCGCGCGGTGCTGCGCAGCGCCGCCAGCTCGGACGCCGCGAAGGCATGCGGCAGGCCCTCGGCGCCATGGCCGCCCACCAGGTATTGCGGCGTGAAACCGAGCCGCGGCCCGACATCGATGATGTCGCGGCCGGTGATGATGGCCACCGGCCAGCGCCGCGCCAGCAATGCCATGCGGCGCGCCAGGCCGGCTGGCACGCGCGCTTGCGCCGGCCGCGCCACGATGGGCGCCAGGGTGCCGTCGAAGTCGAAGGCCAGCAGGGGCTGCAGCCGCACCACGGCTTGCAGCGCGGCATGACCTTGCGAGGCGAGCAGGGGCTGCATGGCGGTGGCTCACTGCGCGCGCCCCTCGAGCACGCGTGCCTCGATGCGCTCCCGCAGCCGCCAGCGCCCGGCATCGGCCAGCATGCTGCCGGCCCAGCGGTAGACGTTGAACTCGCGCACCGTCATGCGCAGGCTGGCCATGCGCTCGCGCTGCTCGGCCGCCGGCATGGTCAGGGCCTGGTGCAGGGCATCGGCCATCTCCTCTACATGGTAGGGATTGATGATGAGCGCTTCGCGCATCTCGCGCGCGGCACCGGCGAAGCGGCTCAACATCAGCACGCCCTGCTCATCGTTGCGCGCCGCCACGAACTCCTTGCACACCAGGTTCATGCCATCGTGCAGGCTCGTCACCAGGCAGACGTCCGCGGCGCGGTACAGCTCGGTCAGCGCCGCGCGCTCGTGATGCTTGGCGAGCAGGTGAATGGGCTGATAGCCGGCGCTGCCAAAACGCTGGTTGATACGCTGCGCCTGCGCCTGGATCTGCAGCTGGAAGGCGCGGTACTCGGGCAGCATCGAGCGCGACGGTGCCGCGATCTGGACGAAGCCGAAGCGTCCGATCCACTGGGGATAGCGCTCGAGCAGTAGCTCCACGCATTGCAGGCGTTCCAGGATTCCCTTGGTGTAGTCGAAGCGGTCGACGCCGATGCCCAGGCGATGATCCCCGGGCAGTTCCAGGTTCTGCAGCACGCGCTGCCGGCATTGCTCGACCGCGGGCCAGGACGCCTGCAGCTGGGCATCGGGCCACTCGATCGAGATTGGATAGCTTTCGACCAGGGTCTTCTCGCCCTGGAAGGAGATGGTCGAATGCTCGTGCTCGATGCGCGCCTCCAGATAGCGGTCGACGGTCTCGAGGAAGTTCTTGCACTGGTAGCGGGTATGGAAGCCGAGGATGGTGCTGCCCAGCAGCCCCTGCAGGATTTCGCGGCGCCAGGGGCAGATGCCGAAGGATTCGGGGTTCGGCCATGGGATGTGCCAGAAGCTGATGATGGTGGCGCGCGGCAGGCGTTCGTGAATCAGCGCGGGCAGCAGCGCGAAGTGGTAGTCCTGCACCAGTACCACCGGATCCTTGCTATGCGCTTCCTGCAGCACGGCGTCGGCGAAGCGGCGGTTCACGGCCTGGTAGTGCGCCCAGTCGGCGACGCGGAACACCGGGCGCACATGCGCGACATGGCACAGCGGCCACAGACCTTCGTTGGCGAAGCCGTTGTAATAGCCGTTTTCTTCCTCGGGCGTGAGCCACAGCCGGCGCAAGCTGTATTCCTCGCTGCCGGGCGGGACGCGCACATGGTCACTGGCATCGACCACCTCGGCGTCGGCGCTGCCGCTGCCATGCGCGATCCAGACGCCCGAGCAGGCCCGCATGACCGGTTCGACCGCGGTCACGAGGCCGCTGGCAGGGCGCCGGACTTCGATGCCCGCGGCGGTCCGCTCATGCAGATAGGGTTCGCGATTGGACACCACCATCACCTCGTCGCCGCGCAGCTGGGAGCGCAGCAGGGCGCGTAGCCGCTCGGGACTCCAGTCGCTGCTCGGGCCCAGGCTGCGGCGGTAGGCATCGTCCAGCTCGCGCAGGCGCACGCGCAGGTCCGCGGCGAACGGCGCCAGCTCGGGCGCGTTCGCGCGCGGTGCCGGGCTCAGGCCCTCGCCGCTGAGCAGGGCGCGCGCGCCTCGCATCCAGCCGCGCCAGCTCAGCTGCGCGGTGATGACGGTGATCAGCAGCACGGCCAGGCCCAGCGCGGCCACGAACTCCAGCAGGTAGCGCTGCGTGTCCTGGCTGCGTCGGCCGATGAAGCTGCGATCCTGCAGCAGCACGATCTGGGCCACCGGCTCTCCCACGGCGGGTATCGGGTGCACGCTCACCTGCACGGTGTCGCCGCCCCAGCGCCGCATGGTCTTGGCGCGGGCGCAGCCGAGATCGACCGGGAAGCCGCGGCTGTGGCGCAGCAACTGGTCGTCCGGCGAACACAGGCCGATGGCCAGCAGATGCTCGTCCTGCGCGCTGCGGTCGAACAGGGCCTGCAGCCGCTCACCCTTGTCGTCACGCATGGCATCGGCCACGGTGTCGGAGAGCGCCGAGGCGACGAGGTCGCCGCGCAGGCTGAGATCACGCGCGAACCAGCGCGCGGTGACCCGATCCAACAGCGGCAGCGCGACCAGCGCGGCAATCGTCAGAACCAGGATCAGCGGCAGCGTGAACCGCAACTGCAAGCGGAAGGTGTTCAGTGCCATTGCATGAAC
This sequence comes from Roseateles sp. FW301-B2, assembly GCF_058788955.1. Taxonomy (NCBI): domain Bacteria; kingdom Pseudomonadati; phylum Pseudomonadota; class Betaproteobacteria; order Burkholderiales; family Sphaerotilaceae; genus Roseateles; species Roseateles sp. FW301-B2. The sequence goes on from NZ_JBYTBE010000047.1 coordinate 28,671, forward strand.
TATATTTTTCAGGCCATGCACTTACCACCCAGAGCTGTAACCAGGGATGTCACGCTGGACCTCGCCGTGATCGGCAATTGCGCGATCAGCGCGCTGGTCGACAGCCGTGCGAACGTGGTCTGGTGCTGCATGCCGCGCTTCGACAGCGAGCCGGTCTTTCACGCCCTGCTGCATGCGAATGCCGAAACTGGTGCCGGCACCATGGGCGTTGAACTGGAGGGTTTTGTGCGCAGCGAATGGCGCTACGACCCGGGCACGGCGATTCTGCGCACAAGGCTTTACGACAGCGCCGGCAATGCGGTCGAGGTGTGCGACTTCGCGCCGCGCTTCCGGCAGCATGAGCGCATGTTCAGGCCGGCCCAGCTGGTGCGGCGCTTGCGCCCGCTGTGCGGGCGGCCGCTGATACGCATCAGGATGGCGCCGCGCGGGCAGTGGGGGGCCGAGCTGCCGACGCTGACGCGCGGCAGCAATCATGTCCGTTACGCATTCGCCGGCATGACATTGCGACTGAATACCGACCTGCCGCCCAGCTACGTCATCGACGGCAGCTGGTTCACGCTGCGCACGACCGTCAGCCTGATGCTGGGGCCCGACGAGACCCTTGATGGTGCGGTGGAGGGCACGGCGCGCGAATTCGAGGAACGCACCGGCCTGTATTGGCAGCATTGGACCCAGCGCCTGTCGATTCCGCTGGAGTGGCAGGAGGCCGTGATCCGCGCGGCGATTGCGCTGAAGCTGTGCCAGTTCGAGGAGACCGGCGCCATCGTCGCCGCCATGACCACCAGCATCCCGGAGGCGCCCGGCAGTCGACGCAACTGGGACTACCGCTATTGCTGGCTGCGCGATGCCTTCTTCGTGGTGCGCGCACTCAACAGCCTCTCCGAGGTCGGCACGATGGAGGACTATCTGCGTTGGCTGCACGACATCGTGCGGCGCGCCCGCATGTCGGGCGGCCATGTGCAGCCCCTCTATGGCATCGGCATGGAGAGCGAGCTGCCCGAGCGCGAACTGTCGCACCTCGCCGGCTATCGCGGCATGGGGCCGGTGCGGGTGGGCAATCAGGCGAGCGAGCATTTTCAGCACGATGTCTACGGCAATATCGTGCTGGGCGCGGCCCAGGCCTTCCACGATCAACGCCTGCTGCGGCGCGCCGACGCGAGCGATTTCGAAGCGCTCGAGGACATGGGCGAGCAGGCCTGGCGCCTGCACGACCAGCCCGACGCGGGCATGTGGGAGCTGCGCACGCGGGCGCGCATCCACACCTCGTCGTCGCTGATGTGCTGGGCCGCATGCGACCGCCTGGCCAAGATCGCTGCGGTGCTGCGCCAGCCGCTGCGCCACGTGCTCTGGTCCGAGCGCGCAAGGCATATCCGTGAGGTGATCCTGGCGCGGGCCTGGCATGCCGAGCGCGGCGTCTTCGCCGAAAGTTTCGGCGGCCGGGATCTGGATGCCAGCGTGCTGCTGATGGCCGAGGTCGGCTTCATCGATCCGAACGACGCGCGCTTCCTGTCGACGCTGCGCGTGCTGGAGGATCAGCTGTGCGTGGGCTCGCACATGACTCGCTATGGGACGCCGGATGACTTCGGCATGCCCGAGACCTCCTTCAACGTCTGCGCGTTCTGGCGCATCGACGCGCTGGCGCGCACCGGGCGGGTCGAGGCGGCGCGCGAGCATTTCGAGAACTTGCTGGCCTGCCGCAACTCGCTCGGCCTGCTGTCGGAGGACATCGCGGCCGGCAGCGGCGAGCTCTGGGGCAACTTCCCGCAGACCTATTCGATGGCCGGCATCATCAGCTGCGCCGTGCGCCTGTCCAAGCCCTGGGACACGGTGGTCTGAGCTGGCGGCGCTCGCCGCATATTGCTTACCGTTCTTACCTTGCGGAAACCTCAGCGCGGCGCGTCGCGCCCCACCAGCCGCGACCAACGCAGCAGTTCGGCGTCGTCGGCCAGCAGGGCGCGCGTGGCCGCTGCGCCCGGGTGCGTGCGGATCTTCTGCAGCAGGGCGGCCTCGTCCAGCCCCGCGATATAGGCGGCGATCTGCTGCTGCGCGGGAATGAAGCCGCGGTTGGCCATGCTGTAGCTCTGGGTCATGATGGCCTCGATGACGGCCGCCATCTGCTTGTCGATGAAACGCTGGTCCGCGTTGGGCACTTGTTCGTCCCTGTCTTTGCTCTGACTGCTCATGGACCGCATTGTGGTCACGGCAGCCGGCAAGCAGGGGTGCAGACGGTTGCAAGGCGTTTCAGCGGAAAGAGCCCGCCCACGCCACGGATTCCGCAGTCTGTCCGAACGCTGTGCCATGCCTTGGGGCCTGCCCTTACAGTCGCGCCAATCCGGGCCGGCGGTCGGCCTGGTTCGAAACATGGGAGTGGAGGATGAAGATGCTGGGGAAGAAGAAAATGCATGCGCTGCCCGTGCTGCTGGCCGGCTTGCTGGCGGGTGGCTGCTGGGCTGGGACGGCGGCCGGCGCTGCGGTGGCGAAGTCAGGCATGGCGAGCCGCGCCAGCGAGGCGCCCAGGCGCTACACCATCGAGCAGTTCATGGCCACCACGGCCATCAGCGGCGCCTCCTTCAGCGCCGACGAGCAGCGCATCCTCTTCACCAGCAATGCCAGCGGCCTGCCGAATGTCTACAGCATGCCGGTCGCGGGCGGCGCGCCGACGGCACTCACCAGCTCGACCAAGGACAGCCATTACGCCGTCAGCTACTTCCCCGATGACGACCGCGTGCTCTACACGCGCGACCAGGGCGGCAACGAGCAGAACCACCTCTATGTGCGCGAGCTGGATGGCAAGGAGCAAGACCTGACCCCGGGCGACAAGCTCAAGGCAAGCTTCGTGGGTTGGGCCGGCGACGGCAGCGCCTTCTATGTCAGCAGCAACGAACGCGATGCCAAGAGCTTCGACCTGTATCGCTACGACGCTCGGAGCTATGCGCGCAGCCTGGTGTTCAGGAACGAGCAGGCCTTCGAGATCTCGGCCGTCAGCCGCGACGGGCGCTGGATCGCGCTGGGCAAGATCAACACCACGGCCGACTCCGACGTCTATCTCTATGACACGCAGACCCTGGCGCTCAAGCACCTGACACCGCACGAGGGCGTGGCCGGCCAGCGCGCCGCCGCCTTCGATCCGGCCTCGCAGCGCCTGCTGATACTCAGCGACGCCGGCACCGAATTCAAGCGCCTGCAGGCCTATGAGCTGGCGAGCGGCCAGACCAGCGAGCTCGAGAAGGCCGACTGGGACATCGAATACAGCTACTTCTCGCGCGACGGGCGCTACCGCGTTACCGGCGTGAACGCCGACGCCAGCATCGCGATCCGCGTGCAGGACGCCACCAGCGGCAAGCCGGTGCAACTGCCCAAGCTGCCCGGCGGCGAGATCCGCGGCGTGAGCTTCTCCAGGAGCGGCGCCAAGATGGCCTTCTACCTGAACGGCGACCGCTCGCCCAACAATCTGGTGGTCTACGACTTTGCCAGCCAGCAGGCCAGGCAGCTGACACAGAGCCTGTCCAAGGAGATTGCCAGCGCCGACCTGGTGGACTCGCAGGTGGTGCGCTTCAAGTCCTTCGACGGTCTTGCCATCCCCTCCGTGCTTTACCTGCCCAAGGAAGCGTCACCGAACCGCAAGGTGCCGGCCCTGGTGTGGGTGCACGGCGGCCCCGGCGGCCAGACCATGCGCGGCTATTCGGCGCTGATGCAGTACTTCGCCAACCACGGCTACGCGGTGCTGGGCATCAACAATCGCGGCAGCTCGGGCTATGGCAAGAGCTTCTTCACCGCCGACGACGGCAAGCATGGCCGCGAACCGCTGTGGGACTGCATCGAGGCCAAGACCTATCTGGCCGGCACCGGCGTGGTGGACATCGAACGCATCGGCATCATCGGTGGCTCCTATGGTGGCTACATGACGCTGGCCGCCATGGCCTTCCGCCCCGAGGCCTTCAAGGTCGGCATCGATATCTTCGGCGTCAGCAACTGGCTGCGCACGCTGGAGGCCATTCCGCCCTACTGGGAGAGCTTCCGCAAGGCGCTCTACCAGGAGGTGGGCGATCCGGTGAAGGACCGGGACTTCCTGGTCGCCACCTCGCCGCTGTTCCATGCCAAGGAGATCAAGAAGCCGCTGATGGTGATACAGGGTGCCAACGACCCGCGCGTCATCAAGCCAGAGAGCGACGAGATCGTGGCCGCGGTCAAGGCCAATGGCGTGCCGGTCGAGTACCTGGTGTTCGACGACGAGGGCCACGGCTTTTCCAAGAAGAAGAACCAGATCGAGGCGAATCGCCGCATGCTGGCCTTCCTGGACCGCTATCTGCGGCCCTGAGCTGCCCCGTCGAGTTTGACGTCGCACAAACTTCCGCCTGATTGCCGAGGCGCCCGCGCGCCTATGTCGGCAAGCTGACAGACGCTTGTCCGGGGCGCCGCCTAGTCTGCGCCCCAGACCGATGCGGGGCCTTCGCCCCTGACGCGGCGCAGTCAGCAGGAGACGGGACATGGGCAGTGCAGACGATGGCGCGGATGTGCTGGTGGTGGGCGCCGGCATCGCCGGGCTGAGTGCCACGCTGGAGTTGCTGGACGCCGGCCGGCGCGTACTGCTGCTGGACCGCGACCGCCCCGAGGCGATCGGCGGCCTGGCCAGGGAGAGCTTTGGCGGCATGTTCCTGGTGGACACGCCCGAGCAGCGCCGTGCCGGCATCCGCGACAGCGAGGCGCTGGCGCTGGCCGACTGGCTCAGCTTCGCCGAGTTCGGCGCCGACGAGCGTTGGCCGCGCGCCTGGGCCGAGCATTATGTGAGCCGCTGCACCGCCGAGGTAGGCGATTGGCTGCGCGCCGGCGGCCTGCGCTATTTCCCGGTGCCCAACTGGGTGGAGCGCGGCCTCTACCAGCCGGGCAACTCGGTGCCGCGCTTCCACATCGTCTGGGGCACCGGCGAGGCGCTGGTGCAGCACCTGCTCGATCGCATCGAGCGCCACCCGCGGCGCGCGGCGCTGACGCTGCGCTTCGGCCAGCGCGTCGAGCGTCTGCTGCAGCAGGGCGGGGCGGTGGTGGGGGTGGCCGGCCATGCCG
>NZ_JBYTBE010000048.1:0-32117 GCF_058788955.1 Roseateles sp. FW301-B2
GCGCAGGCGGGCGTTGCAGCCCTGGCCCGGACGCGAGTCCGGGCGGCGGCCTGCGTCTACTCCCGCGCCCTGGGATCCCCCGGCGCGGGCGCAATCCATTACTTCACAGCCTCTGAGCGCGCCAGCTCGGCCCGCATCGCGGCTATCACGGCCTTGTAATCGGGCTTGCCGAAGATGGCCGAGCCGGCCACGAAGGTGTCGGCGCCGGCATCGGCGATGCTCCGGATGTTGTCCACCTTGACGCCGCCGTCGATCTCCAGGCGGATGTCGCGGCCGCTCTTCTCGATGATGCGGCGCGCCTGCTCGAGCTTCTTCAGCGCCGAGGGGATGAAGCTCTGGCCGCCAAAGCCCGGGTTCACGCTCATGATGAGGATCAGGTCGACCTTGTCGATCACCCATTCCAGCACGTCCAGCGGCTCGGCCGGGTTGAACACCAGGCCGGCCTGCGCGCCCTCGGCCTTGATCAGCTGCAGGGTGCGGTCCACATGGGTGGAGGCATCGGGATGGAAGCTCACCAGATCGGCACCGGCCTTGGCAAAGGCCACCGCCAGGCTGTCCACCGGCTGCACCATCAGGTGCACGTCGATGGGCGCCGGCGTGCCGTCGGGCTTCACCGCATGCTTGCGCAGCGCCTCGCACACCATCGGCCCGAAGGTCAGGTTGGGCACGTAATGGTTGTCCATCACGTCGAAGTGGATCCAGTCGGCGCCGTCGGCCAGCACCTGGCGCACCTCCTCGCCCAGGCGGGCAAAGTCGGCGGAGAGGATGCTGGGGGCGATGCGGTAGGTGGTGCTCATGATGGCGAGGCGCTCGGAGTTGATGCGGACCGATTTTAGGTGGGCACCCTGAAGGCGCGCCGCGCCTCAAGCACGCGGCCATGCGTCACGCAGGCCGGATGATGGTCGTTCACCAGGCCCATGGCCTGCATCAGCGCATACATGGTGGTGGGCCCGACGAACTTCCAGCCACGCTTCTTGAGGTCCTTGGAGAGCGCGCGCGAGCGCTCGGACTCGGCCCGCCAGCCCGGCTGCGCCGCCTCCTCGTAGCGCCAGAAGAAGGCCGCCAGGCTGCCGCATTCGGCGCGCAGCTCGATGGCGCGCGCGGCGTTGTGGATGGCCGCCTCGATCTTGCCGCGATGCCGCACGATGCCGGCGTCCTGCAGCAGGCGCTCGACATCTGCCGCGCCGAATGCCGCCACGCGCTCGAAGTCGAAGCCCGCGAAGGCGGCGCGAAAGGCCTCGCGCTTGGCCAGGATGGTGCGCCAGGACAGGCCCGACTGGAAGCCCTCCAGGCACAGCTTCTCGTACAGCCGCACGTCGTTGTCCACCGGGAAGCCCCACTCACCGTCGTGGTAATGCAGATAGGCGGGAAAGCCGGGCGCCTCGCACCAGCGGCAGCGCGCGCCGCCGTCGGGGGCGATGTAAAGAGAGGTTTCATCGGTGCTCATGGCCGTGCATTCTGCCTAGGGTCCCTAGAATGACCCGCATGGCACATCCCGAATTCCGTTGCAGCGTGCAAGTGCAGCCCCTGGCCGAGCAGACCGATGCCGCCCAGGATCTCCATGCCTACAGCTACACCGTGACGATAGAGAACAGCGGCGACATCGCCGCCCAGCTGGTGGCCAGGCATTGGCAGATCACCGACGCGCGCGGCGAGGTGCAGGAGGTGCATGGCCTGGCGGTGGTGGGCCACCAGCCGCTGCTGCAGCCGGGCGAGCGCTTCCAGTACAGCTCCTGGGCCCAGATCACCACCAAGCAGGGCAGCATGAAGGGCCGCTACCTCTGCGTCACCGAGGCGGCCGAGGTGTTCTACGCCGAGGTGCCCGAATTCGCGCTGGCCGACAGCGCCAGCCTGCACTGATGGCCCACAAGGCATCTGCCGCCTGGGACCTCACCGCGCTGCTCAACGCAGCCGACCCCAAGGCCGCGCTGGTGCAGCGCAATCTCTGGTTGGTGCGCCTGCTCGAATGGCTGCGCCACGCCCCCGCCAGGAACGAGGAGCCCGCCGGCGAGGACCGCGGCACGCCGCTGCCGCTGCGCCGCCTCAAGCATCTGCTGAACGTGCTGGAGCGCCACCCCGAACATGCGCGCAGCTTTGCCGCGGTGATCAGCGGGGTCTGGGCCGAGGCGGATGCGCTGGGCCTGTTTGCCGAGGTGGGCTTCGCCCCGCGCATGGACCTGTGGGGCGAGTTCTTCACGCGCCTGCGCGAGCGCCTGCTGCCCGACACCGCCGACACGCGCGACCTGGGCGAACTGTTCGCCCTGCTGTTCCCGGCCGAGTCCGACGAGCAATGGCTGCTGGCCATCGACGAAGAGCTGCTGGAGCGCGTGGCACGGCTGTTCAAGCCCGAGCAGGCCGCCCGCGACTGGCGCGAGGCCCTCGTCAGCGCCCTCACCGTGATGGTGAGCGCGGTGCGCGCCGCCGGTCTGGCCGGGCCGATGCGCCGCCGCATGGATCAGGCGCTGCTGAGCGACCAGCCCTTCGAGCAGCTGGCTGCGGCCGGCGACGCGGTGGTGGCGGCGCTGCGCGCGCAGGACCACGCGGCGCTCGCGACGGCGCTGCAGTTCTTCCGCGCCCTGCTGGCGCGCTGCAACCAGGCCGCGGCCACCGTGCCCGAGCACCTGGAGGAGCATGGCGTCTCGGTGGACCTGATGTTCGAGGTGGAGCAGCTGCTGGCGCGCAGCCAGCGCATCGAGGACCTGCTGGACTGCCTGGTGAGCGAACGGCCGCAGCGCGAGCTGCTGCGCCTGGTGGCGGGCCTGGTGCGCGTGGTGCACGAGCGCCGCAGCATCCACACCCTGTTCTCGCGCCATTACTCGCTGCTGGCGCGCAAGGTGGCCGAGCGCAGCGCCGCGACCGGCGAGCACTACATCACCCGCGACCGCAGCGAGTACCGCGACATGCTGAGGCGCGCCGCCGGCGGCGGCCTGGTGATCGTGGGCACCACCTTCGCCAAGTTCGCGGTGATGGCGCTGGGCCTCACCGCCTTCTGGGCCGGCTTCTGGGCCGGCGCCAATTACGCGCTGAGTTTCGTCATCATCCATCTGCTGCACTGGACCGTGGCCACCAAGCAGCCGGCCATGACGGCGCCGGCGATGGCGCACAAGCTGCAGCACATCGCCACGCCCGAGGGCCTGGAGAGCTTTGTCGACGAGGTGGCGAATCTGTTCCGCTCCCAGGTGGCCGGCATCCTCGGCAATCTGCTGATGGTGGCGCCGCTGGTGCTGGGCGTGCAACTGCTCAGCCGGGCGCTCTTCGGCGGCACGCCGGTGGGCGAGCACGATGCCCATTACGTGCTGCATTCGCTCAACGTGCTGGGCCCCTCCTGGCTGTTCGCCGCCTTCACCGGCGTGCTGCTGTTCGCCAGCAGCCTGATTGCCGGCTGGGTGGAGAACTGGTTCGTGTTCCACCGCCTGGACAGCGCCATCGCCTGGAATCCGCGCATCATCGCGCGCCTGGGCCAGGCGCGTGCGCAGCGCTGGGCGGCCTGGTGGCGCGCCAATATCTCGGGGCTGGCGGCGAATGTCTCGCTGGGCATGATGCTGGGCCTGGTGCCGGCCCTGCTGGCCTTCTTCGGCCTGCCCATCGAGGTGCGCCACATCACCCTTTCCACCGGCCAGCTGGCCGCCGCGGTCGGCAATCTGGGCCTTGGCGTGATGGCGAGCAGCCCCTTCTGGCTGTGCGTGATCGGCGTGCTGGGCACCGGCGCCCTGAACCTGGGCGTGAGCTTCTATCTCGCCTTCAAGGTGGCGCTGCGCTCGCGCGGCATCAAGCTGGACGACCAGCGCCGCGTGCTGGGGGCGATCTGGCAACGCCTGCGCAGCGCCCCGCGCAGCTTCTTCCTGCCGCCCCGGCCTTGAGCTCTGCTCAGGCCTGGTCGTCGCCGCCCTTACCTTCTTCCGGGAGACGGCGCTCGCCACCCTTGCGGCCCGAGAACATGGTCCACCAGACAATGAACACCAGCAGGGCCAAGGCGCCCAAGGCTTCCAGCAAGATCACGCCCATGTCGGTTCGAACCCTTTTGTTCTGCTCTTCCAGCACCCGCGCGAACTGCGCGGCGGCGCTGATTCTAGGCGCGCTGCTGGCCTTGAGCGGCTGCGGTGCCCCGCCGCTGGTGCGCGAGCCCGCTCCCGGCCCCGCGCTCCAGGAGCCCGCGCCCGCCAGCGTGCCGGCGGCGAGCGCGCCGCGTGAACGCGCGGTGCTGCAGCGCGAGCGCGCGCGCTGGGTGGCGCATGACTGGTCCGAGCTGCCCGGCTGGGGCGAGGACCGCGCCGCCGAGCTCTGGCCCGCCCTGCTGCAGTCCTGCGCAAGACCTGCCCCCGGCTGGTCCACCTTGTGCGCGCGCGCCGCCCTGCAGGCGCCGGCCGACGACATGGAGGCCCAGCTGTTCCTGATGAAGCACCTGCAGCCCTACCGGGTGGAGAGCCTGGAGGGCGAGGCGCTGGGCCTGATCACCGGCTATTACGAGCCCATGCTGGAGGCGCGGCGGGCGCCGCAGGGCAGCTTCCGCACCCCTCTGCACGGCCCGCCGCCGGACCTCGCGCAGCGCCGCCCCTACTACACGCGCCAGCAGATCGAGAGCGATGGCGAGCTGCGCGCGCGCCTGAAGCGGCATGAGCTGGCCTATGTGGAAGACCCGCTGGACGCGCTGGTGCTGCAGATCCAGGGCTCGGGCCGCTTGCGCCTGCCCGATGGCAGATGGCTGCGGCTGGCCTTTGCCGGCCACAACGACCAGCCCTACCAGTCGATCGGCCGCAGCCTGATCGAGCGCGGCGAGCTGCGCGCCGGCGAGGCCTCCTGGCCGGCCATCAAGGACTGGGCGCGCCGCAACCCGCAGCGCCTCGGCGAGCTGCTGTGGAGCAACCCGCGCTATGTGTTCTTCCGCGAGGAGGCCCTGCCCGACCCAACCCTGGGCCCGCGCGGCGCCCAGGGCGTGCCGCTCACGCCGGGCCGCTCGATCGCGGTGGACCGCGCCAGCATTCCCTATGGCACGCCAGTCTGGCTGGACACCAGCGAGCCGCTCTCCAACCAGCCGCTGCGCCGCCTGGTGATGGCGCAGGACACCGGCAGCGCCATCACCGGCGCGGTGCGGGCCGACTATTTCTGGGGCTGGGGCAGCGAGGCCGAGGCACAGGCCGGCCGCATGAAGCAGCCGCTGCGCATGTGGGTGCTGTGGCCGCGCAGCTGATCGAACTCAATCGACGCTCAATCAATGATCTGCACGCCCTTCCAGAACGCATAGCGGCCCTTGATGGCGGCCGCGGACTCGCTGGGCTCGGGGTAGAACCAGACCGCATCGGGGTTCAGCTCGCCGTTCACGAACAGGCTCAGGTACTGGGCCTGGCCCTTGTCGCTGCTGCTGCGGTGGTTGCTGAAGCTGGTGTATTCGCGCTTGAGGCTGTCGGCGGGGAAGTAGTGGTTGCCTTCCAGCACCACGGTATCCTCGCTCTCCGCCAGCACCACGCCGTTCCAGATCGCCTTGGTCATCTCGTCACCCTCGAAAAGTATTTGCTTGCTAAAACGCTACCACACCCACCTCGGCCGCGACATCTTCGTCACCTCCGGCAGCGCCCGCGAGCTGGCGCCCGGCAGCTTCGGCATCTGCGCGATCGGCGGCGGCGCCGAGGGCTGGTCGGTGGTGCATGTGGGGCCAGAGGGCGATGTGGCCGACCTGGGCGGCGAGTACTACTTCGCCACCCCGGAGGAGGCGCTCGAGTTCACCCAGGAGCTGATCGCGCTGATGCAGGCCGGCACTTAGCAATTTCTTAAGATCGCGCGAAGCAAGATTTACGAGCGCGCGCGGCGCCACGCTCCTATCGTTGAGCCCAGGCCTATGCCTCGGCCTCAACCAAATTTAGGGAGCACATCATCTTGAGCCTGAACTGACCACGGCCGGTCTTCTCGATCGCCATATACGGGCAGCGTTCGTCGAGCCGGCGCTGCAACAGAATCAAACGCGCCTCGAGGTTGTCGGCCACCTCGGGTAGGCCCAGATCCCCGGCCATGCGCAGCTCGCGGTTGCTGAATTCGTCGCGCCCGCTCTCGCGGTGCTGGCGCAGCAGCTTCCACAGGATCGCCCCCGGCACGCCCTTGATCAGGTAGTCGCCGTCGATGAAGATGCTGTGATTCAACGCGTAATGCCGCAACTCCAGCGTCGGCCCTGCCGCCGCGGGCGCGGGCAGGGCCGCGGCACGCGCCGCCGGCGCATGGTCCTCCTCCTGATGCAGCCGGTGGATCGCCAGCCCCAGCAGCGCGGCCAGCGTCAGCAGCGCGTCCTCGTCGTCGTAGCTGAAGCGCAGATCCTCCGGGCTTTCCACGCACAGCACGCCCAGCAGCCGCCCGGCGGCGAGGATGGGCACGGCCAGCTGGCTGTGCGGTTCGGGCAGGCCAGGGAAGGGGATCTCGGCCTGCAGGGTCAGGTCTTGCGCCAGCGCCGCGGCGCGGCCGGCGCGCCCGTAACAGTACTCCATCGTCATGTGGCTGATGCGGATGGCGCAGCGGTACTGCGCGGCCACGCCGATCACGCCATTGCCGTACGCGATCTCCGAGCCCACGCCGGTGGCTGGGTAGCCGCGGCTGCCCACCGTATATAGGCAGCGCGCACCCTCGTCGGCCATCAGCAGCAGCGCGTGCTGGATGCCGAACTCGCTCACCAGCGCGGCCAGCGCCTGGTCGAACAGCGTGCACAGCTCGCCGCACTCGGCCAGGCGCGCGCCGCTGTTGCGCAGCGCGTTGAGCAGATTGCGCGCCGGCGCCGGGCGCTCCAGCTCGGGCCCGGGCACGCGCTCCACCAGCAGCACGCGGTAGACGTCCGCCCCCTGCAGCTTGAACACGCCGCTCATGCCGGTGTGCGAGGCGATGCCCGCCAGCTTGGCCTTCAGGCTCTGGAACAGCGCCCCCTCGGTCTCGGTGCGCAGATAGAGCAGCTCGAGCCGGTAGGTGGCGGCGGTGACCGGATCGATCACCAGCACGGTGACCTGCGGATTGGCGAGGACGTTCTCGCGCGTCTTGTTGAAGAACTGGAAGGACAGCGCCACATGGCGCGCGTCCAGGTACTGCATCTGCGAGACATAGGTGGCGTTGGGCACGCCATCGGCCGAGCAGGTGGCGACGGTGGCCGGGATCACGCCCTCCAGGCAGCTGCGGATGGCATCGAGCGAGACGCGCGTCATCGCCGCCTCAGGCCTTCAGCCGCGTGCCGGCCGCCGGGCCGGGGGTCTGCGCAAACGCGCCCTGCGGCGTGAAGCGGATCGCCAGCAGCTCGTCCGGGTTGCGCCAGAACAGCGTGTCGACATAGCCGGGCCCCCAGCCCATTGGGCCGAGATCCTCGGCAAACAGGTCCAGGCTGCGCCGTGCCGCGGCCACGTCCTGGGGCGTGGCCGGCTGGGTGCGGGCATCGCTGCCCTTGAGCTGCACCGTCTCGTGGTTGCTGGGCCGGCTGAAGCACACCGCCACCTGCTGGTTGTGCTCGATGTCGCGGCACACCGCCGCGGCGCCGGCGCCGAACAGCAGCACGGTGACGCCGCGCCGATCGGCATCGACGCGGCAGGCCACCGCCTTGGCGATGGAGGGCACCAGGCGCGCCCCCCGCGCCGCCACGGTGATGGACAGGCCGGACTGGATGAACTCGGCCACGGCGGCGCTGATCAGTGGGGGCTCGCTCATGGGGCCGGATGTTAAGCGCAAGCGCACCGACGCCCGCTTGCCTTGCGCGCCGCGGGCCGGCTATCCTGGCCGCCGGCCGCCAACCCAACGAGGCACACCATGGCTCAGATGATCGAATTCCAGCGCCCCGACGGTGCCACCAGCCAGGGCTATCTGGCCGAGGCCGCCGCCGCCGCCCCCGCGCTGATCCTGATCCAGGAATGGTGGGGCTTGAACGACCATATCCGCAGCCTGGCCGAGCGCTTTGCCGCCGCCGGCTTCACCACCCTGGCGCCCGATCTCTACCGCGGCCGCCTAGCCAGCAGTGCCGACGAGGCCAGCCACCTGATGACCGGCCTGGACTTCGCCGACGCCACCCACCAGGACTTGCGCGGCGCCTGCCAGCGCCTGGCCGCCGGCGGCCGCAAGGTCGGGGTGCTGGGCTTCTGCATGGGCGGCGCGCTGACGGTGGCCGCCGCCGTCCATGTGCCAGGTCTTGCCGCCGCGGTCTGTTTCTACGGCATTCCACCGGCCGGACTGGCCGACCCGGCGCAGATCAAGATCCCCTTCCAGGGCCATTTCGCCAGCCGCGACGACTGGTGCACCCCGGCCGCCGCCGCGGCGCTGGAGAAGAGCATGCGTGCGGCCGGCGCCCAGCCCGAGCTCTACCACTACCAGGCCGATCACGCCTTCTTCAACAGCGCGCGGCCCGAGGTGTTCGACGCCGCCTGCGCCCAGTTGGCCTGGGAGCGCAGCCTGGACTTTCTGCGCCGGCACTTGCACCCCTGACTTGCTGGGCGAGGCAATCCCTGCCCCTACCCTTGGGGGGCTGACGTTGCCGGGCAAAGCTGGTCTCATGAACCAGCGCCGACCAGATGCGCGCCTGAAAGGGGTCACCATGAGCTTTGCCTCGACACGTCTTGTAGCGCGCGGGTTCGCCCTGCTTGGCAGCCTCGCGCTAAGCCTGGCAGCCCATGCCGCCCTGCTCAGCCCGGTGCAGGTGCAGTTGCTGGCGCCCGGCGGCACCGCCCAGGGCGATCCACCCATCAATGCCAGCCAGAGTGCTGCCGTGGCCACCGGCATCTCCATCGGCAGCGGCGCTATTGGCAACTGGATGCTGGACGACGAGTTCATCCAGTTCGACGGCAATTCCATCAGGTTGAGGCTGGAGGCCGGCGATGACAGCAACGGCATCTTCCGCACCGGCTACCTGGGCGATGGCATCGAACATGCGCGTTATGTGTTCAGCGGCCTGAACATTACCGGCTTCACCATCGTGGGCGTGCTCGCCTCCGCCTTTGACGGTTTCGCCGACAGCGGCAGCACCGGCCTGGCCGGCCCGGACACGGCGCAGCACTATGCGCACTGGCTCGACGCCCATAGCGTCAGCTTCGATCTCGACGAACTGCTGTTCGTCGGCGCCCATACCTTCAACGGCAGTTACCGCTATATGGACGTGCGGCTGGACCTGCAGACTCGCCCGGATACCAGCAACCCGGTGCCCGAGCCCGGCAGCCTCGCCCTGACCCTGCTGGCCATGGGCCTGCTGTGGCGCGGCCGCAGCACGGCCAGGCCTTGAGCCCCGCAGCGGGAGCAGCCATGTCAGCGGCAGCCATCGACACCCTGGAGCGCTTCAGCCCCCTGGTGGGCGATGATCGCTTCGAACTGCAGTTGGACGACGGCTCCGCCTGCAGTGCCGCGTTGGTCGAGGCCAAGGCCTTGCCGGCGCCGGTGTTCCAGGGCCGCCAGCCCTTCAGCCTGCTGTTCGAGGGGCCGCCGCAGCCGCTGCTGCCGCAGCGCATCTATCGCATCAGCCATCCGCAACTCGACGCGATGCACATCTTCCTGGTACCCGTGGGCCGCACCCAGAGCGCCACGCAGTACGAGGCCGTCTTCAACTAGGAGTACCCGCCATGTCCGAACCCTTCCTCGGCGAAATCCGCATGTTGGGCTTTGGCTTCGCACCCAAGGGCTGGGCCCAGTGCAACGGCCAGCTGCTGCCGATCAACCAGAACCAGGCGCTGTTTGCCTTGCTGGGCACCATGTATGGCGGCAACGGCCAGACAAATTTTGCGCTGCCTGACCTGCGCGGACGCAGCCCCATGCATGTCGGGCCGCAGAGCACGCAGGGGCAGCGCGCCGGCGCCGAGGCGGTGACGCTCACGATGAACCAGCTGCCCGCCCACCAGCATGGGCTGAACGGCACCGGCGATCTGGCCAACGCCAATGCACCCGGCCTGGCCCTGCCCGCCGCCAAGGGCCGCGGCGGCAGCAACCGCTATGCCGCGGCCGGCAGCAGCGACGCGCTGATGCATACCGATTCGATCAGCCGCAGCGGCGGCAGCCAGCCGCACAACAACCTGCAGCCCTATGCGGTGCTGGTCTTCAGCATTGCGCTGCAAGGCATCTTTCCCTCGCAAAACTAGGAGCGCGTCATGGGCCAACCCTATGTCGGAGAGATCCGCATGTTCGCGGGCAATTTCGCGCCCAACGGCTGGGCGTTCTGCAACGGCAGCCTGCTGCCGATCAGCGAGAACGAGGTGCTCTTCCAGCTGATCGGCACCACCTATGGCGGTGACGGCCAGCAGACCTTTGCGCTGCCCGACATGCGCGGGCGCGTGCCGATGCACCAGGGAACCGGACCGAGCCTAGGCAGCACGCGCCAGTTGGGCGAGTTGGGCGGCAGCGAGACAGTCACGCTGACGAGCGCGCAAATGCCCATGCATACGCATGCCCTGCGGGCGGCCACGAGTCTGGCCAGCCTCGGCAGCCCGGCCGGCACGGTGCTGGCCAAGACCGGCGCCAACAGCTATGACACGGCGGTGCCGACGGTGCCGATGGCGGCCGGTGCCATTCCGGCGGCCGGCGGATCGCAGCCACACAGCAATATGGCGCCCTACTGCGCGGTGAACTACATCATCTCGCTGTTCGGCATCTTCCCTTCGCAGAGCTAGAGGCCCGCCATGTCTGATCCCTTCGTCGCAGAAATCCGCATGTTCGGTTTCAACTTCGCGCCCAAGGGTTGGGCGGCCTGCAACGGCCAGTTGCTGCCGATCAGCCAGAACACCGCCTTGTTTTCGCTGCTGGGCACCTATTACGGCGGCGATGGCAAGGTGACCTTTGGCCTGCCCAACCTCCAAGACAGCTTTGCCCTGGGCGTCGGCCAGGGGCCCGGGCTGAGTTTGTATGACATTGGCGAGCGCGGAGGCTCCGGCACCGTCTCGCTGCTCAGCTCGGAGATGCCCGCGCACAGCCATGCCTTGATGGCAGGGGCTTCGGCGCAGACCGACAGCCCTGCCGGCGCCGCCCTGGCGCCACCGGCCGCCGCGGCCTTGGCTTACCGCATACCGGGCAACCAGGTCGCGATGGCGGGCGACAGCAACGGCGCGGCGGGCGGCAGCCAACCGCACGAGAACAGGTCGCCCTACCTGGCCGTGAACTTCTGC
Source organism: Roseateles sp. FW301-B2 (assembly GCF_058788955.1). Classification (NCBI taxonomy): domain Bacteria; kingdom Pseudomonadati; phylum Pseudomonadota; class Betaproteobacteria; order Burkholderiales; family Sphaerotilaceae; genus Roseateles; species Roseateles sp. FW301-B2. The sequence goes on from NZ_JBYTBE010000048.1 coordinate 11,091, forward strand.
ATCGCCATGCAGGGAATCTACCCGCCGCGCAGCTGAGGCCCCATGTCGATTCAGCTGCGCCCCGCCACCGAGCAGGACCAAGCCCTGCTGCAGCGCATCTATGCCAGCACCCGCCTGGCCGAGCTGGCGCTGACCAACTGGGACGAGGCGCAGTGCCGCGAGTTCACCGGCATGCAGTTCGAGGCGCAGCGGCGCTACTACGCCGAACAGTATCCGCGCGCGCTCTGCCAGATCATCGAGCTCGATCGCCAGCCCGTCGGCCGGCTCTGGGTCGATCGCCGCCCGCATACCCTGCATGTGCTGGACATCAGCCTGCTGGAGGCCGCGCGCGGCCGCGGCGTGGGCGGCCATTGCCTGCGCGCGCTGATCGCCGAAGCCGAGGCACAGGGCCTGCAGGTCAGCATTTATGTGGAATTGCAGAACCCGGCGCGTCGGCTCTACGAACGCCTGGGCTTCCGGGCCGATGGCGCGCCACATGGCGTGCATCAGCACATGATCCGCCACAGCCCGGTCGCCCTTTCTTCCCACCCGCAGGAAAGTCAGCCATGTTGATCACCATGAACAAGCGCAGCTTCATGCTCGGCACTGCAGCCACCCTGGCGGCGCCCGCGGCCATGGCGGCGGCCAGTTGCAGACCCGCCCTCGACGGGCGTTCCCGCCGCCTGGATTGGCAGGCCTATCTCGGTGAGCACTTTGAACTTGACGATGGCCAGGGGGTCCGGGCCAGCGTGCGCCTGGCCCGCATCAGCGCAGCCCCGGCCCGGCGCGGCTGCGAGCAGTTCTCGCTGGTGTTCGAGACGCCGCAGGGCGAGCGGGCGGTACCCACCGGGCTCTACCGGCTTGAGCATGCCGATGGCCATGCCACCGCGCTTTACATGAGCGAGGCGCTGCGCGCCGATTTCAACTTGCTGCACAGCGCACGCGCCTGAGCGCCGCGCCCGCGCTGCGGCAGGGGGCGATGCCACAATCGGCGCTCCCTGTTGAAGCAGCGAGTGCAGCATGCTGAAAATCGCGCGGGCGGCCGCTTGGGCCGCGCTCCCTCTGGCCCTTGGCCTGGCCCATGCCCACGCTCATGCCGACAGCGCCACCGACACCAAGCTGAGCCGCATCCTGCAGGACATCTCGGCCCCGCGCATCGAGGCCCGCATCCGCAGCCTGGTGGACTTCCAGACCCGCCACACGCTCTCCGAAACCGCCTCCGACACGCGCGGCATCGGTGCGGCGCGGCGCTGGATACAGCGCGAGCTGCAGGCCTGCAGCCAGGCCACCGGCGGCCGCCTGCAGGTCGAGATGGACAGCTTCATCGAGCCCGTGGGCGCGCGCGTGGCCCGCCCCACCGAGCTGGTGAACGTGGTGGCCACCCTGCCCGGCAGCTCGCCCGCCGCGCGCGATCGCCTGCTGGTGGTAAGCGGCCACTACGACTCACGCAACAGCGATGTGATGGACGCCGAGGGCGCGGCGCCGGGCGCCAACGACGACGCCTCGGGCGTGGCCGCGGTGATGGAGATGGCCTGCGCGATGGCCAGGCACAGCTTCGATGCCACCCTGGTCTTCATGGCCGTGCCGGGCGAGGAGCAGGGTCTGCTGGGCGCCACCCATTGGGCCAAGCGGGCGCGCGCCAAGGGCTTGCGCGTCGAGGCCATGATCACCAACGACATCATCGGCAGCTCCACCGGCGACGCCGGCCAGCGCGACCAGCGGCAGGTGCGGCTGTTTGCCGATGGCTTCGACCCGCTGCTGCGCCTGCTGGTGCAGGCGCGCAGCAACAGCCCCGCCAGCGAGGCCGAGGTGCGTGCCAACGAGGCCTGGCGCGAGCCCCTCACCCAGCTGGCCCTGGCCGGCGGCGCCGAGGACCTGCCCACCCAGCAGCTGGGCCGGCATCTGAAGGCCGCGGGCGAGCGTTATCTACCCGGCTTCAAGGTCAACCTGATCCAGCGCCGCGACCGCTATCTGCGCGGCGGCGATCACCTGCCCTTCCTGGAGCGCGGCTATGCCGCGGTGCGCTTCTCCGAACCCTTCGAGGACTTCCGCCACCAGCACCAGAACCCGCGCACCGAGGGCGGCGTGGTCTATGGCGATCTGCCCGAGTTCGTCGATTTCGAGTATGTGGCCAATGTGGCGCGCATCGATGCCGTGGGCCTGGCCACGCTGGCGCTGGCGCCAGCGGCCCCGCAGAACGTGCGCCTCGAAGCCACCGAGCTGACCAACGACAGCACGCTCAGCTGGGCCGCCGGCACCGAGCCCGAGCTGGCCGGCTACCGCATCGTCTGGCGCAGCACCGATTCGGCCACCTGGCAGCAGTCCAAGGATGTCGGCCTGGTCACCAGCCATCGTCTGCCTGGCGTCTCCAAGGACAACGTCATCTTCGGCGTGCAGGCGCTTTCCAAGGCCGGCCAGGCCAGCCTGGCGAGCTACCCGCTGCCGCTCAGGCGCTAGCGCCCGCGCTGTTCGAGGCCCAGGCGGCGAGCAGCAGCCGCGCCCCCGCCACATTGGTGGCGCAGGGCACGTCGTGCACATCGCAGGCGCGCACCAGGGCGTTGATATCGGGCTCGTGCGGTTGCGGCGTCATCGGGTCGCGCAGAAAGATCACGCCGTCCACCTCGCCCACCGCGAGGCGGGCGCCGATCTGCAGGTCGCCGCCAAGCGGCCCCGAGAGCAGACATTCGACCTCCAGCCCGAGCTCACGGCGCAGGCGGCCGCCGGTGGTGCCGGTGGCCATCAGCCGGCAGCGCCGCAAGAACGGCACGAAACCGGCCGCCAGCGCCACCATCGCGTCTTTCTTGCCGTCATGGGCGATCAGGGCAATTCGCATCTGTGCATCTTAGGGCGTGGCAGTTACATTGCTGATTCAACTGCGCCGGCCGTACGCGCGTCTCAATGCCACTCTCCGTCGGAGTACCCGCATCATGACTGCCATGACCCTCAAGACCCTCGTCGCCCTCTGTCTGGGCGGCGCCAGCCTTTGCTCCAGCGCCCAGTCCGACGCGACCAAGCTGCCCGCCAACAAGGCCTGGGCCGAGCTCAGCCCGGCCCAGCAGGCCCAGTTCCGCAATGCCTACACCGGCCTGCCCGATGGCGACGAGCCGCCCTATCCGCGCGAAGGCATGCAGGCGCTCACGGACCCGGTCCGCTTCGCCGCCAACCAGCTGCGCGTCGAAGGCTCGCTGACCCTGCATCTGGAGATCAATGCCGAGGGCGAGGTGCGCCGCGTGGCGGTGTACAAATCGCCCGATGCCGAGCTGAGCAAGGCCGCCGCCAGCATCGCGGTGCAGACCGCCTTCAAGCCCGCACGCTGTGCCGGCAAGCCCTGCGCCATGGCCTTCCCCTGGCGCGTCGAGCTGCCGAAGCTGTAAGGCCAGCGGGCGCTTGCGACGGGCTAGCATCGGGCCATGCTCGCCCTGGCCCTGCTATTCCTCGCCGTTCTCGTCATCAACGTCCTGCCGGCCTTTGCGCCGCCCACCTGGATGGTGCTGGCCTTCTACGGCTTCAACTTCCCGCCGGCACAGCTCTGGCAGGCCTGGCAGATCGGCCTGGTGGCGGCGCTGGCGGCCACCGCGGGCCGCTGGCTGCTGGCGCGCTTCGCCCAGCGCGTCACGCACAGCCGCTGGATCAATGCCGCGATGCGCGACAACCTGGATGCGGTGGCCGAGGCGCTGGAGCGGCGCCGCACCGCCAGCGCGCTGGCCTTCCTGATGTTCGCGCTCAGCCCGCTGCCCTCCAACCTGCTGTTCCTGGCCTATGGCATGACGCGCGCGCCGCTGGCCTGGCTGGCCCTGCCGTTCTTCTGCGGCCGCTTCGTCAGCTACAGCCTGGCGCTGGCCGGCGGCGCCTACGCGGCGAGCCAGCTACCGCATGAATTGAGCGGCTGGACGGGCGCCTATTTCCTGCTCACCCAGCTGCTGCTGCTGGCCCTGGTCTATGCCTTTGCCAAGCTCGACTGGCGCCGGGTGCTGCGCAGCCAGTGGCTGCGCTGGCTGAGGTGAACCTGCCGGCGCTGGCTCAGGACTTCTTCTTGATGCGCTCGTGCGTGGCTGCCGGCAAGGCCGCCACCGCGGCGACCACCGCCGCCGGCAGCACCAGCGGCACCACCTTCTTGGGTTTCTTCATTTCCTTGTTGCCGCGTTGACCCTTGGACATATCGAACTCCTGCCATCAAAGGCCCGATGTTGCAGCCCTGCGCCGGTCGCGTCTGTACGCTGCCGCACGGCCTCAGCCGGCCTCATGGCTGCGGCTCAGCCCCAGACCTGCGCGGCCACGCGCCGCATATTGCCGCCCATCACCAGCGCCGCATCGGCCGCGCTGAAGCCCTCGGCCTGCAGCGCCGGCAAGATCTGACCCCAGGCCTGCACCGGCGTGTAGCGGATGCCGCCCAGCGCCGCGCCATAGCCGGCCGCGGCGGGCCACCAGTAGCCGGGGTCGAAGCGGCCGGGCGGGCGATCGTCCAGGCCCGGCTCGGAGAAACCGATGTCCAGCCCCAGGCCCACATGGGCCACACCCACCAGCGCGGCCACATAGGCGGCGTGGCGGGCCACATCGGCCGCGTTCGGCGCCGCGCTGCCCAGAAAGGCCGATACGCCCGAGATGCACACCACCCCACCGGTGGCCGCACAGGCGCGGATCTGCGCATCGCTGATATTGCGGCCATGCGCCACCAGCGCCAGCGGGTTGGCATGGCTGAAGATCACCGGCGCCGCCGAGGCCGCCATGATGTCCAGGCTGCAGCGCCGGCCGGTGTGCGAGCAGTCCATCAGCATGCCCGCGGCGTTGACGGCCTCCACCATGCGCTGGCCCAGCGGGGTCAGGCCCTGCTCCTCATCGTGGCAGCCGCCCGCCACCGCGTTGTTGCGGTTGTAGGCGAAGTGGATCTGGTTCACCCCCAGGCTGCGGTACAGGGCCACCATCTCGGGCCGGCCCAGCAGCGGCAGGCTGCCCTCCAGGTCGAAGCCCAGCGCCAGCCGGCCGGCGGCGCGGGCGGCGTCCAGCTCGGCCAGCCGGTGCACCAGGGCATAGCGGGCGGGTTCGGCGGCGATGCGGGCCCGGAATGCGGCGATCACCGCCATCACCTGCTCCAGCGGATTCATGTCCATGCCGACGTTGATGGACACGTAGTCCACCCCCTCGGCGGCATAGGCCTGCAGCGGCGCCAGGCTGGCATCGGGGTGCAGCGGCAGGCAGGCGTGGGCGTCCCAGACGGTCATGGCGGTGGGAGGGTTCGTGATATCCGGCCAGTATCGGGCAGCCGATGGCTCGATACACTGCAGCTGTTGTCATTTTCCGGATCTAGAGATGCAAGCGCGGTGCTGGCAAGCAGGCCGGCGATGGCTGGAACTGCTGGCCTTGCTCATGGCGCTCTGCGCCCCGGCCGCCTCGGCCTGTGATCGCCCGCTGCGTGTGGCGATGGGTCAGTTCCCGCCCTACATCCTGCGCGATGCGCGCGGCGCGGCCAGCGGCGCCGAGCCCGAGCTGCTGCGCGCCATCCTGCAGCAGGCCGGCTGCCAGCTGGAAATCGTGCCCGACCTGCCGCGCAAGCGCCGCTACGCGATGTTCCTGGCCGGCGAGCTGGACATCCTGCTGGCCGCCAGTGAAACCGTGGAGCGCCGCGAGGTGGCCTGGTTCACGCCGCCCTACCGCATGGAGACCACCGCCTGGTTCGCGCTGCCGGCCAGGGCCGCGGCCCTGCGCGAGCTCGACGGCTTCGGCGCCGTGCTGCAGCGCCGCGTGCCGATGGTGACGCAGAACCTGGGCTGGTTCGGCGTCGAGTACGCCACCCTGCTGCCGCAGTTGCAGCAGGCCAAGCTGATTTCCCAGTACGAGAACACGCGCCAGGGCCTCAGCATGCTGCTGGCCGCGCGCGGCGAGATCCTCATGGCCGACCGCGGCGCCACCCTGTACGAGGCCGCCCAGCGCGGCCTGGAACTGGTGGAGCTGCCCTTTGTGCCGGCCCGCGAGCCGGTGCACCTGATGCTCAGCAAGAAGTCGGTCAGCGAGGCCGATGCGCGCGCCATCGGCAACGCCTTGCAGCAGCTGGAAGAGCGCGGCGTGCTCAAGGAGATCCGCGGCCGCTACGGCCTGCGTTGAGCCCGGCCGCAGCGGCGCGGGCTCAGGGCAAGGCGAGGTGCCCGAGGCCGCGGTTCATTGCATTCAGGATGGCGCCGTTGTCCTGGCTCAATTCCCAGGCGAACAGGCCGGCCAGGCCCTGCTCGGTGACGAAGCGGCCCTTGGCCAGCACCGCACGCGGATCGTCATAGCTCATCCAGAGCTTCAGCCCCGGGTGGTAGAGGCTCCAGGCCTGGGTCTGCGCGTCGAACAAGGCGCGGTAGCCGCGCAAGCCCTGACCCCGCGGGCCCAGATAGCGCTGCGCAATCTCGCGGTAACCGGCCGAGCCGTCGGCCCCGGGATAGACCGCAGCCTTGGCCGCGCCGCTGACGGGCTTGGCCACGCCGCTGAAGCCGCGCCCGTACATCGCCACGCCGGCCACCAGCTTGCTCTTGGGCACGCCGGCCTCCACCAGGTTCTGCACCGAGCGCTCGAGGCTGTCGTCGGTGCCGGGCGCCGAGCTGCGCAGGGCGCTGTGATGGCCCGCGCCGCTGCTCCAGCCGCCGTAGAAGTCGTAGGTCATCATGAACACCAGGTCCAGCGCCGGCGCCGCCTGGCGGAAGTTGACGCGCTGCACGATCGCCTGCGTGCTGTTGACCGCCGTGCTGAGCAGGTAGAGACGGCCGGTCTCGGCCGTCAGCCGGTCGAGCGCGCGGCGCAGGTCCAGCATCAGGTCCGCATAGCCCTGACCATCGGCCGGGCTGCCGAGCGGCACGCCGTTCGCCGCGCCATTGCCGCCGGGGTGTTCCCAATCGATATCGACACCATCGAAGGCCGGGTGCTCGCGCAGAAACTGCTGCACCGAGGCCGCGAACACGGCGCGCCGCGCGGCGTCGTTGGCCAGATGGAAGAAGGGGTCCGAGCCGCCCCAGCCGCCCACCGAGGCCAGCACCTTGAGCTGCGGTGCGCGCGTCTTCAGGCGGGCGAAGGCCGCGTCAAAGCGACGATCGACCTCGCTGCTGGCGAGCTGGAAGTCCTGCCGTCCCTCGCAGCGCACCGCATCGGCCGGCAATTGGCCGGGGCCGCACAGGCGCAGGAAGGCATAGAGGATGTGGCTCAGGCTGCCCGCGGGAATCGCCTCCACCTGGGCCAGCGGCTGCCAGTTCGCCACATAGGCGCCCACCACCTTGGCGCTGGTGCGCTCGAAGTCGAGCGCCTTGGCGGCGAACAGCGCCTCGGCCGCAGGCTGGGCCTGGGTGCGGGGTGCCAGCAGGCTGAGGCTGGCAGCGAGTGCAACAAAAAACAGTCGGCGCATGGCATGGATTCCGGGCAGAGGCCGCAAGCCTACCCGAAATTGAATGCCAATCAAATACCAATATCAGTCCGCCGTGGCGCCAGATTCGCGCACCACTCGCCCCAGCCGGACCGACTCGGTACGTATCAGCTGGCCGAAGCTCTCGGCGCTGCCAGCCACCACCGGCGTGCCCAGCTGCTCCCATTTCTTGCGGAAGGCGGGCTCCTTGAAGATCGCCTGCAGGGTGCTGTTGAGCTTTTGCACATGGGCCGCCGGCGTGCCGGCGCGCATCGCGATGCCATGCCAGGCGGTGACCTCGAAGTTCGCCAGGCCCGACTCCGCCAGCGTCGGCACGTTCGGCAGCGCCGGGCTGCGCTGCGCCGAGGTCACCGCCAGCGGCACCAGCTTGCCGCTGTTGATGTGCGGCAACGAGCTGCCCAGCACGTCGAACATCACCTTCACCTGGCCGCCCAGCAGATCGTTCAGCGCCGGGCCGGCGCCGCGGTAGGGGATGTGACTGAGCTTCGCGCCCACCGCCTTGTTGTAGATCTCGCCGGCCAGGTGCTGGGGCGTGCCGCTGCCGGCCGAGGCGAAGCTCAGGCCCTCGCCGGGTTTGCCGGTCAGCGCCAGGAACTCCTTCACCGTCTTGATGCCCAGCGAGGGGTGCACCTCCAGCACCAGCGGGAAGGAGGAGAGCTGGATCACCGGCACCAGATCGGTGAGCGGGCTGTAGCTCAGGCTCTTGAACAGGCTCTGGTTCACCGCCATCGGGCCGCTGGCCGCCAGCAGCAGGGTGTAGCCGTCGGCGGGGGCCTGGCGCGCCACTTCGGCCGTGCCCACATTGCCGCCCGCGCCGCCCCGGTTCTCGATCACGATGGTGACGCCCAGGCGCTGCTGCAGCTCGGGTTGCAGCAGCCGCGCCATCAAATCGGTAGGTCCGCCCGGCGGGTAGGGCACGATGAAGCGGATCGGCTTGGAGGGATAGGCCTCCTGGGCCTGGGCCGCGCCGCTGGCGGCGAGCAGGGCGAGCGCCGCGGCGCTGAGCAGGTGTCGACGGTGCATGGGCTTGTCTCCGGTGGTTTTATAAGGGTTCAGGGCAGCGAGCGCGCGCGCAGCCAGGCCGCGCTGGCCAGCGGCCGGCCCAGCACGGCAGCGCTCTGCGCCACCTGCTGCACCAGGGCGGCGTTGTCGGGCGCCAGGCTGCCGTCCTTGAGGTAGAGGTTGTTCTCGAAGCCCACGCGCACATGGCCGCCCAGCGCCGCGGCGGCCGTCATGCAGGCATGCTCGGCGGCGCCGAAGGCGCACACCGCCCAGGGCTCGGGCCCCTGGTGCGCCTGCACAAAGGGCAGCAGGTCCTGCGGCGACGAGACCTGGCCGGCGCTGTAACGGCCCAGCACGAAGAGCAGCAACCAGGGCGCGTCGGGGATCAGGCCGGTGGCGCGCAGCGCCTGCCAGCGCTGCAGGTCGGCGACGTCGTAGACGATCACCTGGGTCATGATGCGCTCGGCCGCCAGCCAGCCGAAGAAGGCCGCCAGGCCGGCCTCGCCGATCTCGGGCTGGTCCAGCTCGCGCAGGCCCACCGACACCGCCTCGGGCCGCAGCTCGCGCACCATCGCAATCTGCTGCGGCGCGCGGTAGACCTTGGCCGCCTCGCTGGTGACCTGCAGCACCATCGCATCGCCCACCGCCGCGCGCACCACGCGCAAGGCCTCGCGATAGCCCTCCACATCCAGGCTGTGGCGTCCGGCGGCGTCGCGGATATGCAGGTGCAACATGGCCGCGCCGGCATCGCAGCAGCGCTTGGCGGTGGCGGCCAGCGTTGCCGGCGTGATCGGCAGCTGGGCATGGTCGCCGGGCTGCTTGTAGGCGCCGTTGGGCGCCACCGTGATGATGAGCGGCTCGTTCACGCGGCCTCCCCGGGTGCGCCGCGCAGCCGCGGCAGCTCGGCGGCCAGCAGGGCCAGGCCCTGCGTCAGCAGAGCGTCATAACGCGCCCGTTCGGCGGCACGGCGCTCGGGCGGCCAGTCGTAGAAGCCGCCGCCCGCCTTCATGCCCAGGCGGCCCTGGGCCACGCGCTCGCGCAGCGCGGCGGAGGGTTCGCTGGCATTGCTGAGCGTCGGGTACATGGTGGCGGCGGCGGCGCAATGCACGTCCAGGCCCGCATGGTCGCGCTGCAGCACCGGGCCGGCGGCGAGAAAGCGGAAGCCGAAACCGAAGCGCACCGCGGCATCCACGTCCTCGGCGCTGGCGACGCCCTCGTCGATGAGGGCAAAGGCCTCGCGCGCCAGCGCATGCTGCAGGCGGTTGGCCAGGAAGCCGGGCTTGTCCTTGCGCACCAGCACCGGCACCAGGCCGCAGCCACGCATGGCCTCGGCCAGTTGCTCGGCCAGTGCGGCATCGCTCAGCGGGCCCAGCACCACCTCAACCAGGGGCACCAGATGCGCCGGCATGAAGTAGTGCAGGCCCAGCATGCGCTGCTGCGTGGGCAGGCCCGCGGCGATCGCGCTGATGGGGAAGCTCGAGCTGTTGCTGGTGAGCAGGCAATCGGGCCGCGCGCGCCGCTGCAACTCGGCAAACAAGGCCTGCTTGAGGGGCAGCTGCTCGGGGATGCATTCGATCACCAGCTCGATGCCGCCCCAGTCCAGCTCGTCCAGCCCGGCCGCCAGTTGCAGCTCGCTCACGCGCGCTTGCAGGCCCAGCGGTGCCAGCCGCTCGGCCACATAGGCGGGCAGCAGCGCGCGGCGCGCCGCCTGCTGCTCCACCACGCTGACCGCGAAGCCGCCGCGCAGCAGCACCACCGCCACATCGGCGCCCATGGTGCCGCCACCCACCACCACCGCCGTTCGCAATTCCTTGGTCGTCGCCACGCGTCACTCCTGCTCCGTCTGCAGGCCAGTCTAGGAACAAGGAATTGATACGTCCATTCGTCATTTCGGATAAATTGATCAGCCATGCTGATCAATTGCTCACTGCGCGAGCTGGAGGTCTTCCTGACCCTGGCCGAGACGCTCAACTACCGCCGCGCCGCCGAGCGCCTGCATCTCTCGCAGCCGGCGGTCTCGGGCGTGATCGCGCGCCTGGAGGCGGCGCTGGGCACGGCGCTGTTCGAGCGCAGCACGCGCGCGGTGCGGCTCACCGAGGCGGGGGCGGTGTTCGTCGAGCGCATGCGCCTGGTGCAGCAGCAGGCCGATGCCGCGGTGCTGGCGGTGCGCGATGTCAGCGAGCTGCGCAGCGGCCGCGTGCGCGTGGCCGCCCTGCCCTCGCTGGCCGCCACCGCCGTGCCCACCGCGTTTGCGCGCTTCGCCGCGCAATACCCGGGCGTGCGCCTGGAGATGCTGGACAGCCTCTCGGGCCCGGCCTTCGATCTGGTGCGCGCCGGCCAGGCCGACTTCGCCCTCACCGCCGCCAACCCGGCCTATGCCGACCTCGAATACACGCCGCTGGGGGAGGACCGCTTCGTGCTGCTGCTGCCGGCCGAGCATGCGCTGGCGCGGCGCAAGAAGCCGCTGCGCTGGGCCGAGACCCTGGAGCTGCCGCATATCTCGATGCCGCGGCCCACCAGCGTGCGCCAGTACGCCGAGGAGGCCTTCCTGCAGAACGGCCTGCGCTTCGCGCCGCGTTACGAGGTGGAGCACCTCGCCACCATCAATGCCATGGTGGCCGCCGGCCTGGGCGTGGCCGCCCTGCCCGAGCTGGCGGCCCTGGTGGCGCAGGGCCCCAGCGTGCTGCGACGGCGCCTGGTGGAACCGGTGATGCCGCGCCCGCTGGGCCTGGTGACGCCGCGCGGCCGGCGGCTCAGCGCCGCCGCGCAGGCCCTGGTGGAACTGCTGCAGCGCGAGACCCAGGCGCTGATCGCGGCCGCGGCCAAGGGTTGAGGCTGACGATGCTCAGGGCGCCAGCTGCACGCGCAGCTGCAGCTCGCGCAGGCTGCGTGCCTCGGCATCGCGGCTGCTGATCACGCCGCGCTCCTGGCGCTGCAGGCCCTGGCCGCTGCGCGCCACCGTGACCCAGTCGCCCAGCGGCACCTGCACCGTGCTGAGCACCTGGCTGCGCACCGGCGTGCCGCCCGCACCGTTCATGGCACCGGGGGTCAGGTCTTGCGCCTTCAGTTCCACCCGCACCGGCTGGCTGCCGCCGAGCCAATGCGGGCTGACGCTGAATCCACGCGTCTGCTCCACCATGCTCTTGCGCGGCAGGGCGTAGACCTTGCCCGGCTGGGCCGGGCCGGCGTTGCCATTGGCATTCAGGTCGGCCTGCACGCCGTAGTCCAGCCATTCCACCGGCGCCAGCTCGCTCAGCTGCACCGAGGCGCTGTGGCCGTTCAGCACCAGCAGGCGTTGCAGCTGCTCGGCGCCTTCGTCGCGCCGCCGGGTGCTGAGCTCGACCGCGCCGCGCGGCGAGACCGAACCGGCCGTGCCCACCACCACCGCGCCCTCGCGCAGGCCGGCCACCGCGGCACCGCTGACGCTGGACTCGACCCAGCGCAGCTCGACCCAGAGGTTCTGGCGCGGCCCCTCGGCGGCCCAGGCCGGCAAGGTGCCCAGGCTCAACAGGACGATGCTCAGGAAATGGCGGCGGCGCATCGCCCTAGGATACGCCGTCCCGGTGCCAATGCGCCGCCGCCTGGCCGCGCGTGTCGGCACCCAGCTTGCCGAGGATGTTGGCGACATGGCGCTTGACGGTGTGCGGGCTGAGGTCCAGCACGCGCGCGATCAGCTTGTTGCTGTCGCCCGCGGCCAGGCGCTCCAGCACCTCCAGCTCGCGCTCGGTCAGCAGGCTTTGCAAGGCCTCGGCGCGGGCGCCGCCGGCTGCTGGGGCCGCCCGCGGCGCAGCCGCTTGCATCGCCACGCCGGGCTGGGCCGCCGCAGGCATCTGGGCGAGCAGCTCGCGCAACAGCGCGGCCTGCGCGGGCGGCAGGCGTGCGCCCCAGTCGGCCTCCGCCAGGCGCTGCAGGCTGGGCAGGCCGGCCAGCAGGGCGCCACCGCGATCGCCGCCCTGCAGCACGCCGGCCAGCCAGGGCTGCAGGGTGGCCGCGGCGGCGTCGCGCAGGCCCAGGCGCAGCTCGGTATCGGCCAGCAGCACGCGCGCCTGCGCGGCCGGGAAGAAGCAGGAGCGTTCCTGATCGAAGGCCAGCGGCCGCAGCAGCTCGCGGGCCTCGCTCAGGCGTTCATCCAGCAGCGCCACCAGGGCCTGGCTGAAGCGCCGGTCGTCGGCGCCGGCGGCCCATTCATAGGCGTTGCCGGTGCGCGCCAGCGCGGCATCCAGCTCGCGCAGGCGCTGGCCATCGCCCAGCAGCCAGCAGCCGCGCACATAGGTGAAGAGTTCCTCGTACTCATGCGCGAGGCGGTTGCACAGCAGCGAATGCTGCTCCAGATCGCGCTTGTTCTCCTCGCCGGCCTGGCGGCTGGCGGCGGCATCGCCGCGCACCGCGTCGATCAGGGTGTGCGCCATCCAGCTCTCGGTCATCAGGCTGCGCGGCCGCCCCAGCCAGCGCACATCGGCATCGGCCTGGGCCAGCCATTGCGCGGCCTCGGCCAGCTGCCCGTCGGAGAACGCCAGCCAGGCGCGGATATGGGCGACGCCGGCGCGCAGCTGGGTCGGCTGCTCCGAGGCCAGGCGGCTGGCGCCGTTGGCAAAGCGCTCCAGCATCGGCTTCATGCCCGGCAGGCCGGTGAGGATGCTGAGGAAGAAGCAGCGGTCCCAGATCTGCGGATCGTTGGCGCGCTCCAGCGCCTCCAGCATCTCGCCCACCAGCGGCGCCACCGCCTCGGAACGCCCCTGGGCATAGGCGGCCCAGGCGCGCGCAAAGCAGACGAAGGTCAGCACCTCATCGGGCAGCGGCTGCTGGCACAGCTCGGCCAGGCCACGGGCGGCCTCGTCCAGGCGCGCGGTGTTCTGCATGCCGATATAGGCATGGGCCAGCGCGAGGGCCGAGGCTTCGGCGCGGCCCTCGCGGTAATAGCCGGTGGCGGCCTGCTGCATCGCCTCCACCATGCCCTGGAAGTCGAAACGCGGAAAGGTGCTGAGGCCGCGCAGGAAGTGCAGATCGGAATGGCGCTGGAAGGCGGCCGGCGGGAACAGCGCCAGCAGCTGCTCCAGCACCGGGCCGGCGCCCACCGGCACCAGGGCCGGCCCGCGCTGGGCCAGCACGCGCGCGGCCTCGTCCCAGGCGCCGGCGCGGGTCAGGTAGCCGATCGCGCGGCTCAGGTCGGGCTCGTCGTCGGCGGCGCGGCGCAGCAGATAGGGCAGCTCGTCGGGATAGTCGCGCTGAAGCCGGTCTTCCAGAAAATCGCGGAACAGGTCGTGCAGGCGCAGCGTCAGCTCGGGCGCATCGAGGGCGGTGACGAAGAGGCCGCGCCGCTCGACCTCCTCCAGCAGGCGCGCGGTCTGCGGCAGCCGGCTCACATGGGCGCAGCGCGCCGCCGTCAGCTCGGGCAGCACCGCGCAGCGCAGCAGGAACCAGCGCAGCGCCTCGGGCATGTCGTCCAGCACCTCGCTGGCGAGGTAGTCGAACAGATGGCGCTGGGTGGGCGAACCCAGGCCCGGCCCGGCCTCGCGCGACCGCGCCGACAGGCTCAGGCGCAGGCCGGCGGCCCAGCCATCGGTGCGCTCCAGCAGCTGGCGGGCCTGGCCGTCGGCGAGCACCTGGCCGCTGCTGGCCAGCAGCTCGGCCACCTCGCTCTCGTTGAAGCGCAGCTCGTACTGGCGGAACTCGGCCAGCTCGCCGAGGCCGCGCCAGCGCGCCAGCGAGAGCGGCGGCTCGACCCGGCTGGCCATCACGACGCTCCATTGCGCGGGCAGGCGGTCCAGCATCATCTGCAACAGCTCGAACACGCGCGGGTCGGTGATGCGGTGCGCATCGTCCAGCGCGATCAGGCCCTGGGCCACGCCGGCCGAGGCGAGCGCGTTGACGATCTCGTCGGCCACGCTGCGCAGGCCGCCATCGGCCTCGGCCAGGGTCGGCAGCGCCTCGGGCGCCACCCGCCAGGGCAGGTCGTAGGGGTCCAGCGCGGTGCTCAGGCAGGCCAGGAAGCGCTGCACCTGGTCGTCCTCGTCGGCCGAGATCCAGGCCAGCGCGCAGGCTGCGGGCAGGGCCTGGAGCTGGCGCGTCAGCGCGGCGGTCTTGCCATAGCCGGCGGGGGCCACCAGCAGGGTCAGGCGATGCGAGCCCAGTGCCCGGTCCAGCGCCCGCTCCAAGCCGGGGCGCGCCACCAGGCTGGCACGCGGACGCGGCGCCTGGATCTTGGCAAGCGCGAACGACGGAAATGACGGTGCCGGCGACATGCGCGGATTCTGCAACAGCATGCCCGCAGCGCACTCAGGGTTGACGTCACCCAAGCGGGCTACGGTCGCTGCGGCGCCCGGGCGACATGGCTCTTTCGGGCGATGTGGCCGGCGCCACCGCTGCGCACACTGGGCCGTCATGCACATCTTCCAGCACGCCCATCTGCCCACCCTGCGCCTGGAGGGCGAGCAATGCCTGGCCGCGGCCGACCAGCGCCTGGGCCTGCAAGGCTTCGAGGTCTGGCTGCGCAGCCTGGCCCCCGGCGCCCACACCCAGATCCTGCAGCACGCCGGCGAGCTGGTGGTGCTGGCCCAGAGCGGCTGCGGCAAGCTGCTGATCGCCGGCGGCCCGCAGCGCTTCCAGGGCCCCTGCACCCTGCTGATCCCACCGCAGGCGCCCTTCCAGATCGTCAACCACGGCACCCAGCCGCTGCAGCTGGTGTGGGTGCACACGCGCGCGCCGCTGCCCTGCACCAGCTGAGGCGGGCCCGAAAGTCATGGCTCCATCGGGCGATGCGCGGCCGCCGGTGGCTGCCCACAATGAGCGCCTTCCCAAGCATGGAGCAGCAAGACATGAACCCCTGGATCAAACGCAGCCTGTTGAGCGTGGTGGGCCTGGCGGCCCTGGGTGCCGCCGGCCTGGCGCTGGGCGCCTATCTGGGCGATCGCAAGGCCGCGCGCCGCATCGAGCTGCCGGTGGCGGCGGTGGCCATCCCCGGCGACGCGGCGGCGCTGGAGCGCGGCCGCTACCTGTTCGCCAGCCGCGGCTGTGCCGACTGCCATGGCGCCAGCGGCGTGGGCAAGGCCTTCATCGACGGCGCCGACGGCGGCCTCTACGCCAAGGCGCCCAATATCAGCCCCGGCCCCGGCTCGGTGGTGGCGGGCTACCGCAACGAGGACTGGGTGCGCACGGTGCGCCACGGCGTCAAGCCCGACGGCCGGCCGCTCTTCATCATGCCCAGCGAGGACTACAACCGCCTCACCGATGCCGACCTGGGCGCCCTGGTGGCCTATGTGAAGCAGCTGCCGCCGGCGGCCGGCGAGGCCGCGCAATGGCGCGTGCCGGCGCTGGTGAAGACGCTTTACGCCGCCGGCGTGGTGAAGGATGCGGCCGAGAAGATCGACCACCGACTGCCGCCCACCCCGCCGCTGGTGGAGGACGGCTCGGCCGCGCATGGCGCGTATGTGGCGAACGGCTGCATCGGTTGCCATGGCGCCCAGCTCTCGGGCGGCAAGATCCCCGGCGCGCCGCCGGACTGGCCGGCCGCCGCCAACCTCACCAGCGGCAGCGGCAGCGCCCTCGCCCGCTATGCCAGCGCGCCGCAGTTCATCGCCATGCTGCGCAGCGGCAAGCGGCCGAATGGCAGCAGCGTCAGCCCCGTGATGCCCTTCGCCTCGCTGGCCGCGCTCAGCGATGCCGACGCCACCGCGCTGTACGGCTATCTGAAGGGCCTGGCGCCGGTGGCCGCCGGCAATCGCTAAGCCTTGAGCAGGGCGCCGAGCTTGGCCGCCGCCGTCTTGGTGGCGGCATCGAGCAGGGGGCCCAGATAGTCTGACACCTGCTCGGCCGCGGCCTCGCCGGCCTTGGACGCCAGCTTGGCGCCCAGCTTCTTGAAGGCGGCGGCCAGCAGGCCGCGCAGCGAGGTGTCGGGCGCACCGGCCTTCACCAGTGCCAGGCGCAGCTTCTCCTGCTCCTCGGCGCTCAGGCAGGAAGCCACCAGGGCCACCATGGCCTCGAGCTTGAGCGTGATCAGGCTGGCCGAGAAGGAGCCGTCGCTGGCATGGCCGAGCTGCTGCAGGCGTGCCTTCAGATGGTCGGCCAGCAGCGGGTTCTCCACTTCCAGCGCGAACAGCTCGCCCTGCTTGTGCAGGATGGGGGTGCGCAGCAGGGTCTTGAGCTTGGCGTCCAGCAGGGCCGGCGTGGAGCGGCGCAGCTCCAGCGCATAGAGCAGGTTGCGCGCCTTCGGGCGGGTGACGCGCAGCGTCG
Organism: Roseateles sp. FW301-B2; assembly: GCF_058788955.1. NCBI lineage: Bacteria > Pseudomonadati > Pseudomonadota > Betaproteobacteria > Burkholderiales > Sphaerotilaceae > Roseateles > Roseateles sp. FW301-B2. The sequence goes on from NZ_JBYTBE010000048.1 coordinate 27,691, forward strand.
CCACCAGGTCGTAGATGGACGGGTCGGCGCCGATCGCGCCCAGCGCCTGCAGGGCCAGCAGCATCGCCAGGTCCAGCTCAGCCTTGGGCAGCACGCCGAAGGACGGTGCCGTGTAGGCCGTCAGCAGAGCGCCCAGCGCGGCCTTGGCCTGGGCTTCGGACGCAGCGGCGATGTGGGTTTCAATCTGCATGGCGCCCAGCATAGCCGCTCAAATACCGGCCACCCGCTTCCAGGGCCGCAGCGGCCACAGCAGGTTCAGCGCCAGCCCGCTCAGCACCAGGGCGGCGGCGGCCAGCTTCCAGGCCGGCAGCGACTCGCCGAGATACCAGGCCGCCGTGCTCATGCCGAACACCGGCACCAGCAGCGCCATCGGCACGATGGTGGCGGCCGCGTGGCGCGCCAGCAGCCAGCCCCAGACGCCGTAGCCGAACAAGGTATTGCCGAGCGCCTGCCACAGCACCGCAGCCCAGGCACCGGCATCCGCCGCCTGCACGCTCTGCCAGGCAAGACCTGGCCCCTCGACGAGCAGCGACAGCGCCAGCAGCGGCGGCACCGCGAAGGCGCTGCTCCACACCATATAGGCCAGCATGTTCACCTGGCCGGCGCGCTTGCCCACCATATTGCCGCAGGCCCAGCTGAAGGCCGCCAGCAGAATCATCGCCAGGCCCAGCACGGTGGTGCTGCCATCCGTGTGGCTGGCGATCACGACTATGCCCGCGCCGGCCAGCAGCAGGGCCAGCCATTGGTAGCCCTGCACGCGCTCCTTGTTCACGCGCATGGCCAGCATCAGGGTAAAGAACACCTGGGTCTGTATCACCAGCGAGGCCAGGCCCGGCGAGATCTGGCTGCGCATGGCCAGGAACAGCAGGCCGAACTGACCCACGCCGATCAGCAGGCCGTAGGCGGCCAGATTGCGCCAGGGCGCGGCGGGGCGCGGCACGAACAAGATCGCCGGCAGCACCGCCATGGCAAAGCGCAGCGCCGCGAACAGCAGCGGCGGGAAGGCATTCAGCCCCAGCCGGATAACGACGAAATTGCTGCCCCAGATGGCGACCACGGCCAGGGCCAACAGGAAATGCCTGAACGGCAGGCGATCGCCCAACTGCATCGGAGCTCCCTCGGTGAGAGCCGCAGCTTAACCGAGGGAGTTCGGGGGCTCAGCCCTGATGCTCGCAGCGACCCATCTTGGCGCCCGACTGGATCTTGGAGATGAAGCCCAGCGGGAAGCCGGTCTGCACCGAGCTGCCGTTCTGGCACACGTAGACCTGCTTCATGTCCACATACCAGGTGCCCATCGCCCCCAGCAGGCCGCCCACCATCTCGGTGCCGGCGCCGTTGATCGAGCCCGGGTTCTGCATGCCGAAACGGTAGGCCTCGGCCACGCCCTGCTTGCGGAAGAAGTCCGCGAGCTTGATCCAGCCGACGCCCTCGACCCACATCACGCCCTCGAAGTTGCCCAGCCAGTAGGAGCCGGCACGACCGATGATGACCTTGCCATCGTCGCTCATGTCGTTGATCTGCAGCGGCACCAGGCCGAGGTCGGCCTCGACGGCCGCCGGGCCCTCGGTGGCGCAGCGATCGACATACTGCCAGGTCGCCCAATCGATCTGGGCCGGCAACGCCACATCGGTGCACCAGCGCAGCCCGGCGATCTTGGTGACCGCGGCCGGGCCCTTCATGGGGTTCCACAACAGCGGGCCGTTGGAGATGCGGTCCTCGTAGCTGAACCCGTCGTAGCTGCGCATGACCGCCTTGGTGGTATCCAGCATGACCCGGGTGCCGTCGCGATTCACCGCATAGGCATTCACCGCGCCGTGCAGCTTGAACAGGTCGATGCGCTTGCCCTGGTTGACCCAGGCCATTGCCTTCGAGTAGTTGGTCTCGCCCAGCACGACGCTGCCATCGCCCGACACCGCCTGGGCACGCAGCCAGCCTTCGGTCGCGTAGTCGAAGCCGCTGTCGTCGAGCTTGCGCATGCCGGCGCCTTCGGTCCAGGCCACCGGCACGATGGAGCCGCCGAAGCTGTCCTGGCATTGGCCGTTCTTCTTGACGTCCAGATAGGCCAGACCCACCGCCGTGCGGCCGTCGTCGTCCATCGCAAAGCCGTAGCTGGAGGACACGCCTTGCTGACCCTCGCCGCCGCAGGTGTCGCCGTTCAGGTCGCCGATGCTGCTGAGCTTGCCCGGGCCGGCCCACAAGGCCATCGTGTTGATGCCGTTGCCATTGAGATCGGCGTTGACCAGGATCTTCTGCCCGTTGCGGCTGATCGCGCCATTGGTGCCGATCACATTCGGCGGCATGACCTGGATGCCCTTGTTGATGTCCCAGGTGAACTGGGTCGCATAGAACAGGCCGGACGCCATGCCGCCGTTCTTGGAGAGCTTTGCCAGTGCGGCATCGACCACCGGATAGAACTGCACGCCCTGGTCATAGCCATTGAAGGTCAGGTTGGCCGTCTGGGTGCTGCCGGCCACCGCGGTGATGGCCGTCATGTCGCAGGCCTTGTCGGTGGCGGGGTTGGCGCTCTCGGCCACGTTCCAGTATTCGGCTTCGGACACCAGCGCGCGCGGCGTCGTCGGATAGCCGCCGGCGACGATCTCCTCCATGTACAGCCAATAGCTCTGGCCCGGCTTCAGGTTGTTGATGCGGAAACGACCGTCCGGGCCGAGCTTGCCCTGGGTCTGGTCGCCGGTCATCGCCGACACGGCGTCGCCAAGCGGGTTGTTGACGTTGCGGGCGATGATGTTGACGCCGCTGTAGGGGGTGCGGCCGTCCTTCAGGCGCAGCACGCCGCTGATCGAGCCGGTGCTGCTCCGATAGGCCGGCGTGGGATAGAGGTTGGAAATCGCCGCGATGTCGTCGGGCATGTCCACCGTGCTCATCTCGGCGCCGATCTGACCGGCGTTGTTGATGTAGGGGAACATGGTCTCGACATACTGGACCGGCATGTCGTTGCCGCCCCAGCCCGGGATGTGGCGGGCCGGCACGCAGCCGGGCACGCCGGGGTAGAGGTCGTACCAGCCCGGCATGCTGAAGTAGGCCATCGAGCCGTTCACCTGCGAATGCGACAGGTTGAAGGCATGGCCGAACTCATGCGTCATGATGCCGTTGAAGAAGCGGCCGTCGGTGTCGTTGGCCTGCACCGCATAGCCGTTCATCAGGGCCATCGCCTCGACGATGGTGTCCTCGTAGCCGTCGCCGTCGCTGTCGATGGCGATCTTGGGGAAGGCAATGCCCAGCACCGAGTCGGGCGAGACGCCGAAGAAGTCGGCCAGGATCTCGCCGGTGGTGTCGTAGACGACATGCAGTCCGCGCCCGTTCTCCTGCGCGTAGACCTGCCTGGCGTTGTTCACCGTCACGTCGGCGTTGATGGTCGGCACCTTGCTGAAGTCGCCGGCCCAGTAGGCCTTCAGCGTCGAGGTCGGCACGGCGCTCCACTGCCCAATCGCGAACTTGACCATCTCGTTGGCGCGCGCGTTGGTGATGAAGGGGGTGGTGCCATCGAAGTCATAGGTGAAGACGCCCAGGTCGGTGTAGACCGGGATCGGCGTGGCCGTGTTCCAGCGCAGCGGCTGGGGGTCGCGCGGCTTGTCGTTGAGCATCAGCGGGCCGGCGGCCTGCACGGCAGCGCTGCCCAGCAGGCTGACCGCGAGTGCGGCGACGATTCGGTAGGTCTTGTTCATCAGCGCATCACTCCCTTTTCAATCCACTGGCCGGCAACCGCGCGGTTCACCAGCGACATCAGCGCGACGGCATCCACATCGCCGGCAGGCTTCTTCAACATCGCGGTCTCGGTGGCGCTCAGCAGGCCGGCGCTGACCGTCACGTCCTTGAACAGGTTGCGGTTGAAGTCGGCATTCGCGGTGCGCCCGCCCACCGTGGTGAACTTGCCCTGCTCCAGGCCGACCGTCGTGCGCAGCCCGGTCTTGGCCGCGGGCCGGTACATGAAGGCGATGACCTGTTCGTCCTTGCGCCACTTGGCAAAACCCTCGGGCGCCTGGCCCAGGAAGAACTTGCCATTGGCCATCTTGCGGGGCTTGAGCATGCCGAACTGGCGGAACTTGAACTCCGAGCGCGGTGCCAGCTTCTTCTTGGCCGAGGCGGCCACCGACAGGGTCACCTCGGTGTAGGGCACACCGTTGTCCATGCCGTCGCTGACGTTCTTGACCGTGCCGGAGACGATCAGGTCGGAGGTCGCGATCAGCTTGGTGAGGTTGTGCGGCAGCAGCTGGGTGGCCGCCGCCGGCATGGCCGCCAGGGCGCCGGCCAGCAGCAAGGCCGCCAAGCCGGTTTGGCGCCAGGCACCGGTGGCGGAAGGGGCTCGGGGCTCGGGCGCCTCGGGGCGAGCAATCATGGGGGTCTCTCCTATTGGCTGGGGCGGTGGCACGTTCGCATGCAGACATGCGTGCACCGGGAAGGCCCAGCAT
>NZ_JBYTBE010000049.1:0-30063 GCF_058788955.1 Roseateles sp. FW301-B2
GCCCCGGCACCGTGCCCGCCACGGTGCGCCGCATGAAAGGCTTTCTGCCCTTCGGCGCGGGCGCGGCCGAGGACACGCCGGCGCTGCTGCAGCGCCTGGCGCGCGGCGATACCAGCGCGCTGGAGCCGCTCTACCGCCGTGAATCAGCGGCCGTCTACCGCTACGCCCTGACCCTGGGTGGCAACCCGGCCTGGGCGGCGGATGCGATGCAGGATGCCTTCGTGGCCCTGGCCGCGCGGCCGCAGGGTTTCGATGCGGCGCGCGGCATCAGCCTGGGCGCCTACCTGGCCGGCATGGCCCGCCATGCCCTGCTGGCGCGCTGGCGCGACGCCCCCGCGGCCGAGGCCGGGGACGAAGCGCCGGGCGCGCCCGCGACCCATGCCTCGCCCGAAGCCCTGCTGGTGCGCGCACAGGACCAGGCCGCCCTGTGGGCCGCCGTCCGCGCCCTGCCCTGGCCGCAGCGCGAGGCGCTGCTGCTGGTGGACCTGCAGGAACGCCCCTATGCCGAAGCCGCCGCCATCGCCGGCATCGAACTGAATACCTTGCGCACCCGCTTGCACCGGGCGCGCCTGCGCCTGGCCGCGCTGTTGAACGCGGCCGGCGCGGATGCCGGAGCCGCAGCCTCATCATGAACCCAAGCATTCGCCCCCTGGCCGAACTGTTGCGTGAAGGCGCGGCACAGCTGCAGCAAACGCCCGTGCCGGCGCCGCTGCAGGAACGCACCCTGCGCGCCATGCACGCCGCGCTGCCGACGCGCGCCGCTGGCAGCGGCTGGGCCGCCAGGCTGTCGGGCTGGTGGCGGCCGATGGCCTGGTCCGGCGCGGGCACCTGCGCCGTGATGCTGCTGGGCGCCAGCTGGCTGATGAGCCTGGAGCCGCCCGCGGCCGCCGACACCGCCAGCGCCAGCGAGTTCCTGCCGCTGGTCTCCGCCGAGCGCTGGTCCAGCTATCTGCAGGAGGCCGGCGCGGGCCGCCCCGGCTGGCTGGTGGCCGCCGAAATGCCGCGCGAGCGCATGGCCCTGCTGGGCCTGCCCTTCGATCCCGCCCGCGCCGGCCAGCCGGTGCGCGCCGAGCTGCTGATGCAGCCCAGCGGCGAAGTGCTGGCGGTGCGCTTTCTGCGTTGATCCAAGTTGCCACTGTCTTTCCAGGAGTCCGTTATGAAACAGCGTATGCATCCCCTGCTGAGCGCCTGCCTGCTGCTGGGCGGCGCGTCGGCCCAGGCGCAGCAGGAGCTGCCCGTCCAACTGGCCCAGCTGATCAGCCATGAGAGCCTGCGCTTTGCCGGCGATGAGCTGGGCCAGGAGCGCGTGGTGAAGGGCGCGCCCTATTGCGCCGAGGCCCAGCACGAGACCGTGCAGACCCTGGCCGACGGCAACCGCATCGTGCAGAGCCAGACCTCGCGCCTGTGCCGCGACGGCGAGGGGCGCACGCGCCAGGAGCTCGAGCGCAACGGCCAGCGCAGCATCTATCTGCGCGATCCGGTGGCGCAGGAAAGCTGGGTGCTGGACCCCGAGCGCAAGAGCGCACGCCGCCTGGGCGGCATGGCGGCGCCCGACGCCCAGGCCTGGCGCGAGTTTGCCGAGCAGATCCGTGCCCAGGTGCGCGAGCAGACCGGCAAGCAGCGCGAGCAGGCCTTGCGCGACAGCGAGCAGGCGCTCAAGCAGCATGAACTCGCCCTCAAGGAGCATGCCGCGGCACTGAAGGCCAGGCCGCCCGAACCGGTGGTGATCACGCAGCAGGAGCTGGACGGCGGCGACGGCAAGACGCAGCGCCGCATCGAGGTGCAGGTGCTGCGCCCGGGCAGCGGCCCCACGCCGCTGCCGCCCCTGCCCGGCCTCCAGGCACCGCCCCTGCCACCGCTGCCGCCGGCGCCGCCAACGCCGCCCGCCGTGCACCTGCGCGCCCTGCAGCTGGCACCGCGCGGTGCGGCGGTGGTGAGCCCGCTGCCCGCCAAGGAGATCGAGGGCCTGAGGGTGAACGGCGAACGCAGCAGCTGGACCATTGCCGCCGGCAAGCTCGGCAATGAGAAGCCCATCGTCATCACGCGCGAGGTCTGGAGCTCGCCCGAGCTGATGATCACGGTGGCCACGCGCGACTTCGATCCGCGCAGCGGCGAGGTCAACTACCGGCTCAGGAACATCCGCCGTGGCGAACCCGATGCCGCGCTGATGCGGCCACCCGCCGACTACAGCCAACCCGAGCCGCGCCCCGCGGCCCGGCCGGCGCCCAAGGCCTCGGCCAAGGGCTGAGCGCCAACCGTCGAGGAAAAGCCGGTGGCGAGCCGCCGGCACTTGACGCACACTGCACCTGGGGCGCCGGGCTCGGCGCATGACGGGATGCCGGATGTTGTTGCGCTTGTGCCTGCATGTTTGCCTGTGTCTGCTGTGCGGCGCCGTGCCGGCCATGGCCGAGACGCTGCGCACCGCGGCGCAGGACAACAACGCCCTCAAGTACGACCTCAGGAACCCGGCCAAGCCGGGCATCTGCGTGGAGGTGTTGCAGGCCATCGAGGCCGGCGATCCGGAGCTGCGCTTCAGCGGCACCGAGCAGCCGATGTCGCTGCGCCGCATCGAGGCCCTGCTCGCCGAGGGCCAGCTGGATGTCTTCTGCGCCCTGATACGCAGCCCGGCGCGCGAGGCGCGCATGGCCTTCATCGAGGTGCCGATCTACACCGTGCGCCACCGCATCGCGGTGCGCGCCGAGGATGGGGTGAACGTGCACTCGCTGGAGGAGATCCGCCGCCTCGGGCCCGAGGCCTCGGTGATCGTCAACAAGTCCACCGCCCATGAAGACCTGCTGCGCAGCGCCGGCGGCCTGCAGATCGATGCCAGCAGCCCGGACACGGCCGTCAACCTGAAGAAGCTGGTGGCGCAGCGCGGCCGCTTCTACTACCACACCGAAAACGCCTTGCTGCGCTATATCGAGGATGGCGGCCTGGAGGGCAAGGTCAGGCTGCTGCCGACGGTGTTCAAGTCCGAGGCGCTCTACCTGGCTTGCAGCCCCAGGCTCGCGCCCGCCACGCGCCAACGCCTGCAGCAGGCGCTGGAAAAACTGGCGCGGCGCGGCGAACTCGAACGCATCTACGCCGGCTATCGCGAAAACTGATGCGCGGCGCAATTGCTGCAGTGCACAATAGACGCATTGCAGCAATACGGGAGTCCGGTATGCGACGCGTGGTGTTCAACCAGAAGGGTGGGGTCGGCAAGTCCACCATCACCGCCAACCTGGCCGCGATCGCGGCCCAGCAGGGCCGGCGCACCCTGGTGGTGGACCTGGACCGTCAGGCCAACAGCAGCCGCTACCTGCTGGGCGAGGCCGCCGACGCGGCGCAGCCCGGTGCCGCCGAGTTCTTCGAGACCACGCTCAAGTTCAGCGTGCGCGCGCCCCGCACGAGCGACTACATCGTCGCCACGCCCTGGGAGAACCTGCACCTGATGCCGGCCAGCGCCCTGCTCGACGAGCTGCATGGCAAGCTGGAGAGCCGCTACAAGATCTTCAAGCTGCGCGATGCCCTGGTCGAGCTGGGCGAGGACTACGACGAGATCTGGATCGACACCCCGCCGGCCCTGAATTTCTACACCCGCTCGGCCCTGATCGCCGCCGAGGCCTGCCTGATCCCCTTCGACTGCGACGAGTTCTCGCGCCGCGCGCTCTACGAGCTGCTGGAGAACCTGCAGGAGATCCAGGCCGACCACAACGCCGGCCTGCAGGTGGAGGGCATCGTGGTGAACCAGTTCCAGGCCCGCGCCGCCCTGCCCCAGCGCACCGTGCAGGCCCTCATCGACGAGGGCCTGCCGGTGCTGCAGCCCTATCTGAGCGCCAGCGTGAAGATGAAGGAATCGCATGAGCTGTCGCGCCCGATGATCCATCTGGACGCTCGCCACAAGCTGACGCAGGAGTTCGAGGCGCTCTACGCCGCGCTCGCCTGAGCCGCAACGAATGAAACAAGCCGGGCCGGCGCCGACATCGCGCTGATACCGGCGCGGCCCAGCATGGCGGCATGAACGCCTTGCTCGCCTCCTTCCTCAACATCCTCGCCCTGGCCGGCCTTGCTCTCGGTGCCTTCGGCATGCTGCTGGTGGGCGCCTCGTCCGACCCCGGCCGCGACGGTGGCCGCGCCCTCATGTGCCTGATGCTGAGCCTGCCGCTGGCCGCCGGCCTGCTGCTCAGCTATGGCCTGGGCGTGGCGCGCGATGGCTTCGGCTGGGTGGCGCCGGGTTCGCGCGGCCTGCAATGGTTGCTGGTGCTGGCGGCGGCGCTCTCGGCCGGCCTGGTGCTGGCGGGCAGCGCGGCCTTGCGCCTGGAGCCGCAGAGCCAGGTGCCCTGGGCGCTCTGGCCCTTGCGCGGCTGGGCCTTCGCGGTGTGGGCGCCGCTGCTGGTGGCCGGCGCGGCGCTGGCGCTCTGGCCCGCCTGGCGCGCCGGCCTGCCCGCCTGGGCCTGGCGGCTGCCGCTCGCGGCCCTGGGCGGCATCTCGCTGCTGGCCGCCGCCGGCCTGCTGCTGCAGGCCCTGCAGCTCGGCGCCGAGCGCGACGCGACGCGCATCGAGCAACGCCTGCAAGACGATACCGAACGCGATCGCTGGGTGATGGCCGAGGTCGAGCGGGCCGAGGTGGAGCGCGATCTCGTCGGCCTGATGAACCAGACCTCGCGCTTCGAGTCGCCGGCGATCCGCGCGCGCGCCCTCGCCAAGGTGGCCAGCCATCCCGACCTGAACCGCGCGCTGGACGAGATGCTGCGCGGCGGCTGGCGCGACTATGCGCTCACCTATCTGGAAAGCAATGACGCGCCCGACAACCGGGCCCTGATGCCGGCGGTGCAGCAGGCCCTGCTGGGCCTGGCCGAGGATTGGCGCGACAGCATGCGCCGCACCCACACCCTGCAGCCCGACGCCTTCGACGCGCAGCTGCGGCGCGCGCTTGCGGTGGCCGAGAAATTCGATGCCCTGGGCGGCGACCACCTCGCCGCCATGCGCGCGCTACGCGCCGCGCTGGACGAACCCCGCCCCGGCTACAGCCCGCCGGTACGGCTGAACGCGGTGGCCACGCTGGATCGCTGGCTGCAGCAGCGCCGGGCCCGGTCATGAGCGGGACCAGCGCGGGCACAATGCAGCGCCAAGCGCATGGGCCCATGGCCCGCCATGGAGCCCCTGCATGACCGAGCCTCTCACGCCCCGACCTGACCCCGCTCCCGGCGCCGGCGAGCTGGGCCTGCTGCAGGACGGCGGCCTGCCGCTGCTGCAAGCCCTGCTGGAGGCGATCCCGGCGCGCGTGGTGCTGCTCAACCGCGAGGAGCAGCTGGTCTACGCCAACCACGAGTTCTTCGCCTTCACCGCCCTGCATCCCAAGCAGGTGCTGGGTCAGACGATCCGGCGCGTGATCGGCGACGAGGCCTATGCCGCCTACGCGCCGCTGCGCGCGCGCCTGCAGCGCGGCCAGCCCACCTCCTGGGAAGGCTGGATCACCCTGGCCGGGCGCGGCCGCCGCTATATGCGCGAGCAGCTGATCCCGGTGGGCCCGGCGCATGAGCCGCAGCAGTGCACCATCGTCATCAGCCTGGACTGGACGGCGCTGAAGCAGCGCGAGGCCGAGCTCTCCGCCAAGCTGCAGGAGCTGGAGGCCAGCCAGGTGCTCAAGTCGGCCATCGTCGACCACGCGCTGGCGGCCCTGGTCTCCACCGATGAGCGCGGCGTGGTGGTCGAGTTCAACCCGGCGGCCGAGCAGATGTTCGGTGTGGCGCGTGCCGCCGCGCTGGGGCGGCCGGTGTCGGAGGTGATCATCCCGCCGCGCTACCGGCAGGCGCATGACGAGGGCATGCGGCGCGTCAGCAGCGGCGGGCCGGCGCGCGTGCTGGGCAAGCGCATGGAGCTGGCCGCGCTGCGCGCCGATGGCAGCGAGTTCCCGGTCGAGATGGTGCTGTGGCGCACCAGCGTCGGCGGCCAGACCTTCTACACCGCCTCGATGTTCGACCTCACCGAGCGCCAGAGCGCCCAGGCCGAAATCGAACGCCAGCGCGATGCGCTGCGCCAGAGCGAGAAGCTCACCGCCATGGGCAGCCTGCTGGCCGGCGTGGCGCATGAGCTGAACAACCCGCTGGCGATCGTGATGGGCCGCGCCAGCCTGCTGGAGGAGAAGCTCGCCGGCCATGCGGTGGCGGCCGATGCGCAGCGCATCCGCGAGGCCGCCGAGCGCTGCGGCCGCATCGTGCGCGCCTTTCTCAATATGGCGCGCCAGCGGCCCAGCACGCGCGCCACGGTGGCGCTCAACGACCTGGTGCAGGCCGCGGTGGACATGCTGCAGTACGGCTTGCGCTCGCACGGCATCGAGGTGATGCTGGAGCTTGCGCCGGCCCTGCCCGAGGTCAGCGCCGACCCCGACCAGGTCGGCCAGATCGTGCTGAACCTGCTCGTCAACGCGCAGCAGGCGCTGGTCAATGGCGACGGGCCGCGCCGTCTGCGCGTCAGCACCGGGGTGGAGGCACGCCGCAGCGAGCGCGAACCGCGCATCTGGCTGCGCGTGCTGGACAGCGGCGCGGGCGTGCCGGCGGCGCTGCGCGAGCGCATCTTCGAACCCTTCTTCACCACCAAGGCCGAGGGCGTGGGCACCGGCATGGGGCTGGCGGTGTCGCGCTCGATCGCGCGCGAGCATGGCGGCAGCCTGGTGCTGGAGGAAAGCGCCCAGGGCGCCGCCTTCCGCCTGAGCCTGCCGCTGAGCGGCCAGGCCGGCCCGGTCTCCGAGCAGGCGCCGCTGGACGCACTGGACGCCGGCAGCACCGCGCGCGTGCTGGTGGTGGACGACGAAAGCCAGATCGCCGATCTGATGCACGACTTCCTCGACAGCGCCGGCTACGAGGTGGCGATCGCCGAATCGGGCGCGGTGGCGCTGGAGCTGCTGAAGGAGGCGCGCTTCGACGCCATCGTCTCGGACCTGCGCATGCCCGATGTGGACGGCGCGGCGCTGTGGCGCGCGGTGCGCGCGCGCGACCCGCAGCTGGCGCAGCGCATGGTGTTCGTCACCGGCGACACGCTCTCGCCCAGCGCGCGCGCCTTTCTCGACCAGACGCGCTGCCTCAGCCTGGACAAGCCCTTCACCAAGGCCGAGCTGCTGCGCGCGCTGCGCGAGGTGCTGTCGGGCTGAACGGGCTGAGCGGCCTCAGGCGGCGACCGGCCCCTCCACCCGCATCGAGTAGTCCACCGCCTTCACGTCCTTGGTGAGGCGGCCGATCGAGATGCGATCGACGCCGGTGGCGGCGATCCAGCGCAGCTGCTCCAGCGCCACGCCGCCCGAGACTTCCAGCAGGGCGCGGCCGGCGTTCAGCCGCACCGCATCAATCATCATGGCCTCGCTGAAGTTGTCCAGCAGCACGCTGGTCGCGCCGGCGTCCAGCGCCTGCGTCAGCTCGGTGAGGCTCTCGACCTCGATCTGGATGTCCACGCCCGCGTTGAGCGCCTGCGCCGCGCGCAGGGCCTCGGCCACACCGCCGGCGGCGGCGATGTGGTTCTCCTTGATGAGGATGCCGTGATAGAGGGCCAGGCGCTGGTTGGCGCCGCCGCCCACGCGCACCGCGTACTTCTGCGCCAGGCGCAGCCCGGGGATGGTCTTGCGCGTGTCCAGCACCGCACAACCGCGCGGATTCGGGCTGGCGCCGGCGATCGCGTCCACATGGGCGCGCGTCAGCGTGGCGGTGGCGGAGAGCAGCTGCAGGAAGTTGAGCGCCGGGCGCTCGGCGCTCAGGAGCGCGCGGCCGTCGGCCTGGATGCGGCACACCAGGGTGTCGGCGCCCATGCGCGCACCCTCCTCGTAGCACCACTCGATGCGGCTGCCGGCGTCGAGCGCGCGGATGACGCCCTCGAACCAGTCGCGCCCGCACAGCACCGCATCCTCGCGCACCCGCACATGGGCGCTCACGCGGCGCCCGGCCGGCACCAGCTGGGCGGTCCAGTCGCAGCGGCCGATGTCCTCGAAGAGGGCATCGCGGATATTGCGCTCGCGCGCCTCGGCCAGGGTTTCGTCGTGGTCAAACATGGGCGATGTGGGCTTACTCGGGATCCGCTATTGTCAGGCTCAGCCGGTCCAGGCCCGCGATCTCGCCGCTGATCACGTCGCCCGGCTTGACCGCCCCCACGCCCTCGGGCGTGCCGGTGTAGATCAGGTCGCCGGGCTGGAGGTGGTAGTACTGCGACAGGTTGGCAACGATCTCGGGCACGCTCCAGATCATGTCGGCGAGGTCGCCGCGCTGCTTCTCGGTGCCGTTCACCGCCAGCGTGATGGCGCCGGACTTCAGCTCGCCCAGCCGGCTGGCGCGCGTCAGCGGCGTGATCACGGCGCTCTGCTCGAAGCCCTTGGCGGTGTCCCAGGGGCGGCCGGCGGCCTTGGCCTCGGCCTGCAGGTCGCGGCGCGTCATGTCCAGGCCCGCGGCATAGCCCCACACGGCGGCCCTGGCCACCTCGGGCGTGACCTTGAAGACCGGTGCGCCGATCGCGATCACCAGCTCCATCTCGTAGTGGTAGTTCTTGGTGCCGGGCGGGTAGGCGATGGTCGCGCCCGAGGCCACCAGGGCGCTGGCCGGCTTGGTGAAGTAGAAGGGCGGCTCGCGGTCCGGATTGCCGCCCATCTCGCGCGCATGCGCCGCGTAGTTGCGGCCCACGCAGAAGATGCGCGCCACCGCGTAGCGGGCCTCGCTGCCGTGCACCGCCACGCTGGGCTGGGGGGCGGGCGGGAAGATGTAATCGCTCATGTCTCGGGATCTCCGGCAAGGAAGTCGCGAAAGCATAGTGGCTGGGCGGCGTGGTGGCCATGTGGAGAGCACGCATGCCGCACTCGCCAAGCGGCGCGGGATCGGCTAGGGTTGCGGCCATGTTGAATCCGCACCGTCCCGGCCATGCGCTGATCCTGCTGCCGCTGTTGCTGCTGGCGGCCTGCGCCAGCCGCCCGCCAGCGCCTACTACCTGGCCGGCCGGCCGCGATGGCCCCGAGGCGAACCCACCCGCCGATCTGCAGCGCGTGCCCGACGCCGCGCCGCAGCTGGAGGCGATCCGCAAGGGCGGCCCCAACAAGCCCTACGAGGTGCTGGGCCAGCGCTACGAGCCGATCACCGAAGACAAGCCGCTGGTGGAGCGCGGCCTGGCCTCCTGGTATGGCAAGAAGTTCCATGGCCGGCCCACCTCCAGCGGCGAGGTCTACAACATGTATGCGATGACGGGCGCGCATGCCACCATGCCCATCCCCAGCTATGCGCGGGTGCGCAACCCGGCGAATGGCCGCGAGGTGATCGTGCGCATCAACGACCGCGGGCCCTTCCACCCCGGCCGCATCATCGACCTCAGCTACACCGCCGCGCTCAAGCTGGACCTGCTGCGCGGCGTCGCCCCGGTGGAGCTGGAGCGCATCACCTACGAGGACATCCGCAGTGGCGCCTGGCAACGCGGCAAGGACGCCGATGCGCCGGTCTATGCCGCCGCCGAGGCCAGCGATGCACCCGAACGGCTGGCCACGGCGCAGCTGGCCGCAGCGCAAGACCTGACCCCGGCGCCGGCCGCCCCGGCGCGCGCCGCCGCCCCGGGCTTCTGGGTGCAGCTGGGCGCATTCGCGCGCCTGGACGGCGCCGAGCAGTTCCGCCAGAAGCTGGTCAAGGAGCTGGACTGGATGGCGCCGCTGCTGGCGGTGTTCAAGGACAGCAGCCTGCATCGCCTGCAGGCCGGGCCCTATGCCAGCCGCGAGGATGCGCGGGCGGCGGCCGAGCGCGTGCGCCTGGCGCTCGCGCTCACGCCGGTGGTGGTGGAGCGGCGCTAGCGTCCGCCGCCCACATCGAGCATGCTGCCCACGGTGTAGCTGGCGGCGTCCGAGAGCAGCCAGGCAATCGCCTCGGCCACCTCCTCGGCGCGACCCAGGCGCTGCATCGGGATGCCGGCCACGGCGCCGGGCAGCAGGTCTGCCATGCCGCCGCTGGCATGGATCTCGGTATCGATGATGCCGGGGCGCACGCCGTTGACGCGTATGCCCTCCTCGATCACCTCGCGCGCCAGGCCCAGGGTGAAGGTGTCGATCGCGCCCTTGCTGGCGGCGTAGTCCACATAGAGGCCGGGCGAGCCGAGCTGGGCGGCGCGGGAGGAGACGTTGACGATGGCGCCGCCCGCCCCGCCCTGCCGGCGGCTCATGCGCGCCACCGCCTGCTGGGCGCACAGAAAGCTGCCCAGCACGTTGACGCGGAAGATCTGCTCGATGCGCGCCGGGCTCATGTCCTGCACGCGCGCCGCCGGCGCCACGATGCCGGCGTTGTTGACCAGGCCGGTGAGCCGGCCCAGCCCGGCATCGATGCGCTCGAACATGGCCTGCACCTGCCCGGCATCCGACACGTCGGCGGCCAGCGTCAGCACGCGCCGCCCCTGCGCGCGCAACTCGGCGGCCAGGGCCTCGGCGGCGCCGGCGTCGCGCCGGTAGTTGAGCGCCAGATCGTGGCCGCGCGCCGCCAGCAGGCGGGCGGTGGCGGCACCGATGCCGCGGCTGGCGCCGGTGATCAGGGTGATGGGGGTCAGGGCTTGCGTGGGCATGCCGGTATTCTGCGGCATGCCTTCCGGCGGGCTGTACGCCGGCATGGGACTTTGCGATGATGGTCCGCAACCCGCCACCGCCTCCATGCAGCCCCTCGACGCCCCCACCCTCCTGATGGTCACGGTGGTGTTCAATTGTTTCGGCGCCCTGGTCTGGGCCGCGCTGGCGCTGCTGTTCCGGCTCGCGCCGCGCGCCGCCTGGCTGGTGGCCGGCGCCCATCTGAGCCTGGTGCCGGCGCTGCTGCCGCTGCCGCTCACGCCCTGGTCGGGCTGGTGGGCCGATGCCTTCAAGCTGCTGGCCACTGCCCTGCTGGCGCTGGGCGTGCGCCAGCTGATGCGGCTGAGCCAGGCGCGCTGGGACATCATCGCCATCGTCGGCCTCACCGCGCTGCTGCTGCTGTGGCAGGCGCTGAGCGGCGAGGGCGGGGCCAGCCTGGTGCCGACCTCGGTGGCGATGGCCCTGCTGGCGATGATCATCTTCCGCGACGTGCTGATCGGCGCCGCGCCCGGCTTCAGCACCCTGGTGACGAGCCTGATGTCGGCGCCCTTCGCGGCGCTGGCGGGCGTCAATGTGCTGCGCGTGCTGGCAGCCTGGGGCCTGCTGGGCGGCGGCAGCACCCTGCTGCTGCATCCGCGCCAGCAAAGCCCGCTGCTGGCCGCGCTCTGGTTGCTGCTGTGCCTGTGCATCAGCATGGGCCTGGTCGCGCTGCTGCTGCACCGCCTCATCACCCGCATCGGCCAACTCACCAGCACCGACACCCTGACCGGCGCGCTGAACCGGCGCGCGCTGCAGCAACGCCTGGTCGAGCTGCAGGCCCAGGTGCGGCGCGGCCGGCCGCTGAGCCTGCTGATGGTGGACGTGGATCATTTCAAGCGCGTCAACGACAGCCTCGGCCATGCCGCCGGCGATGCCGCCCTGGTGCACCTGACCGAGCTGCTGCGCCAGGGCATCCGCGACGTGGACGTGCTGGGCCGCATGGGTGGCGAGGAGTTCTGCCTGCTGCTGCCCGATACCCCGCTGGCCGCCGCGGTGGAGGTGGCGGAGCGCCTGCGCGCGCGCCTGCAGGCCAATCCCTTTGTCTGGCAGGGCCGCAGCCAGACCCTCACCGCCAGCTTCGGCCTGGCGGCCGGCAACAGCGACGACGCCAGCGGCCGCATCGGGCTGGGGCTGGCCGACGCCCAGCTCTACCAGGCCAAGGCCCAGGGCCGCAACCGCGTCTGCGCCGCCCAAGCATGATGCCGCTGCCCGCCACCGACCCCGAGACGCTGCTGGCGGCGATCGTGCTGGTGTTCTTCTTCGCCGCGGTGGTGTGGTGGCTGTTCGCTACCGGCATGCGCGTCACGCCGCGCGCCTCGCTGTGCCTGGCCACCGCCAATCTGCTGCTGGCCGGTGCGCTGGGCACGCATGCGCTGCGCGGCCTGGCGCCCGATCTGCTGAGCTACTGGGGATCGGACGTGCTGGGCCTGCTGGGCTTCGGCCTGCTCTGCGTGGCCGTGCCCTGGATCTCGGACGAAACGCCGCGCATGGCATGGCCGGCCCTGCTGGTGGGCGCGGCCGCGCTGGCGCTGCTGCTGATGCCCTACGAGGGCGACCTGCACCGCCACAGCATGGTGGTCTATGCCAGCATGTCGGCACTGTGCCTGAGTGCGGCCTGCAATGCCTACCGGCTGCTGCGCCAGCGCGTCCGGCGCGTGCTCTCGGCGACGCTGGCCGCGCCGCTGTTCATCGTCACCGGCCTGCTGCTCGTGCGCCTGCTGGAGGCCTGGCTGGCGCCGGGCGTGACGCCCGACATCCGCGCCAGCAGCAGCTTCAACATCGCCTGGCTGTGGTCGACGCTGGCACTCAATCTGGTGCTCAACGCCACCATGGCCTTCTTCGTGCTGATGCGCCTGATCCTGCGCATCCAGCGCCTCACCCGCCGCGACCCGCTCACCGACGCGCTGAACCGCCGCGCCCTGGCCGAGGCGATGGACTATGAGCATGCGCGCCTGCAGCGCGGCGCCCCCTACGCGCTGGTGATGGTGGACATGGACCGCTTCAAGCAGCTCAACGACAGCCATGGCCATGCCGCCGGCGATGCCGCGCTGCAGGCCCTGGTGCAGGCGCTCAAGCCCTGCGTGCGCGCGGTCGACCGGCTCGGCCGCCTGGGCGGCGAGGAGTTCTGCGCGCTGCTGCCCGACACCGGGCTGGCGGGCGCGCTGCTGGTGGCCGAGCGCATGCGCGTGAACCTGGAGGCCTGCGGCTTCAGCTGGGATGGCAAGACCTGCCCCCTGACGGCCAGCTTCGGCGTGGCCGAGGCCAGCCTGGCGGACGCCAGCGCCGAGCAGGTGCTGATGCGCGCCGACCGCGCGCTCTACCAGGCCAAGGCGCAGGGCCGCAACGTGGTGCAGGCCAGCGGCGCCTGACGCGGCCGCTCAGGCGAGCGCGACGCGGTTGCGGCCCAGGTGCTTGGCGCGGTACATGGCCGCATCGGCGCGCGCGATCAGCATGTCGGTGGAATAGGGCGGCGCGCTCGCCAGGCCGATGCTGAGGCTGACCTGCAGGCCCGGCGCCAGCTCGTCCCAGCCATAGTTCTCGACATTCGCGCGCAGGCGCTCGCAGACCTCGAAGGCGCGGTCCGCCACGGTGTCGGGAAACACCACCAGGAATTCCTCGCCGCCATAACGCAGCAGCAGATCGCTGCTGCGCGTGTTGTCGCGCAGCATCTGGGCCAGCACCTGCAGCACCTGGTCGCCCACGGCATGGCCATGGCGGTCGTTCACACTCTTGAAATGATCGGCATCGATCAGCGCCAGGGTGAGCGGACGGCCGCGCGCCTCGGCCTCGGCCATCAGGGCCGGCATGCGCGATGCCAGGCAGCGGCGGTTGCCCAGGCCGGTGAGCGGGTCGCGCTGCACATGGGCCTCCAGCTCCACCGCCTTGGCGGTGAGCGCATCGACGGCGCTGTTGGCAAGCTCGGCCTGGGCGCGCACCTGCTCGGCCTCCAGCCGGGTCACGAAGAAGCGCGATTGCGCCATCAGCTGGGCCACGCTGCGCTGGCGCTCCAGGCGCTGGTAGCACTCCAGGTGCGCCAGCGCATCGTCGCTGCGGCCGAGCGCACGCGCGGCGCGGAAGGCGTTGTGATGCAGGCGCAGCGCGATGAAGGCCGGCAGCGCGCCCGCGGCGTCGGACTGCAGGGCCTGCACGATGTGCCAGGCCTCGCGCACCTCGCCGCGCGCCAGCATCAGCTCGGCGAGCGAGCAGCGCGTGCGCCAGGCCAGGTTCTGGTAGCCCAGGCTCTGCGCCTGCTCGAGCGCCGCGTCCAGAAAGCTCTGCGCCTCGTCCAGCGCACCCAGCAGCATCAGCACCTCGCCGAGGTTGCCGTCGGTGAGCGCGAGCGCGAACCGGTCGCCATGTTCGCGCGCATGCGGGCGCACCTCGCGCGCATAGTGCAGGCCGCGCTCCAGCGCCTGCCGGCAGGCGGCGTCGTTGCCGCTGTCGCGCATCAGGTGGTAGGCACCGAGGGCGACGCTGCAGAGGTTGTTGAAGGTCACCACATGCTCGTAGGGCGTGGCCTGGTCGCGCACCAGGGCCGCGGCCTCGTTCATCAGGCGCTCGGCCTGCCAGGGATCGCCCATGCGCTCGAAGCAGGCGCCCAGCGCGTTCAGCGCCACCGCCTGGATGCGCACCTCGCCGAGCTCCTGCGCCAGCGCACAGCCCTCGTTGGCGCAGGCCAGGCCGGTCTCGAAATCGCCGATCTCGGAGGCCGCCAGGCTCATCCAGCGCAGCAGCTCGCAGATGCCGGGCTGGGCGCCCAGCGGGCGCATCAGGGGCAGCACCTCCTGGCCGGCCGCCAGCATGCCGGGCAGGTCGCCGCGGCGGAAGCGGAAAAAGCTGCGCAGGCGCCCGGCCTCCACCTGCTCGGCCAGATAGGCCTGCTGCTGGCTGGCGGCCCAGGCCTGCTCGGCCAGGGCCAGGCCCTCCTCGAGCCGGGCATCGCGCTGGGCCGCGCGCGCCTGCTCCAGGCATTGCGCGATTTGCTCGGCGGACAGCTCGGCGGGCTTGGACATCGGGTTACAGGTGGTCACAAGCGGCGAGCGTAGCCGATTCCTCCCCTGCAAGCCGCCGACCCGGCCCGCCGGCCCATGACCTTTGCCACTCACCGTGCGAGATTCGCACGCGGTGGCGGCCGCGCGCGCGCTTTCTTACTTGCTGGTGGGCATCACAAACTCGGCGCCCTTGCCGATGCTGGCCGGCCAGCGCTGCATGATGCTCTTCTGCTTGGTGTAGAAGCGCACGCCCTCCTCGCCATAGGCGTGCATGTCGCCGAACAGGCTCTTCTTCCAGCCGCCAAAGCCCTGCCAGGCCATCGGCACGGGGATGGGCACATTGATGCCCACCATGCCCACCTGGATGCGGCGCGCGAACTCGCGCGCGACATTGCCATCGCTGGTGAAGCAGGCCACGCCGTTGCCGTACTCATGCGCGTTCACCAGCTCCACCGCCTGGGCGAAGTCGGGCACGCGCACGCAGGCCAGCACCGGGCCGAAGATTTCTTCCTTGTAGATGCGCATGTTCGGCTTCACCTCGTCGAACAGGGTGCCGCCGGTGAAGAAGCCGTGCTCCAGGCCGGCCACTTTGTGGCCGCGCCCGTCGACCACCAGCTTGGCGCCCTCTTCCACGCCGATGCCGATGTAGTTCTCGATGCGGTCGCGCGCCTCGCGGGTGACGATGGGGCCCATCTCGGCGTCCAGCTCCATGCCGTTCTTGATCTTCAGCGCGCGCGCGCGTTCGGCCAGCTTGGGCACGATCTTGTCGGCCACATCACCCACCAGCACCGCCACCGAGATCGCCATGCAGCGCTCGCCGGCCGAGCCGTAGGCGGCGCCGATCAGGGCGTCCACCGCCTGCTCGATGTCGGCATCGGGCATCACCACCATATGGTTCTTGGCGCCGCCCAGGGCCTGCACGCGCTTGCCGTTGCGGGCACCGGTCTCGTAGATGTACTGGGCAATGGGCGTGGAGCCGACGAAGCTGATCGCCTTCACGTCGGGGTGGTTCAGCAGCCCGTCCACCGCCAGCTTGTCGCCCTGCAGCACATTGAACACGCCGTCCGGCAGGCCGGCCTGCTTGAACAGCTCGGCGATGAAGAGGCTGGGCGAGGGGTCGCGCTCGCTGGGCTTGAGGATGAAGGTATTGCCGGTGACGATGGCCAGCGGCGCCATCCACATCGGCACCATGAAGGGGAAGTTGAAGGGCGTGATGCCGGCCACTACACCGAGGGGCTGGCGCAGCGTCCAGTTGTCCATGCCGGTCGAGACCTGCTCGGTGAAATCACCCTTCAGCAGCTGCGGTGCGCCGCAGGCGAATTCCACGATGTCGATGCCACGCGCCACCTCGCCCTGCGCGTCGGTGAAGACCTTGCCATGCTCGGCGGTGATCATGGCGGCGAGCGTGTCCTTGTGCTGGTTGAGCAGCTCCAGGAACTTGAACATCACGCGGGCGCGGCGCAGCGGCGGCGCATCGGCCCAGGCCGGGAAGGCGGCCTGGGCGGCCGCCACGGCGCTCAGCACATCCTCGCTGCTGGCCAGCTGCAGCTGGCGCGCCACCGCACCGGTGGTCGGGTTGTAGACCGCCTGCGAGCGACCCGAGCTGGCGGCCTGCGGGCGGCCGTTGATGTAGTGGGTGAGGTCGGCGCTGGCGCTGTAGGCGGGGGTGCTCATGGCAGGACTCCAATGGAAATCGAATGCGGCCAGTCTAGGCTTGGCCCCCCGCCCTGCCAATCCGCTTTTGCTGACTTGATTGTTTGATAATCTGAACAATCATGAGCCCAGCCCTGCCGAAGCCCGCCCTGCGTGAAGACCTGCTGTGGGGCCAGCTGCATGCCCTCACCGTGATCGCCCATACCGGCAGCTTCACCAAGGCGGCGCAGCGCCTGGGCCTGTCCAAGGCCGCGGTGAGCCAGCGCATTGCCGAGCTGGAGCGCGCCGTGGGCGTCACCCTGGTGGCGCGCACCACGCGCTCGGTGCGGCTCTCGGACGCCGGCCAGCGCCTGGTCGAGGACACCGAGGCCAGCTTCAACCACATTGCGCGCAGCCTCGGTGCGGCGCGCGACGCCGCCGGCCAGCCGCGCGGCCTGGTGCGCGTGACCGCGCCGGTGGCGCTGGGGCGCCAGCATGTGGCGCCCGCCCTGCCCGGCTTCTTCGCCCAATACCCGGAGATCCGCATCGAGCTGGACCTGTCGGATCGGCTGGCGGCGCTGGCGCAGGAGGGCTTCGACCTGGCCATCCGCCATACCAGCACGCCGCCCGACACCCATGTGGCCTTCAAGCTCTGCGCCTCGCGCGCCATGCTGGTGGCGGCGCCGGCCTATCTGGCCCGCGCCGGCACGCCCGCCCATCCGGCCGAGCTGGCGGCCCATGCCTGCCTGCCCTATCTGCGCTCGGGCCCGGCGGTCTGGCACTTCGAACATGGCTCGGCCAGGGCGCCGGAGCGCGTGCGGGTGCCCGTGCAGGGCCCGCTGCGCGCCGGCAACAGCGAAATCATCCGGGATGCCGCGCTGGCCGGCCTGGGCGTGGCCCTGCTGCCCGACTTCAGCGCCGCACCGGCACTGGCCAGCGGCGCCCTGCAGGAGCTGCTGCCGCAATGGCGGCCGGCCGGCTTCTTCGGCGACAGCATCTACGCCATCCACCCCTGGAGCAGCACCACGCCGCGCCCGGTGCGGCTCCTGATCGAGCACCTGCGCGCGGCCCTGGGCAAGGGCTTCTGACGCGCACAAAAAAGGACGCCCAAGCAGCGAACTGCTCGGGCGTTGCAAAGTCCTTGAATCAAGGACGTCGTTGGGACTGCTGCTCGCCTTGCGGCTTGCTTGGGTCGAACTCTAGGGCCCAACCCTGGGTTTCGCCATCCCCACGAGGTGGGATGGCCGAGCCTTGATAATGTGGCCATGAACGCTGCCAAGCCGCCCGTACGCAAGCCCAGCCCCGCGCCTCGTCCGGCCCGGCCCACCGCAAGCGCCAAGCCGGCGCCGCAAGCCCGCAAGCCCGCCGAGCCGCTCAGCGACGGCGAGCTGGAGCAGCTGCAGGCCCTGCTCGACAAGGTGCCGGCGCCGCTGGAGCCCCTGGACGTGAGCATGCTGGACGGCTATCTGATCGGCGTGCTGCTGCAGCCCAAGCCCATCGCCATGTCCGACTGGGCGCCGCATGTGCTGGACAGCGAGGGCCGCAAGCCGCCGCCCAGCTACAACGGCGAGCAGCTGTTCGAGCTGATACGCCGCCGCCATCGCGAGCTCAACCTGGCCATCGTCGATCGCCAGTGGTTCGACCCCTGGGTGTTCGAGCTTGAAGACGAGGCCGACCCTTCCGAGGTGGTGTTCCCGTGGGTGGCCGGCTTCGCGCTCGCCACCGAGCTGTTCCCCGAACTGATGCGCCTGGATGCCGCCCAGCTGCTGGAGCCGCTGGCCGCGATCTATATGCATCTGGACGCGGACGATCTGGAAGACGCCGACGAGTTGCTGGAAGAGATCGAGACCCTGGAGCCGCCCGCCGATCTGGAGGAGGCGGTGGAAAGCCTGGTGAGCGCCACCCTGCTGCTGGCCGATGTGTCCAGGCCCCAGCCGGCCCAGCCAAGCCCGAAGCGGCCGCCGGCCCGCAAGGGCCCGCCGCAGCGGCGCCGCTTCTGAGGCCGGCCTTCAGCTGGTGATCAGCGCGTGAACAAGCGTGCCGCGTGCAGGCCGAGGCCGGTGGCCACCGAGGCAAAGCGGTCGCCGCGCACCTCGCGCGCCTTAGGGTAGTCGGCGGCAATGCGCTCGGCCAGCACGCGCAGGCCGGTGGAGCCGCCGGTGAAGTAGAGCGCATCCACATCGTCCGGCTGCAGGCCCGCCTGCGCCACGGTTTCGCGGCCGGCCTGGGCAATGCGCTCGATGTCGGCGCGCAGGGCCTGCAGGGCCTCGGCCTCGCCCAGCTCCACCCGCAAGCCCGTCTCCACCAGGCCCAGGTCGATCTGGGTATCGCCACCACCGGCCACGGCGATCTTGGCGTCCTCGGCGCGCGCCGCCAGCTCATGGCCCAGGCGGTCTTCCACCACCGTCATGAGGCGCTGGTGATGCACGGGATTGCCGTAGAAGCTCTTCATGCTGCGCAGCTCGGCGCTGCGCAGCGGGCTGTAGACGGTGTTGATCAGATGCCAGGTGGCCAGATCGAAATAGACCCCGCTGGGCACTTCACGCGCCACCTGGCCGGGCTTCTCGGGGCCCAGCGAACGGTAGCCCAGCTCGCGCAGGATGCTGGCCAGCTCCACATGGCGGTCGAAATCGGTGCCGGCGATGTGCACGCCGTGGTTGGCGAGGATGTCGTCGCGGCGGTCCAGGCGCTGCATGCGATCGGGACCCACGCGCACCAGCGAAAAGTCCGAGGTACCGCCGCCGATGTCGGCCACCAGCACGATCTGCTCGTGCTGGGTCTGGCTCTCGTAGTCGAAGGCGGCCGCGATCGGCTCGAACTGGAAATGCACCTCGTCAAAGCCCACCGCATGGGCGGCGGCCTCCAGCGAGGCCTGGGCGGCGGCATCGCGCGCCGGCTCGCCGTCGACGAAGAACACCGGCCGGCCCAGCACCAGCTTGTTGAGCGGCGCGCGGGCGCCCGCCGCGAGCGCGCTGTTGCGCAGGCGCTTGAGGTAGCCGGCCAGCATGTCGAAGTATTTGACGCCGCGGCCGCCACCGACATCGGTGGTCTGGTCGATCAGCGAGGAGCCGAGGATGCTCTTCATTGAGCGCATCAGGCGGCCGTCGGTGCCCTCCACATAGGCGGCCACCGCGGCACGGCCGAAGGCGCGCGGCGGGCCGTCGGCATCGTGCCGGCCCTCGACGAAATAGAACACCGCCGTGGGCATGGTGAGATGGCCGGGCTCCAGCTCCACCAGGCGCATGCCCGGGCCGTCGCTGCGCGGGATCGCAATCGCCGAATTGGAGGTGCCAAAGTCGATGGCACAGAAGGAAGCGGGCGATGGCATGGCGGCGGGCGGATGGAGAGCGGGGCGCGGATTGTAGCGAGCCCCGCCTCCAGGCCTCAGGCCGGGGCCATGCTGTGCATGCGGCGGGCCGGCAGCGCGTCGCCGTAGAAATTGAACTCGATCTCGGGCCGGCGGCCGCAGATCAGCTCGGACAGCGCATGGCCCGAGCCGGCGCCATGGGTCCAGCCCAGCGTGCCATGGCCGGCGTTAATCCAGAGGTTAGCGGCCTTGCGGCTGCGGCCGATGTAGGGGATGTTGGTGGGCGTGCTGGGGCGCAGGCCGGTCCAGTAGTTGCGCTCGCCCAGGTCGGCCACGCCGGGAAACAGCTCCTCGTAGCGCTTCACCAGCGCATCGCAACGGGTGCGCGAGGTGGGCGTATCCAGGCTGGTGTCCATGCCCACCAGCTCCGCGGTACCGGCGATGCGGATGCTGTCGCCCAGGCGCGAGATCGCGATCTTGCGGGTGTCGTCCAGCAGGCTCACCACGCTGGCCTGCTCGGGCTTCTTGAGCTTGAGGGTGGCCGAGTAGCCCTTGGCCGGATAGATGTTGAGGCACTCGCCCAGGGGCTTCAGCAGCGCCGGGGTGTAGGAGGCCATCGCCACCACATAGGCATCGGCCTTGAGCGTGCGTTTCTGGCCGCTGCGGCAATCGGCGATCTGCACGCCGGCGATGGACTGGCCCTCGCGCTGCAGGGCCAGCACATCATGGCCATAGTGGAAGGTGGCGCCGCGCTGCTGGCACAGCTGGGCCAGCTTCTGCGTGAACACACGCGCGTCGCCCGATTCGTCGCTGGGTGTGAAGGTGCCACCAAAGATGTTGTTGCCGAAGCTGCGCAGCGCCGGCTCGACCTTCAGCACCTCCGCACGGTTGAGCACGCGGCGGTCAACGCCATGGCGGCGCATCACCTCGGCGCCGGCCGCACCGGCATCGAAATCGGCCTGGCTGGAGAAGAAATGCAGGATGCCGCGCTCCAGGCGCTCGTACTCGATGCCGGTCTGGGCCACCAGGCTCTTCAGCGATTCATGGCTGTAGCGGCCCAGCTGTACCAGTTGCTCGACATTGCGCTCGAAGGCGGCCGTGGTGCACTGGGTCAGGAAGCTCAGGCCCCAGCGCCATTGCGCCGGCTCCAGGCGCGGGCGGAACAGCAGCGGCGAATCGTCGCGCAGCAGCCACTTGGCCACCTTGAAGGGCGCGCCGGCATTGGCCCAGGGCTCACAGAAGCTCACCGAGATCTGCGCGCCATTGGCGAAGCTGGTCTCCATCGCGGCATCGTCCTGACGGTCGACCACCGTGACCTCATGGCCTTGCTCCAGCAGATACCAGGCGGTGCTCACGCCGATGATGCCAGCACCCAGAACGACGACTTTCATGTGGGACTCCTACAGCGAACCCAGGGCTATCTGTGTTTCGGCCAAGGCGGCTCCGTACTGGAGCGCTGCGTTGACCAAGATCAGGGGACGGCGGATTGTCATCAAGCTCCGTGTTTATCAGAAGCCACATTCATATTTCTAGTCTTACATTAGAAGCACTTATGAAAGACCTGGACTCCGCCGGCCTCGATTGCCTGGCTGCGCTGGCCGATGAGCGCAGCTTCGAGCGCGCCGCCCAGCGCCTGGCCATCACGCAGAGCGCGGTATCGCAGCGCCTGCGCAGCCTGGAGGCTCAGGTGGGCCAGTTGCTGGTGGTGCGCTCGCGTCCGCTGCGCCTAACCGAGCCGGGCAAGGTGCTGCTGCGCTTTGCGCGCCAGCTGCAGGCCCTGCGCACCGACGTGGCGCGCGAGCTGGGCACGCGCGTGGCGCCCCATGAGCGCATCGCCATCGCGGTGAATGCAGACAGCCTGGCCACCTGGGTGCTGCCGGCGCTGGACCCGCTGGTGCAGGCGGGGCTGCAGGAGGGCTTCGGCCTGGAGCTGATCGTCGATGACCAGGACTTCACGCACGACTGGTTGCGCCAGGGCGAGGTGCTGGGCTGTGTCAGCACCGTCAAGCTGGCCCTGCGCGGCTGCCTGGTGCGGCCGCTGGGGCTGATGCGCTACATCGCCGTGGCCAGCCCGACCTTTCTGCGCGAGCGCCTGCCCCAGGGGCTAACCGCGGCCAATTTTGCGCAGGCACCCTTCCTGGTCTTCAACCGCAAGGACGACGATCAGGTGCAATGGGTCAGCAAGGCCTTTGGCGTGAAGGCGCCGCGGCTGCAGGAGCGCTATGTGCCCTCCAGCGAGGCGCGCGTGCGCGCCGTGTGCATGGGCTGGGGCATCGGCGTGGTGCCCGAACTGCAGGTGCGCAGCCTGCTAAGAAGCGGTGAACTGGTGGCCTTGAGGCCCGAGCTGAGCGTGGACGTCACGCTCTACTGGCATCAATGGAAGCTGGGCTCGGAGCTGGTATCCGCGCCCTTGCGGGTGGCCTTGCTGGATCAGATCGGCCAGGCCTTGGCCAGTGGCGCTCAGCGCGCGCTCGGGCCGGCCGAGGGTTCGGACGCCGCCGGCCCCGGCGGCAAGGCCAAGCGGCGCTCGGCTTGAGCGGCATCGGCCAGATGCAGGCCGGCAGCGGCGTCCATGCCGGGCAACTGGCTGGCCAGCCAGGCCGCGCTGCCCACCGTCGAGGCGATGACGGTGGCAGCCACACATTTGAGAACAGGCAGATTCATGAGGCGGCCCTTGAGCCGTGAACAAGTCACATCGGGAGGCCGAGCATAGTCAGATGCAAGGCCGTGGCAAATCCTACGTTGGTGGGTAGTGATGTCTTTGCGCCGCCCCGGCGGGACGGCCCCGCTGGCAGTGGCTTTCACAAAGTCTTACGCGCCGTGCGTTTTTTCCAACTAAGCGGACATGACCACCCAATTTGGGGATTTGTAGCGGCAGCGTCCGGCGCACACTAGGGCCATGCCTTCCTGAATCCAGCCCTGTCGAGGTGTGATATGCGATTCGCTCCAGCACTGCGCTTCTTCCGTCGCACCCCGGTCGCCCACCATGTCCCCGAGCCCGCCGATCTGGGCACCGCCTTCGGCATGGAGGCCACGCTGGAAGGCGATGCCGGCTTGCAGGACTACCGCGCGCCCAGCTACGAGTTGGAGTCCGAGCGCGCCAAGACCGCGACCGAATCGCCGCTGGCCTGGCTCTCTCGCCGCAGCTCCTGACGCCACGCCGCGCTCATCGCGAGCGCGGGCCGACGTTCAGCGGATCAGCAGCACCGGCACTTCACATTGCGACATCACCTTGGTCGCCACCGAGCCCAGCACCAGGTTGCCGATGCTGCTGTGGCCATGTGAGCCCATCATCACCATTTCGAACTTGCCCTTGCCGGCCAGTGCCGAAATGGCTTCGGCCGCGGGGCCGACCTTGGTGACGAACTCGGCCTTGATGCGCTGCTTGTCGAAGAAGCTGCGAATGGGCTTCAGCACCTTCTCGGCTTCGTCCTCGTAATAGCCCTTGAGCACGGCCTTGTCGAGCACCGCCGCGGCGCGCGGCGGAATCGCCGCCACGGCATGCACGACGGTGTAGCGGTGGGCATCGCCCAGCCATTCGTCGTGGGCGGCCAGATAGGCCAGCATGCGCTTGGAATAACTGCTGCCGTCGACAGCGATCAAAATCTTCATGGCCTCTCCTTGCATCCGGGCCTGAACGCAGGCCCACCATCTTCAGTCTGGCACAGCGCGGCCCGCCCTCCTTGACGCCGCTCAAGACAGCGTGGCTAGACGTCCACACAGAACAGCGCGTCGCAGCCCTGCGATTCACCCTTGTGCGCCAGGCCGCGCGCATTGCAGACCACGCGGGTGCTGCCCGTTCCATAGTCGAAACGATAGTCGTAGCGGCAGTGCAGATGGCCGTGCAGCCAGAGATCGGCCAGAGGCAGCAGGTCTTCGTCGTTGTTGCAGAAGCTGCCGGTGCCGGGTTGGCGGCCATAGCGCGGGTCGGCGCTCTTCAGGCTGGGCGCGAAATGCGTCACCACCACGGTCGCGGCAACGCCGGCCGGCGGCCGCTGCAAGCTCTCGCGCAGCCAGGCCTTGCAGCGCAGGGCCTCGGCGCGCACCGCCTCGGCGTCGAAGGGCTGACCCGCACGCGTGGCCGCCATGACGCGCTGGAAGTAGCCCGCCGCGCGCATGGTGCGTTCGCGCTGCGCGGCACCAAAGACCTCGAAATCGCTCCAGCGCGTGCTGCCCAGAAAGCGCAGCTGCCGGCCCTGGCCATCGCTCAGCAGCAGCTCGGTCTCGTCCAGCCACAGAAAGCCCAGGCGGTCGGAGAGCGCACGCAAGCCACGCCGTGCCTCGTCGACATCGCGGCCGTCGTACTCGTGGTTGCCGGGCACGAACAGCACCGGCACCGGCCAGCCCTTGAAGGCCTCCAACCCGCGCCAGCCGCTGTCCACATCGCCGGCCAGCACCAGGGCTTCGGCGCCGGGCGCGGGCCGGGGTTCGAAGGTCTCGGTCTCCAGGTGGAGGTCCGAGAGCAATTGCAAGCGCATCAGCCGGGCGTCAGTTGGCGCCGTGGCACTGCTTGTACTTGCGGCCGGAACCGCAGGGGCAGGGATCGTTGCGGCCGACCTTGGGCGTGTCGCGGCGGATGCTCTCCACCTTGTAGCGGTGCGCTTCGGTGAGGTCGCAAAGGTCGGCCACGGTCACCACCAGCTCCTCGATCGCATCGTCCAGATCCTTGAGCGGATGCTCGCGGTCCAGGGTGGCGACGATTTCCTTCTCTTCCGGCGTCTCGGCCGGCAGATGGCGGTACAGGCGGGCCAGCGAGGCCATCACCGCGTCATCGTCCATCTCGCTAAGTTCGGGGAAGCACAGCGCGGCATGCTGGAAGCCCGCCACCCAGGGCATCAGGGTGCGCGAGATCGGGCCCATGGCCTCGTAGGTGGCGCGCGCCTGGGCCTGCTCGGCGTCCTCGCCCTCGGGGGGCGGCGGGTCCACCGGGGCCTGCTCGTCGAGGTCCAGCACGACGGGGTCGAACCAGCCGTCTTCCACCATGGCGCGGTTCAGCGCGGCATGGCGGCGCGCCACCAGTTCGCGGATGCGCGCCAGCCAGGCGGGATCGACGCTCTCGGGCAGCAGGCCGCCGTCATAGTCGAAGATATTGGGCAGCCACTCATCGATCTCGATCAGGCGGGGTTGCACCAACACGCCACAGAGATAGCCGTCGAGCATGGAGGCATCGAGGGCTTGCAGCGGGGCCGGCGTGGTGGCCAGCAATTCATCGAGTTCTTCGAACTCGGCATCGGTCAGGTCGGCGGTCTTGCTCATCGCCCGATTGTCGCCGTGTTTGTCGCCGCTTGGGCCGCCGCGGCGATCAGCCGCCCGCGCAACCAGCGCTGCGCGCTGCGGTCCTCGTTGCGCAGATGCCAGAGCATGTCCACATGCACCGGCGAGAGTGCAATCGGCAGGGGCTGCTCGACCAGGTCCTGCTTGTAGCCGGTCGCCTCCACGAAGGAGGCCGGCAGCACCGTCAGCAGATCGGACTGCGCCACGATGCGGCCCGCGGTGAAGAACTGGTTCACCGTCAGCACGATGCGGCGGCTGCGGTTCATCGCCGCCAGGGCCTCGTCGACGAAGCCGTGCGGCCGCCCCGAAAAGCTCACCAGCAGATGGTGGGCGGCGCAGTAGCCGTCCAGCGTCAGCGGCGCGCCGGCCAGGGGATGGCCGCGGCGCATCACGCAGACGTAGGCGCTGTCATAGAGGCGGTGCTGGCGTATCGAGGCCATCGGCCCCTGCGCCTGCAGGGCCGCCACCGCGTTCGGGAAGTAGCCCAGCGCGAAATCGGCCTCGCCCTGCTCCAGGAGGCCGCGCGGGTCGCGCGTGGTGAGCGGCAACACATGGATGCGGGCATGCGCACCCGAGCCCTCCAGATCGGCCACCAGCGGCGGCAGCACCAGGGCGGCGGTGGCGTCGGCCATCGCGATCTGGAAGGTGTAGTCCTCGGCCTGCGGGTCGAACTCGCTCGGGTCCAGCACGGCGCGCAGGCGCTCGAGCGCATGGCGCACCTCGGGCCACAGGCCTTCGGCGCGCGAGGTGGGCTTCATGCCGAAGGCCTGGCGCACGAACAGTTCCTCGCCCAGGGCCTCGCGCAGACGCTTGAGCGCATGGCTCACCGCCGGCTGGCTCATCGCCAGGCGCTCGGCCGCGCGGGTGAGGTTGCGCTCGGCCATCACGGCGTCGAAGACGCGCAGCAGGTTGAGGTCGAGATTTCGGAAACTCATATTCGCGCTATTTATATAGCAAATTCAGACAATTCATTTGCCTCATGTCTAGGGTTAACCCGATACTCTCGCCATCGACTCCAACAGAGTCATCAACGCAAGGAACCGCCATGAGCGTCGCTACCCAAACCTTCGGTCTGCCGTCCTACCGTACTGTGAGCCACGGCGCCTCGTTCACCTCCATCGGCGCCCGCCTGTGGCTGAGCCTGATCGCTTCGGTCAAGGCCCGCTTGGCCGCCGCCGCCGAAGCCCGCGCCGAGCGCGAACTGCTGGCCCTGGCCCAGGAATACGAGCAGAGCATGCCCTCGTTTGCCGCCGAACTGCGCGCCGCCAACTGCCGTCGCGACTGATCGCAGGCACCGGCCCAGCCAAAGAAAAGCCCGCTCATTGAGCGGGCTTTTTTGTGCGTGCGTGGCGGCGCGAGCCGCCATGTCGGGCCTTATTCGGCCGCCAGACGCGCCTCGATCCTGGCCTTGGTGGCCGGCAGCTCGCTCGGCAGGTGGTAGGCCAGCTGGGCGAAGAGCTCGTCGTGCAGCTTCAGCTCGGCGGCCCAGTCGGCCTTGTCGATGCGGGTGGCGACGTCGAACTGCTCCTTGCTGAAGGCCAGGCCGTCCCAGTTGATGTCCTCGTAGCGCGGGGTCACGCCGAAGGCATGCTCCTCGCCCGACTGGCTGCCGGTCACGCGGTCCAGCATCCACTTCAGCACGCGCATGTTCTCGCCATAGCCGGGCCAGACAAACTTGCCGTCGGCGCCCTTGCGGAACCAGTTGACGCAGTAGATCTTGGGCAGGGTGGCACCCGAGGCTTGCAGCTTCTTGCCCAGATCCAGCCAATGCTGGAAGTAGTCGGCCATGTTGTAGCCCATGAAGGGCAGCATGGCGAAGGGGTCGCGACGCACCACACCCTGCTGGCCGGCGGCCGCAGCGGTGGTCTCGGAGCCCATGGTGGCGGCCATGTAGACGCCTTCCACCCAGTCGCGCGCCTCGGTCACCAGGGGCACGGTGGTGGAGCGGCGGCCACCGAAGATGAAGCCGTCGATGGCCACGCCCTCGGGGTTGTTCCAGTCCGGGTCCAGCGCCGGGTTGTTGGTGGCGGCCACGGTGAAACGTGCGTTCGGGTGCGCGGCCTTGGCGCCGGTTTCCTTGGCGAGGGCCGGCGTCCAGTCCTTGCCCTGCCAGTCGATCAGGTGCTCGGGCGGGGTCTCGGTCATCGATTCCCACCACACGTCGCCATCATCGGTGAGCGCCACGTTGGTGAAGATCACGTCGCGGTGCAGGCTGGCCATGCAGTTGAAGTTGGTCAGCGTGTTGGTGCCGGGCGCCACGCCGAAGTAGCCGGCCTCGGGGTTGATGGCATAGAGGCGGCCATCGCTATGCGGTTTGATCCAGGCGATGTCGTCGCCCACCGTGGTGACCTTCCAGCCCTTGAAGGTCTGGGGCGGGATCAGCATGGAGAAATTGGTCTTGCCGCAGGCGCTCGGGAAGGCCGCGGCAAAGTGGTACTTCTTGCCCTCGGGCGAGGTCAGGCCCAGGATCAGCATGTGCTCGGCCAGCCAGCCCTGGTCGCGGCCCATCGTCGAGGCGATGCGCAGCGCGAAGCATTTCTTGCCCAGCAGCGCATTGCCACCGTAGCCGGAGCCGTAGGACCAGATTTCCTGCGTCTCGGGGTAATGGACGATGTACTTGGTCTTGTTGCAGGGCCACTTCACGTCGGCCTGGCCGGCTTCCAGCGGCGCGGCCACGGTGTGCACGCAGGGCACGAAGGCGCCATCGCTGCCCAGCACGTCCAGCACGGCGCGGCCCATGCGGGTCATGATGCGCATGTTCACCGCCACATAGGGGCTGTCCGACAGCTCCACGCCGATATGCGCGATGTGCGAGCCGATCGGGCCCATGCTGAAGGGCACGACGTACAGCGTGCGGCCCTTCATCGCGCCCTTGAAGAGGGCGTTCTCGCCGGTCTGCAGCAGGGCGCGCATCTCGGCCGGGGCCATCCAGTTGTTGGTCGGGCCGGCGTCTTCCTGCTTGGCCGAGCAGATGAAGGTGCGGTCTTCCACGCGCGCCACGTCGCTGGGGTCGCTGCAGGCCAGGAAACTGTTGGGGCGCTTGACGGGATCGAGCTTCTTGAAGGTGCCCGCATCCACCAGTTGCTGGCACAGGCGGTCGTACTCTTCCTGGCTGCCATCGCACCAATAGACATCGCGGGCCTGGGTCAGCGCGGCGATCTCGGCCACCCAGGCGATCAGGCGCTGGTGCTTCACATAGGCCGGCACGTTCAGGCGCAGCCCTTCCATCACGGGTTGGTTCATGGCAAGTCCCATTCAATATAAAAAGCAGAATTGGGCCAAGCTCGGAGGGCGGCTGCCGGCGTCGTGGAAGACGGGCGTCGCGGGCCGGGCCTGGCCCAATGCCGCTCATTGCACTACCTGAGATGGGGCAGCTTGCTCTGAAGGCACGCCGGACCTGGATGAGGCCGGCGGGGTTCCGGGCCTCTTTGTAGAGCCCGAACAGTGGATTGTCACCCCAATGTAACCATGCCGTAACCACCCGAGCGGGCGTGGTTATGCATTTCCCGAATGAGTTCATGCGCACTTCCGGGGGCCCTTATCGGCAATCGTGCTTTGGGCGACATTTGTCACGAACGGCCGCCTCCGGGACTGCGATCACAATCACGCCACCGCATCAGGAGATTGCAGCAGCGTGAAGGGTCTGGACATCAAGTGGCGTTTGACGGCATTGCTCGTCGCCATCGTCGCGGCCATGACGCTGCTCAGCGCCGGCGGCCTATGGCGCTTGCGCCAGCTATCAGCCAGCCTGGATTCGTTCTATGCAGACCGGCTGTTGCCGCTGCAGCAGTTGCAGCGCATACAGCAGAACCTGCTGGCGGCGAACCTGCTGAGCGTCGGCCGCCTCCTCGACGGCGACGACGTCGAGCGCGCGCGCAGGGAGCTCACCGCGAACAGCCAGGCCGCCCGCCGCGACTGGGCCGAGTACAAGCGCACCCAGCTGGTCGAGCGCGAGCGCCAGCTGGCGGCGAGGGCCGAGCCGCTGCTGGCCCGCGTGCTGGCGCAAGCCGACAAGCTGGCCGGCCTGCCGCGCGGCGATGCGATGACGGAAGCCGCCCGGCAACTGCAAGGCGAGCTGCGCCAGGCCGATCTGCCGCTGGGGCGGCTGCTGAGCGAACTCGCCGATGTGCAGCTGGTGGTGGCGCGCCAGCAATCCGAGGACGGCCAGGACGCGCTGGCGCGCACCGCCTGGCTCACGCTGGGCCTGCTGCTCGGCACCGGCGCCCTGGGGGCGGCCATGGCCTACGGCCTGTGGCGTCGCTATGCCGACGAGCAGGCGCATGCCCTGGCGGCACGCCTGCGCCTGCAGCGCTTTTACAAGGCATTGTCCGAGACCAATCAGCTGATCGTGCACGGCGCCGCCGACGTGCCGGCGCTGTATGCCGGGCTGTGCCGCATCTGCGTCGAAACCGGCCACGCCAGTCTGGCCAGCGTGGTCCTGCTGGACGGCAAGGAATTCGTGCGCACCGCCCTGCATGGGCCGGCGGAGCTGCTGATGCCGGGCGTGCCGCAGCGCTGGGCGCTGCAGTCGCGCTTCGGCGCCAGCTCGCTGAGCACCCAGGCGATCTCGCAGAACCGCCATGTGATCAGCAACCGGGCCATGCAGGACCCGCAGCTGCTGCAGCCCGCAGCGCCCCTGATACCGCCCGGGGTCGAAGCCATGGCCGCGCTGGTGCTGCGCCGCGCCGGCCAGCCGATCGGTGCGCTGAGCCTGCTGGCGCCGGAAGCCGGCTTCTTTGACGAGGCGCTGCTCGCCCTGCTCGACGAGATGGTGTCCGACGTGTCGTTCGCGCTCGACAACTTCGACCGCGAGCGTGCCCGCGAGCAGGCGCTCGCCGAGGCCCGCCAGCACCAGGCCCTGTTCGGCGCGCTGTTCCACGCCTCGCCGGTGTCCGCGGTGCTGGCGCGCGCCGACACGGGCGAGGTGCTGGAGGTCAACGAGCGCCTCTGCCAGCGCTACGAGCTGCCGCGCGAGGCCTTGCTCGGCAAGCGCCTGTCCAGCCTCGGCGTGGGCCTGCTGCCGGCCGATCAGGCGCAATTCAATGAGCTGCTCAAGCGCGACGGCCGGGTGCGCTCCCTGCAAGGCCAGGTGCGCAGCAGCAGCGGCAGGCTGCTGCACTCGCTGGTCGACGCCGTGCTGCTCGACTACCAGGGCCAGCCCTGCGTGCTGGCCACCAGCGTCGACATCACCGAGCTGCGTGCCGCCCAGGCCCTGGCTGCCTCCGGCGGCGGCGCAGCTGCTGGCGACAATGCCGCCGCCCACAACCCACCCGAAC
>NZ_JBYTBE010000050.1:0-29955 GCF_058788955.1 Roseateles sp. FW301-B2
ACTCTTTCTCATGGGCTCCTCGGGGGATGGAGCCATCTTCTCTTGGAATCAGTGTCTCGAAGAATCCGGGCAGGTCATATTCACACTACCACCGCAGCAAAACATGCCCATCAAGCTCTCATTTGCACTCAGCCTTCTGTGCCTCAGTCTCAGCGCATGCCAGACTACCCCGAAGACCGAGAGTGCCAGCAACGGTCCTGCCAAACAGGAGAGGTCCGCCACGGCAAATGTCGCTTCGCAGGAGGACCCATTTGCCTATATCAAGGCGAACTGGACCGAGCAAAGCATTTCAGTGTTAGCACAGTCGAAACTGCCCGCCAATATTCAACGGGTGCATATGCTGCTAACCCTCCCAAAGGTAGTGAGCAAGTCTCCGTGTCCCATGGCCGAACTTCTTGAGGTTAGGGCGACAGTTGCGGATGGCAAGGAAGTAGAGGCCTGGACGACGCGCGTTTGCGGCAAGGTAGAGGAGTATCTAGCCACGTCGATTCCAGACAAGTGAGAGAAGTTGTGCAATTGAGGCCTAACCTCCCGCTAAACCGGACCCGCAACGGCATGCTGCTTTCGGGTCGAATTCCATTCTGGCCCTCCGGCATCATGCCGTTGCGGGACGATTAGCTTCAACGCTAGGCCGCTGACGAGATGGTGCCATCAGTCCAAAAAACTCTTGACCTCACTCCGGAGCTCCTGCGAGCGACCGCGGAAGAGCTTGGTTGGCTTGAATCTAGCGAGTCGTTAATCGTTCAGAGAATTGAGGCGTTGGCGGATCCATCGTCATTACCTCAAGCATCGCAACGGACGAGAGCGTTGCTCAAGGGATCTTTACTTCTGTATCTGTTCGCCATCTGGGAAGCACACCTTCCGCCGGACTTTAAAGAATGGATGACTGAACTTGAGTTGCAAGAGTTCGAGGCGTACGAGCACATACGAGACTCGGTCGCTCACGCCAAACTTGGCCAGCGCGCCGAATTCAGAAGGAGGCGAAAGGCATTTGAGGCCTTTCACCCATTTGCAGGTGTGTCCTGGGATTCACATACTGACGCAATAGACATCGCGGACTCTTTCGTAGTGAACGAATTCTTCAGCTTCATGATGGGCATGTCCGCGCAATTGGCCGGCCGGATCCATGGTGATGTCAAACCGATTCGGAAGTGAACGTGAGCAATCAGTTTGCGGCCCATAAAGTGCGGCCCGACCAATTACAGGGACTTCCCGCTGCGTCAAGACCGTCGCATTGAATTTATTCTCATCAAGACCTGACCCTGGTTGATCGCTGTTGCACACGCCGACGTTTGAAGGACTGACCAGAGAACAAACTGCCACTCTAGAAACGGCCTTTTTGCATGCGTCGCCACCCGCGGCGAACGTGAGCCCGAACCGCCGCTCGATCCGCCTCGCATCCAAGCTCGTACTCCCTTCCTCACAGCCGGTCAACGTCACATGAAACTACTGCCCGCCATCTTGATCGCCCTCGTGCTTGCCCAGGCACATACCGTGCATGCCGAGCCATCGGCCATAGCGACGCTGGCTGGCCAGTGGGCGGTCGACGTCTCGCGCCTGCCCATCCCCGCCGAAGTGCGCCCGCGAAGTGTCACGCTCACATTTGCGGAAGCGGCAGGCGGCCGCCTGGCGACCAGGGTCGAGGTGGTGGATGCTGCCGGCGCCATCAGCTACGGCGAGAGCGTGGCCGAACTCAATGGCAGCCCAGTGGCCGTCAAGGGCAACCTCGAAGCCGACACGGCTGCCGCAGCGATGCCAGCGCCTGGCGTGCTGATCATGCAGCTGGCCAGAAGCGGGGTGCCGGGGTCGACGCGCGTCTACACGGTGGCCGCCGATCGAAAGTCCATGATCGAGACCGCGGCCAACTTCGGCGACGACGGCCGCCCCTTCATGCGCACCAACTACTTCAGCCGTTTGCGCTAGCTGTCGATTTGTCTGGCACTGCTTCGTCGTCGCCTTATCGGGATCCACCCACATCAGGAGAAAAGGCCATGCGATTCATCATCACGGCACAGGCAAGTACGGACACGAAGGCGGCCGAGCAGCCCGCGGGCTTCGACGCGGAACTCTTCAAGGCCTATATGCGCTTCAACGAGGAGATGCACCGTGCCGGCGTTCTGGTCGCCTCCGAGGGCCTCAACCCTGCGGCGCCGGGCGCCCGCGTCGCGGTAGCCGATGGCAGGCGCTATGTGGTGGACGGGCCCTTCGCGGAGTCGAAGGAACTGGTCGGCGGCTTCTACCTCATCGAGGTGGGCTCGCTGGACGAGGCGATCCAATGGGCGCTGCGCGCGCCGTCCGGTTTCGGCTCGGACGATATCCTGGAGGTTCGCCAGCTCACCGGCGCGGCCGACCTGCCGCCCGAGATCCTCAAGCTCATCGACGCGGCGGCGCCGACGTGGAGCGCCGCGGTCTGGCGTGCAAGGCCATAACGAAAGAAGACAGAAAGAAAGGCTTCCGCCCATGATCACCTGCCATCTCCGCTATGTCCTCGATCCGAGCAAGATCGAGGAGTTCGAGCATTACGGCAAGCTCTGGATTCCGCTCGTGCGCAAGTTTGGCGGCATCCACCACGGCTATCTGCTGCCCTCGGAGGGCGCCAGCAATATCGCGCTGGCCTCGTTCTCGTTCCCCTCGCTCGCCGCCTACGAGGACTACCGCAAAAAGTCCTTCGGCGACCCCGAATGCCAGGCCGCCTTCAGATATGCGGAGCAAACGCGTTGCTTCCTCAGCTACGAGCGCAGCTTCTTCCGGCCGGTGTTCGAGTAACTGAAACGGCGGCCCTTCGCCGGTAGCGCCGGCAGCGCCCGCTCAGAGCCGGGCGTATTGCCCCGTCACGCCGTCCATCACCTGCAGGATGCGCTCGCTGGCCGTGAACACCTCGCCCTGCGCGCGCGCGTCGGCCTGGGCCGGGCGCAGGCCGCGTAGTGCGGCGCTGAAGAAGGCGTACTGCTGCTCCACCAGTTCCAGGCCCTGCCGGATGGCGTCGTTGTTGTCGCTGGCCGCCTTGAGCTGGGCATGCGCGGCCTGGAATTCCTGCTGGGCCTGGGCCAGCACCCTGACCTGCGCATCGGCATGGGCAACGCCCCAGCTGGCGGCGAGATAGCTGGCCGCCATGCGCTGGCTGAGCATGCGCTGGCGCCCCGCCAGGTTGACCAGGCGGCCAACCGTCTGCTTGCCCGAGAGCTGCTCCAGCTGTTCGGTGCCCTGATGGGCCAGGGCCAGCACCTTGTCGCCGGCGGCCAGCAGCGCGTCCGCGGCAGCCTTGCGGGGGGCCTGACCGACCAGGGTGAGCTTGTAGACGCTCCAGCCCGCGTCCAGCTCGGCATAGACGGCGCGCGGGCCGCTGGCGCTGGCGAAGGCGCGCAGCTCGACCAACGCGCGGTCGAACTGCGCCATCGATTCGGCCAGCACCTTTTCGGCCTGCTCGGTCCGAACCCCCTGGCCCAGGGCCAGCCAGGCGCTGGCACAGCGCTGGCTCAGCATGCGCTGGCGGCCGGCCTTGTTGATGGCGTCGTTCAGATCCTTGACCTGGGCCAGGGCCGGCTTTGTGCCCACCAGCGCGGGCAGCAGGACGACAGTTAGGAGGGAACGGCGGGCAATGGGCATGGGATCTCCCCGGTGTTTGCGCAACAGGCCTTGCAAATCGCAAGCAAGCCAATTTCGCAATATCGGTGATCCGAGCGGCGCTGACCTTGATGTGGTTTGGGTTCGCGCAATCCGCGCCTCAGCCCGCCAGGGCCACGTAGACCTCCTGCACATCGTCGTTGGCGTCGATGGCGGCGAGAAAGGCTTCCACTTCTTCCAGCTCGGCCGCGCCCAGCGTCACCGGGTTCTTGGGCCGGTAGCCCAGCTTGGCCGAGTTGACGTTGAAGCCCTGCGCCGGCAGCGCGCGGCAGACCAGGTCGAGGTCGGCCGCATCGGTATAGAACTGCGCACCACCGCCCTCGCCGCTCTCTTCTTCATCCGCTTCCAGCAGCTCGAAGTCCTGCGCGCCCGCCTCGATGGCGGCCAGCTCGGCGTCGGCATCGGGCCGGGTGGGGCTGGCCTCGATGATGCCCACGTGGTCGAAATCCCAGCTCACCGAGCCGCTCACGCCCAGCTGGCCCTTGCGGAACAGCACGCGCATCTCGGGCGCGGTGCGGTTCACGTTGTCGGTCAGGCATTCGACGATCACCGCCACGCGGTGCGGCGCAAAGCCCTCGTAGGTGACGCGCTCGAAGTTCACCGCGTCGCCCAGCAGGCCGGCGCCCTTCTTGATGGCGCGCTCCAGCGTCTCGCGCGGCATCGAGGCCTTCTTGGCCTGTTCCACCACCATGCGCAGCCGCGCATTCATGTCGGGGTCGGCGCCATTGCGCGCCGCCAGCATGATTTCCTTGGACAGCTTGGTGAACATGCGGCCCTTGGCATTGGCCGCGATGTCCTTGTGTTTGGCCTTCCACTGTGCGCCCATGTTTTTGCTCAACTCCGGTTTCTTGATGGCGCAGGGTTATACACCCTGGGGCGGCCTCAAGCCTTGAGCATGGGCCAAATGCTCGCCAACAGCAGCACGGCCATGGTGGTGTTGAAGGCGCGGCGTTTGGCCGGCTCGGCCAGTTGGCGGCTCAGCCGGGCGCCGGCATAGGTCCAGACCGCGATGCATGGGAAGTTCACCAGCGCGCACACCAGCGCCAGCAGGCAGGCCGCCAGCGCCCCCTCGCCGGGCGCCAGAAAACCCGCCACCGCCCCGATGGCCATCATCCAGGCCTTGGGGTTGACCCACTGGAAGCCGGCCGCAGCCCAGAAGCCCATGCGCGGCCCGGCGGCCACGGCCGATGCTTCAGCGTCCACGCCGGCACGCGGCGCCTCGGCACGCCAGAGGCGCCAGGCCAGCCAGACCAGATAGGCGATGCCCACGGCCTTCATCGCCAGGCCCACCCGGGGCCATTGCAGCAGCAGCGCGCCCAGGCCCAGGCCGGTGGCGGCCAGCAGCACCATGAAGCCGATGCTGATGCCCAGCATATGCGGCGTGCTGGCCTTGAAGCCATGGTTCACGCCGGAGGCCAGCAGCATCATGTTGTTGGGGCCGGGCGTGATGGAGGTGACGGTGGCAAACGCGGCCACGGCGAGCAGGGTGGGCAGATCCATCATGGTGACAAAAAGCAGGCTGGCGGGAATGCCTACAGTCTGATGCCTCAAACAGTACAGCACCAATACAGTTGGACGCACAGCGCCCTGTGCTGTGACGGTGGCGCCGGCAACACAGCCGGCCTGCCCCGCGCCGCGGTGACAATGGCGGCATGAGTTCCGCCGCGCCTGTTGCACCCACTCGCCTACAGCTCTACCTCAACCTGATCCGCTGGGATCGCCCGGCCGGCACCTGGCTGCTGCTGTGGCCCACGCTGGCGGCGCTGTGGATCGCCGCGGACGGCTGGCCCGGCTGGCATCTGCTGCTGGTGTTCTCGCTGGGCACCCTGCTGATGCGCTCGGCCGGCTGCTGCATCAACGATGTGGCCGACCGCGAGTTCGACAAGCATGTCAAGCGCACCGCGCAGCGCCCCGTCACCAGCGGGGCGGTGTCGGTGAAGGAGGCGCTGCTGCTGGGGGCAGGTCTTGCGCTGGCGGCCTTCGGCCTGGTGCTGACGACCAATGCGCCCACCATCCTGCTCTCCTTCGCGGCGCTGGCGGTGGCCTGCCTCTACCCCTATGCCAAGCGCGTGCTGAGCATGCCGCAGGCCGTGCTGGGCGTGGCCTTCAGCTTCGGCATCCCGATGGCCTTCGCCGCCTCGCTGGGCGGCACCGAGTGGAGCCTGGCGGCGATCGGCGCGGCCGTGCCCAAGAGCGCCTGGGCCCTGCTGCTGGGCAATCTGTTCTGGGTGCTGGCCTACGACACCGAGTACGCGATGGTGGATCGCGACGACGACATCAAGATCGGCATCAAGACCTCGGCCCTGACGCTGGGCCGCTGGGATGTGGCCGCGGTGATGGGCTTCTACGCCATCTACCTGCTGAGCTGGGCTTTCCTCGGCCTGCGCCTGGGCCTGGGCCGGGTGTTCCTGCTGGGCATCGCGATCGCGGCGGCCCAGGTGCTGTGGCATTACCAGCTCATCAAGGGCCGCAGCCGCGAGGGCTGCTTCAAGGCCTTCCGCGAGAACCACTGGCTGGGGCTGGCGGTGTTTGCGGGCACGGTGGCGGACCTGGCGTTGCGCTGAGCTCGCGATGCAGCCAGGCGCGCGCCAGTGACCAGTCGCGCTTGACGGTGGCCAGCGAGAGCGCCAGCACCTCGGCGATCTCCTCGTTCTCCAGCCCGCCGAAGAAGCGCAACTCCACCACCTTGGCGGCGCGCGGGTCGAAGGCCTCCAGCGCCAGCAGGGCCTCGTGCACCGCCACCACGTCGCGGTCGGCCGGCAGCGCCAGCTGCTCCATGCCGGAGAGCGTGAGCGCCACCAGCTCGGCATCGCGCTTCTCGGCGCGCCGCGCCAGCTCGTGGTTGACGAGGATGCGCCGCATCATCATCGAGGCCACGGCCAGGAAATGGCTGCGGTTGCGCCACTGGGTGCGCACCTGCTCGGCCATGCGGAACCAGGCCTCGTGCGAGAGCGCGGTGGCCGAGAGCGTATGGCCGGCGTCCTCGCGCCGCAGATGGCCGCGCGCCAGGCGGCGCAGCTCGCCGTAAAGGGCCGCGAACAGCTGGTTGCCCAGCTCGGGGCGCGGCTCCGGCGTCAGCGCCTGCTGCTGGCTGAGCCAGAGCGTCAACTCGTTCAGGTCCGGTGTGGGGCTGCCCTGGTTCACTTTTGGCTTGCTCAGATTTTTTTCGGGGGTGATGAGCTTTTTGCGTGTGCGGCGCGGCGTAAGCGTACAGGTCCGATTTTCTTTTTTGTTCCCTCGCTTCAGGAGCCCGCCATGTCCAAGACGCAACGCCCTTACGCAAAGCAACATCATCATCATCGTCAACTCGCCGCACGCATCGCCATGCTACTCGGGGCCGCGGCCCTGAGCGCCTGCGGCGGCGGCGACCCCGAAGCGCCCGCCACGCCGGCTCCGGCTCCGGCTCCGGCTCCGGCTCCGGCTCCGGCTCCGGCTCCGGCTCCCGCACCCGCACCCGCACCCGCGCCCGCACCTGCACCTGCACCCGCACCCGCACCTGCACCTGCACCCGCACCCGCTCCCACGCCTGCGCCTGCCCCGGCGCCTGCGCCCGCGCCCGCCCCGGCCAGCTGCGGCACCATGAAGACCCTCAGCGCCAGCGCCCTGGCCGCCTTTGACGGCAGCTACGCGGTGAAGGTGTACGACGGCAATAGCTTCAGCGAACTGGGCGGCGGCACGCTGGTGCTGAGCGGCAGCGCCTTGCAGTTCACCCCCGCCGCCGGCCTCAGCGGCTCGACGGCGGCATCCGCGACCGTCAGCGCGGTGTGCGAGAACACCGATGCCAGCGGCAAGGCCATCGGCGTGGTGGCGGTGATCGACGCCAACCGCCACATCGACTTCTTCTCGCCCGCCTTCAGCGGGCTCTACACCTCGGGCAGCGATCTGGGCAGCAGCGGCAATCGCTATATGCAAGGCAGCACGGCCAAGGCCGGCGGCGCCGCAAGCCCGGGCGCCGGCAGCAATGAATGCGCCCCGCTGGTGGCCAAGGCCGGCGATTCGGTGACCTACCGCCAGAGCGCCAACCAGGCCGGCTCCACGCCATACACGGTCAAGTACGACTTCAGCGCCGGCAGCTACAAGGGCCAGGCGGCCACCGTCGGCACGGTCAGCGTGGTGGGTGTGACGGCCGCGCAGGCGGGCGTCGGCAACTTCTATCTGGACCCCGTCACCGGCGTGGCGCTGGGCCAGGACGCCGCCGCGGCGGGCGCCAACGACACCGTCACCAGCTACGATCCGCCGGACTGGCAGCAGCGCCTCACCAATGCGGGCATCCCGGGCGGCAGCAGCGGCAAGATCAATGTCACCGCCACCATCACCGGCAAGAGCGTCACCGATGCCTTCGCACCGCTGGGCGGCGCCAGCGCCATCGTGATGAAGTACGAGTTCGTGGTGAACCGCGACGCCAATGAGAGCGTCAGCACCGCGGCCGGCAGCTTTGCCAACGCCTGCAAGTTCCGCGTCGAGTTCGCGCTCAAGGACTTCCAGGTGCAGGGCCCGGCCGCCAGCAGCCCGCTGCTGGCCACCATGCTGCCCATCCTGCAATCCAGCTTCGCAGTGCCCACCAACACCACGCTGTGGACCAGCAATGCCGTGCCCTTCATGCTGCCCAAGAGCGTGACCACGATGACGCTGGCGGCGCCGGTCGGCACGGTCATCAGCACGCAGGAATTGATCGCGGTCACGAAGGCGCCGCGTTGAGCCAGAAACAGGGGTCAGGTCATGCCCCCGTGCCGGCCGGCGCGGGGGCAAATGCGCATAGCCAGGCCCCGCCACGCTGCACAAGATAGCGCCCATGAATGCCCAACTCTGGCCCCGCATCAAGGCCCTGTTCGAGGCCGCCATGGCCCAACCCGGCGCGCAGCGCGAAGCCTGGCTGCACGCCCAGCAGGCCGAGCCCGAGGTGCTGGCCGAGGTGCTCTCGCTGCTGGCCCACAGCACCGCGATGGCGCCCGACACCGGCTTCCTGGCCACGCCCGTCCCGCAGCCCGCATCTTCCTTCGCCTCC
Source organism: Roseateles sp. FW301-B2 (assembly GCF_058788955.1). Lineage (NCBI taxonomy): Bacteria > Pseudomonadati > Pseudomonadota > Betaproteobacteria > Burkholderiales > Sphaerotilaceae > Roseateles > Roseateles sp. FW301-B2. The sequence continues at coordinate 8,630 of NZ_JBYTBE010000050.1, forward strand.
GCGGCCCAGCCCGGCCTGCGCCTGGGCGCCTGGGCGCTGCGCGAGCAGCTCGGCAGCGGCGGCATGGGCGAGGTCTGGCGGGCCGGCCGGGCCGATGGCGCCTACCAGGGCGAGGCGGCCGTCAAGCTGCTCAAGCGCGGCATGGACTCGGCCGCCGTGCTGCGCCGCTTTGCGCAGGAGCAGCAGGCGCTGGCGCGGCTCGACCATCCGCATATCGCGCGCCTGCTGGACGCCGGCCTCAGCCCCGAGGGCCTGCCCTATTTCGTGATGGAGCTGGTGCATGGCCAGCCCATCGACCGCGCCTGCGCCGGCCTGGCGCTGGAGGCGCGGCTGGCGCTGTTCCTGCAGCTGGCCGATGCGGTGGCCTATGCGCACCGCCATCTGCTGGTGCACCGCGACCTCAAGCCCGGCAATGTGCTGGTGAATGCCGAGGGCCAGGTGAAGCTGCTGGACTTCGGCATCGCCAAGGCGCTCGACCCGCTGGAAGGCGATGGCGATGGCCAGACGCTCGCCGGTGAGCGCCCCTACACCCCGCATTACGCCAGCCCCGAGCAGGTGCGCGGCGAGCCCGTCAGCACCGCCACCGACCTCTACTCGCTGGGCGTGCTGCTCTATGTGATGCTGACCGGCGTGCGCCCCTATGGCCGCGAGGCCAGCACACCGCGCGAGGCCGCCCACAGCGTGCTGCAGGAAGCGCCCACCCGGCCCAGCGCGCTCTCGCCGGCCCTGGTGCCCGACCCCGACTGGCTGGCGCGCCGCCGGCGCCTGCGCGGCGACCTCGACAACATCCTGCTCAAGACCCTGCAGAAGGACGCCGCGCAGCGCTACTCCAGCGTCGAGGCCCTGGCCGAGGATGTGCGCGGCTTTCTGGCCGGGCGCCCGGTCAGCGCCCACCCGCCCTCGCCCGCCTACCTGGCGCTGAAGTTCGTGCAGCGCCATCGCATCGGCACGGCGCTGGGCGGTGCGGCGCTGGCGGCGGTGCTGGGCTTTGCCGGCCTGGCCTGGCAGCAGGCGCGCGCGGCGCAGGAGCGCTTCACACAGGTGCGCCAGCTCGCCAACCAGCTGGTGTTCAAGTACCACGACCAGATCGAGGCCCTGCCCGGCGCCACCAAGGTGCGCGAGGCCCTGCTCACCGATGCCGCCGCCTTTCTGGACCAGCTGAGCCGGTCCGCGCAGGACGACCTGGCGCTGACGCGCGAGCTCGCCGACACCTATTACCGCATCAGCCGCCTGCAGGGGGTCGACCAGTCCATCAACACCGGCCAGCATGCGCTCGCCGAGGCCAATCTCGACAAGGCCATCGCGCTGTCGCGGCGCTATGCGGCGCGGCCCGACACCAGCATCACCGAGCTCAGCAGCGTCATCAGCATGCATGCCAGCAAGGGCGAGGTCTGGCAGCATCGCGGCCGCATGGGGCAGGCCGACGCGGCCCTGCGCGAGGGCCTGCCGCTGCTGGAGCGCGCCCTGCAGCGCGACGCCAAGGACACCTGGGCGCTGGCCAGCGCGATCAGCCTGCACGGCATCCATGCGCGCATCCTCGGCAACCAGCTGGGCCACGCCAGCCTGGGCCGCTGGCGCGAGGCCTGCAGCAGCGCCGAGCGCGCGCGCAGCGCCGCCGACGCCACGCTGGCGGCCGACCCCGCCAACGTCTACCTGCCCGACACCATCGCCTTCACCCTCGGCGAGCTGGCGCAGTGCAAGCTGATGCAGGCCGACTGGGCCGCGGCCGAGGCGCTGTTCAAGCGCCAGATCGAGCTGCGCGACCAGATGGCCGCCAAGATGCCCGACGACATGGACTTCCGCTACCAGCGCGCGGTGGCGCGCGGCCAGCTGGCGCGCACACTGGCCCTGCAGGGCCGGCATGCCGAGGCCGCGACCCTGCTGGCCGCGGCGCAGCAGCAGATGCGCGCGGCCGTGGCGATGGACCATGGCAACGAGGGCGGGCAACGCCGCCTCGATGCGCTGGACACCGGCGCGCTGGCCCTGCAGGTGATGGCGGGCGATGTGGCGCAGGCGCGCGCCACCGCGGCGGCGCTGCTGCCGCGCCTGCCGCCGCCCGCGGGCCCGGCCGCCGAGGCCGCCAGCGCCGACTTTGCGCGGCGCCGGCCGCGCGCCGAGGCCCTGCTGTGGGCCGCGCGCGCCTGGTTGCCGGCCGATGCGGCGCGCGCCGCCGGCCTGGCACAGGAGGCCGCCGCGCTGATGCAGGCCCCCGCCGCCGGCGACGACAACGCCTCGCGCCGCTGGCTGCAGGCCATGGCGCTGACCGAGCAGGCCCAGGCCAGCGCATCGCAGCGCGCCCAGGCCCTGGCCCTGGTGCAGGCGGCGCTGCAGGCCTGGGGCGTGGGCCCGGACCTTGGCGAGAGCGGCGCGCCCGCCGTGCCGCCCCTGCTGGCGCCCTGGCTGGCGCGCACCCAGGCGCTGGCGCGCGTGCTCAGGGCCAGTGACGCTTGAACACCGCGGCCACGCTGGGGTGCTGCTCGATCGCCAGCAGGGTGGCGTAGAAGGCCGGCCGCTGCGCCTGCAGATGCGGGCGTGTGCCCGACCATTTCGACACCACCGCGGCCAGCAGGTCCAGCGCGCCGGGCGCCGCCCCGCTCAGGAACATGGGCCGGGGTGGAAACTGGTCGGCAAAGATCTCCCAATGCCGGTGCAGCTGATCGCGCGTGCCCTGGCGCAGCGCCTCGATCGCCGCCGCATCGCGGCTGCGCGTCCAGCGCTCGGGATAGTCGCTGATGCTGATGGCGCTGTAGCAGTTGGCCGCGATGAAGACCAGGCCGCGCAGCACCTGGGCGCGCGCCATGGTCTCGGCCGGCAGCAGGCCGGAGCCCGGATGCAGCAAGCCCAGATGCATCAGGATCGCCGCGCTCTCGGTCAGCACGCTGCCATCGGGCAGCAGCAGCGTGGGGATCTGCAGCAGCGGGTTGTGGCGGCGCAGCTCGTCCTGGGCCGCATCGGCCTCGCCCCAGCTGCTGGCCTGCACCAGGCGGTGCTCGCAACCCGCCAGCAGCAGCGCCGCCTCCACCGCCGCCGAACCCGAGCCCTGGGTACCGAACAAGGTGTAGATCTCGCTCATGGCCGCTTGCTCCCTGCTATTGCTTGGGCGCGGAGTCCCAATGCTCGGTGATGCGCCCGTCCCGCACACGGAACAGGTCGAACCAGGTGGTGGTGTATTTGAGCGTCTTGTCCTTGGGGTCGGGGCGCTCGCTCACAAAGCTCAGCATCACCAGCTCGCCCTCGGCCACCATGGCCACCAGGGGCGCGGCCACGCGCGGCCGGATCTCCGTCGGCTTGGCAAACTGGCCGAAGAACCTGACGAAGCCCTCGCGCCCCGTCGGCACATTGGGGTTGTGCTGCGCATAGCCCTCGGCCAGGTAGTTGGCGGCCAGCTCCAGATGGCCGGCCTCCAGCACCTCGCGCCAGAAGTCGTAGACCAGCTGCTTGTTGGCGGCGAGCCGGGCATCGGCGCTGGCCAGCAGGGCGGCGTGATCGGGGTTGGCCTGCACGGGCAGCTGGGCCCGGGCCGGCAGGCTGGGAACTGCCAGCGCCAGGGCGAGGCAGAGCGGTGCGATCCGGGTGGCGATGACGATGTTCATGCGGCCATCTTGCCGCAAGCCCGCGGGCAAGGCGACTCGTCATGGTGCGCAGGCCGGGCCCGGCTATGGCCGCCATAGGCGCAATTGCGTTGCCGCTGCGCTAACGCACTCCTAGACTGGCCTCCACCGCCAATCGCAAGCAGGAGTCAGCCATGTCATCAGCAGAATCGAAGTGCCCGTTCGCGGGTGAAGCCCGCCGCCACAACAGCGTCGCCGGCGCCCCGTCCAACGCCGACTGGTGGCCGCAGCAGCTCAAGCTGAGCATCCTGCACCAGCACTCGCCGCGCTCCAACCCGATGGGCGAGGACTTCGACTACGCCAAGGAATTCCAGAGCCTGGACCTCGACGCCGTGGTCAAGGACCTGCATGCCCTGATGACGGCTTCGCAGGACTGGTGGCCGGCCGACTGGGGCCATTACGGCGGCCTGATGATACGCATGGCCTGGCATGCGGCGGGCACCTACCGCGTCAGTGACGGGCGCGGCGGCGCCGGCACCGGCAACCAGCGCTTCGCGCCGCTCAACAGCTGGCCCGACAACGGCAATCTCGACAAGGCGCGGCGCCTGCTCTGGCCGATCAAGCAGAAGTACGGCCGCAAGCTCTCCTGGGCCGACCTGATGATCCTGGCCGGCAATGTCGCGCTGGAATCGATGGGCTTCAAGACCTTCGGCTTCGGCGGCGGCCGCGCCGACATCTGGGCGCCCGAGGAAGACATCTACTGGGGCTCCGAGAACAGCTGGCTGGGCGAGCAGCGCTACAGCGGCGAGCGCCAGCTCGAGAACCCGCTGGCCGCCGTGCAGATGGGCCTGATCTATGTGAACCCGGAGGGCCCCAACGGCAACCCCGACCCGGTGGCCTCGGGCCGCGATGTGCGCGAGACCTTTGCCCGCATGGCCATGGACGATGAGGAGACCGTGGCCCTGGTGGCCGGCGGCCATACCTTCGGCAAGGCCCATGGCGCGGGCGATCCCAAGCTGGTGGGCCCCGAACCCGAGGGCGCACCGATCGAGCAACAGGGCCTGGGCTGGAAGAACGGCTTCGGCTCCGGCAAGGGGGTGCACACCACCACCAGCGGCATCGAGGGCGCCTGGAAGCCCAACCCGACGCGCTGGGACATGGGCTATTTCGACATGCTGTTCGGCTACGAATGGGCGCTCACCAAGAGCCCGGCCGGTGCGCATCAATGGGTGGCGCAGAACGTCCGGCCCGAGCACCTGATTCCGGACGCGCATGACCCGAGCAAGCAGCACCCGCCGATGATGACCACGGCCGATCTCTCGCTGCGCTTCGACCCCGCCTACGAGAAGATCTCGCGCCGCTACCATGCCGACCCGCAGGCCTTTGCCGACGCCTTTGCGCGCGCCTGGTTCAAGCTGACGCACCGCGATATGGGCCCGCGCGCACGCTACCTCGGCCCCCTGGTGCCGCGCGAGGAACTGATCTGGCAGGACCCGATCCCGGCGCTGGATCATGCGCTGATCGATGCGCAGGACATCGCCGCGCTGAAGACCCGCCTGCTGAGCGCGGGCCTGAGCATCGCGCAGCTGGTCGGCACCGCCTGGGCCTCGGCCTCGACCTTCCGCGGCTCCGACAAGCGCGGCGGCGCCAATGGCGCGCGCATCCGCCTCGCGCCGCAAAAGGACTGGGCCGCCAACCAGCCGGCCGAGCTGGCCAAGGTGCTGCCGGTGCTGGAAGCGATTCAGCAGGACTTCAACGCCAAGGCCGAGGGCGGTAAGAAGGTCTCGCTGGCCGACCTGATCGTGCTGGGCGGCTGCGCGGCCGTGGAGGCCGCGGCGCTGCAGGCCGGGCAGGTGGTGGCGGTGCCCTTCACCCCCGGCCGCATGGATGCCACGCAGGCGCAGACTGACGTGGCCTCCTTCGCCGTGCTGGAGCCGCGCGCCGACGGCTTCCGCAACTATGTGCAGCCGGGGCTGGAGGGCGTGGCGGCCGAGCTGCTGCTGGACAAGGCCCAGCAGCTGAGCCTCAGTGCGCCCGAGATGACGGTGCTGATCGGCGGCCTGCGCGTGCTCGGCGCCAACGTCGGCGGCAGCCCGCATGGCCAGTTCACGCAGCGCCCCGGCGCCTTGAGCAACGACTTCTTCGTGAATCTGCTCGACATGGGCACCAGCTGGCAGAAGCTGGCCGGCAGCGACGGTCTGCTGGAGGGGCGCGAGCGGGCCAGCGGCGCGCCGAAATGGACCGGCACGGTGGTGGACCTGGTGTTCGGCTCGAACTCGCAGCTGCGCGCGCTGGCCGAGGTCTATGCCAGCAGCGACGCCCAGCCGGCCTTTGTGCGCGACTTCGTGGCGGCCTGGCACAAGGTCATGGAGCTGGACCGCTTCGAACGTGCGCCGGAGCTCGCCCATGCCTGACGGCCTGGTGCTCGATCTGCTGGCCCATCATCCCGAGGCCCTGGCCGAGCTGGCCGAGCTGTTTGAGGCCGAGTGGCCGGCCTGGTATCGCGGCGGCCGTGGCAACGCCCGGCAGGACCTGCAGGCCTATGCCCACAAGGGCGCGCTCCCGGTCGGCGTGCTTGCGCTGCGCGCGGGGGCGGTGTGCGGCGTCGCGGCGCTCAAGGCCGAGTCCATCCCCAGCCACCGGCATCTGTCGCCCTGGGCCGCGGCCGGGCTCGTGCCGGCCGCGCTGCGCGGGCAAGGCATCGGCCTGCAGCTGCTGCTTGCGCTGGAGCAGCAGGCCAGGCAGCTGGGCTTTGCGCGCATCTACTGCGGCACCAGCACGGCGGCCACCTTGCTGGAACGCGCCGGCTGGCGAGTCCTGGAACGCATCACGCATGAAGGCAAGGCCTTGGCCATCTACGAGAAGGCGCTCTAGCAGCCCGTATCATGCGGCGCATGGCCACCCCCGCGAAGCGCCCGTCTTCTCCCTCGGCAAAGAGCGCGCCAGCGCCGGCATCCAAACCCTTCCTTCGCTTCTATCACTCCGAGGCGCTGCGCAAGAAGACGCTGGCGCTGCTCGGCACGATCGAGCAGGCACCGGATGTCACCAAGCATCGCGACGCGCTTGGCAATCTCGTCGTGGAACTCACCAACTGCGGTCTGGATCAGTACTTCATGGAGCCGCTCAAGCTCGCCAAGCCCGGCTTCATGATTGAGCAGTCGGCGAACCTCGGCATGCTCGGCGCCCAGCAGCTGATGGCCTCGGTGATCCACCAGATCATCGGGCGCATGGACGGCCCGCAGTTACTGTCCGTGTGCGGCTCGATCCGGCAGTTCATGCACTAGGGCTTTGGGGTGCCTGGCGGCGCCGCCAGGCCGCCGGCGGCATGCCGTATTCGCGCCGGAACGCGCGGCTGAAGGCGGTGTCGGTCTGGTAGCCGACCTCCTCGGCAATGCGGGCCAGCGGGGCATTGCTGCGCGCCAGCAGGTTCGAGGCCAGCAGCATGCGCCACTGCGCCAGGTATTGCATCGGCGCCTGGCCGACGAGCTGCTGGAAGCGCTCGGCCAGCACCGAGCGCGAGGTGCCGGCCACGCGCGCGAGCTCCTCCAGCGTCCAGGGCCGCGCGGGCTCGGCGTGCAGCGCGCGCAGCGCGGCGCCGACGATACGGTCGTTCACGCCCGCCAGCCAGCCGGTGCGGCCCTCGGCCTGCTCGTTCATGTGGATGCGCAGCACCTCGATGAACAGCACCTCGGCCAGCTTGGCCAGCACGCCCTGGCCGCCGGGCCGCGGCGAGCGCGCCTCGGCGAGCGCGTAGCGCAGCGAGGCTTCGAGCCAGACACCGGCATTGGAGCCGCGCACGCTAACCTTGACGATGGGCGGCAGCCCCGCCAGCAGCATGCGGGCCAGGCGCGCGTCGCAGGCCAGATAGCCGCAGACCAGCTTGGTGGTGGCACCGCCGCCGCCATAGGCCAGCAGCCGCGGCCGGCGCGCCAGCACCTCGTGCAGGCGTGCGCCCGAGGCCGGCGGCAGGCCCGGTTGCGAGCCCATGCGGTGCGCATCGCCCTGCGTGAACAGCACCGCATCGCCGGCCGCCAGGCGCAGCGGCGGCTGCTCGCCGAGCTCGACCCAGCATTCGCCTTCGGTGATCAGGTGGAAGATCACCACCCGCTCGGCGCTGGGCTCCAGAAAGGGCGCCGCGGCATCGGCCTGCGGCGACTGGTAGCACCAGGGCGCCGTGAAGCGGCCGTGCAGAAAGATCGCGCCCACCAGGCGCACCACGCGCAGCGTCTGCGAGAGCGCGTCCATCAGCTCAGCACATCGATGTGCAGCGCCACCGGCAGCGGCTGCTCGACCGCGCAGGTCACCGGCGAGCAGCCGGTGGTCGAGGCGACCAGGGCGCGCAGGCGCTCGGCCGCCACCCCGCTGGCGGCGATGCGCACATGCAGCGCCATCGTCAGCGGCCCGGCCGGCACCGTGCTGCCATCGGGTTCGGCGATGCCCAGCAGGCCGCGCGCGTCGGACTGGCTGCTCGCGCGCGCCTCCAGCGTCTGCAGCGTGATGCCCGCGGCGGCGGCGGCCATGGCGATGCGGGTCACCGCGCAGGAGGCCAGGCCGGCGCGCAGCAGCCAGCCCGGCGTCACCGCGCCGGCCTCGCCGCCGATCTCGACCGGCATATCGGTCTGCACCGCATGGCCGGCGTCGTTGTGCACGCTGGCGCGCAAGCCGCCCTCCCAGCGCGCGCTGGCCGCCGAATCGTCGCTCAGCCCCGCCTGCGGCTTGCGGCGCAGCACCGAGGCGACCCGCTCCATTGACGTAGCAATCTGTTCCGTGCCCATGGCCTGGCTCCTTGCGCTTGATGCGCTGCGCCGATTCTGAGGGCGCGGCGGCTTGAGCACCAGCGGGCAGACCTCGCCGCGGGCCAATGGCGGACGCTTGGACGAGAGCTGCGGACGCTCGGTCAGGACGCCCCGCGCCGCCGCGCCGACATTGGGGTTCCCTGCCGCATGGCCGGCCACCCATCACCGGAGATACGCACCATGAACGCACCTGTCGATTTCGCCGCCCTCAAGACCCGCCAGCAAGCCGCCTGGGGCACGGGCGACTACGCCGTGATCGGCACCACGCTGCAGATCGTTGGCGAGAACCTGGCCGAGGCCTGCGACCTCAGGACCGACGAGCGCGTGCTCGACGTGGCCGCCGGCAACGGCAACGCCACGCTGGCGGCGGCGCGCCGCGGCTGCCGGGTCACCTCGACCGACTATGTCGGCAGCATGCTGGAGCGCGGCGCCGAGCGGGCGCGCGCCGAACGCCTCGAGGTTGCATTCCAGACCGCCGATGCCGAGGCGCTGCCCTTCGCCGATGCCAGCTTCGACGCCGCCCTCTCGACCTTCGGCGTGATGTTCGCGCCCGACCATGCCAGGGCGGCCGCCGAACTGGCGCGCGTGGTGCGCCCCGGCGGGCGCATCGGACTGGCCAACTGGACGCCCGACAGCCTGATCGGCCGCATGTTCAAGGTGCTGGGCCGCTATGTGCCGCCGCCGGCGGGCGTGCAGCCGCCCTCGCTGTGGGGCACCGAGGCGCATCTGCGCACGCTGTTCGGCGCCAGCGCCGCGGCGCTGCAGGCCACGCCGCGCCAGTTCACCTTCCGCTACCGTTCGGCGGCGCATTTCGTCGAGACCTTCCGCCTCTGGTACGGCCCGGTGAACAAGGCCTTTGCCGCGCAGACGCCCGAGCGCGCCGAGACGCTGGCCGCCGAGTTGAGCGGCCTGCTCGACGACCTGAACCGCGCCGGCCCCGGCGCCCTGGTGGTGCCGAGCGAATACCTCGAGATCGTCGTCACGCGCGCCTGAGCCCGCACATGGACGCCCGCCTGCAGCGCCGCATCCAGCGTTACGGCTGGGAGCGCGCCGCCGATGCCTACGCGCGCCACTGGCATGGGCCGCTGGCCGGGCTGCAGGCCGAGCTGCTGGCGCTGGCCGCCCCGGCCCCCGGCGAGGCGGTGCTCGACGTGGCCTGCGGCGCCGGTGTCGTCGCGGCTGCCGCGGCGCGGGCCGTCGGCCCGGGCGGGCGCGTGCTGGGCGTCGACCTCGCCGAGGCGATGGTGCAGGCGGCGCGGCAGCAGGCGCAGCGGTTCGGTCTCGCCCAGGCGAGCTTCATGCGCATGGACGCCGAGCAACTGGCCCTGCCCGACGACGCCGGCTTCGACCTCGTGCTGTGCGTGCTGGGCCTGATGTATGTTCCGGACCCGGCGGCCGCGCTGCGCGAACTGCGGCGCGTGCTGCGCCCCGGCGGCCGGGCCCTGCTGGCGGTGTGGGGCGAACGCGCGCGCTGCGGCTGGGCGCCGCTGTTCGGCATCGTCGACGCCGAGGTGCGCAGCGAGGTCTGCCCGCTGTTCTTCGGCCTGGGCCAGGGCGAGGCGCTGGCGCGCTGCTGCGCCGCGGCGGGCCTGCGGGTCAGCGCACAGCGGCGGCGCAGCGACGCGCTGCACTATGCCGATGCCGATGCGGCCTGCGCCGCGGCCTTTGCGGGCGGGCCCGTGGCGCTGGCCTGGTCTCGCTTCGACGCGGCGGTGCGCGCGCGCGTGCAGGCGCAATACCTCGCGGCGCTTGCGCCATGGCGCGATGGCCAGGGCTACCGCGTGCCGGCCGAGTACCTGATCGTCGCGGCGGAGCGGCCGCAAGCCTGAGCGCGGATCGGCAAGCGCCCGGCCGCCTCAGGGCATCGCGTGTCAGGGCGCAGCGCGCTGGCCGCCGGCGTCAACGATGAATTGCCGCACGGCCTGCACCAGCTCGGCCTCCTGGCCCACGAAGCCATGCGGCGCGCGCCCCTCGCAGGCATCCGCGCCCGCCGCCGCGCCCGGCCCGCCGCGCAGCAGCACCTGCTGCACGCGCGCCGCCGCCACGGCCTGCTCGGCCAGGCGCGGCATCAGCGCCGGCGGCGAGCGCGGGCAGCTATCGCCCTCATGGGCGATCAGCAGCAGCGGCTGGCGGATCGCCTGCAGCGGCAGATCGAACACCGACTGCGCCACCCAGGGCTTGCGCGCGCCGGGCTGGCCGGCCATCAGCGCCGAGCTCAGCACCAGCCCGTCGGGGCCCGCCTCGGGGCTCAGCCGCGCCGCCGCATTCGCGGCCGAGATCGTGCCGCGGCTGGTGCCCACCAGCCAGACCGGCCCGCCGCCCATGCGCTGGCGCAGCGCGGCGATCAAGAGGGCCAGGTCTTGCGCATGCGCGGGCGCGCTGCGAAAGCCGGCCAGGCCGTCCTCGCCATGCTGGTCCGAGGGCGCGTCCAGCACCACGGTGGCAAAGCCGGCGGCCACGAAAAGGGGCTGGCTGCGCACCAGCGCATTGCCCTTCAGCGCCCGCGCGCAGGCGCTGCGCTCGTCCAGGTCCACATGGCCGCTGCCGCCGGCGAGCAGCACCAGGGTGGTGAGCGGCGGCCTGCCTCCGGCCGGCATGGCCAGGGCATAGCGGGTGCTGGTGCCGGCGTGGGTGGCGAGGCTGTGGAGCGTGCCGCAGGGCTCGCTGGCCTGCGCGCCGAGCGCAGCGCCGGCCAGCAGGCAGGCCGCTGCCCGCGCGTGCATGCTCATCACGCCCGCCTCAGATAGTCGAGCGCCGCCGTGATGGTCGCCATTTGGGCCTGATTGCACTCGGCGGGGCTCGCCGTCGGGCTGTCCGGGTAGACCTCGGTGGTGGTCACGAAGCGTGCGTCGGTCATGCCGCCGCACAGGCCCAGCGCGCGCTTGGCGTAATTGATCACGCCGGCCTGCTGCAGCGGCTCGCCGATGATGCGGCCCTGCGCATCGGGCGCGGCGATATGGGTCACGCGGCGCACCGCGGCTATCAGCGCGCGCTGGAACTCGGGCACCGGCCGCTCGGTGTCGGCCACCAGGTAGAAGCCATCGGGGATGGCGTGCCAGTCGAACGCGACGCCGTCGCGTGCCGCCTTGGCGGGGCCGAATTCGCTGTTGTCGGTATCGGTGGTCTCGTGCAGGTCGACATGCAGATCGACGCGGCCGCCGCCCTGCGCCGCCACGCAGGCCATCGCCAGCGCCGACTCGGCGGCCGGGCTGTCCTGCTTGAACTGCCGATTCGGGTCCAGCGCATCGGGGTTCCAGCGGTTGACGGTCTCGTAACCCCAGGGGCTGATGCAGGGCAGCAGCAGCAGGTTGAAAGCGGCCTCGGTGTGGCGATCGAACTCATGCGTCAACCATTGCAGCGCGCCATGCACGCCGCTGGTCTCGTAGCCATGCACGCCGCCGGTCACCAGCACCACCGGGCGATCCGCCTTCCACGCGCGGCTGCGCACCGCATAGAGCGGGTAGCTGCCCAGGCCCAGGCGCCCATAGTCGAGCCTGCCGTACTGGAACAGCTCGGCCTGCGCGGGCAGCTTGGCCATGAGCGGCGCAAGCACCTCCTCGGCATAGCTGCGCTGCGGTTTCTGGCGCGCCAGCCAGGCGGCCTTTTCGGCCGCGCCCCAGGGCGTGCCGGGGGTGCCGATCGGGTATGGCGGCGTGCTTGGCGGGGTCGATGGCGAGGTGCTCACAACGTGCTCATCCGGTCTTGGTTGGCGATGGGGCGGACGATACACCGCTCAGTCGACCGCGGCCCGCCGGCTCCCCGATCGAGCGCGAAGCCTGGCGCCCGCGGGCGTGACTTGCGAGGCCAAGGCGTCTACGCTGGGAGCGCTGCGGCGGCTGACCCGGCGGGGGCATTCTGCAGCGGCGTTGCTGCCGCGCCGACCCGTCAACTCAACAGGAGTGAAGACATGTCATACATCGATGGTTTCGTGATCGCGGTCCCCACCGCCAACAAGCAGCAGTTCATCGAGCACGCGCGTCATTTCGACCCGCTATTCATCGAGCTTGGCGCGATCCGCGTCATCGAAGCTTGGGGCGACGACGTCCCCGACGGCAAAGTCACCGACTTCCGCCGCGCAGTCCAGGCCACGGCCGAGGAGACGGTGGCTTTTGCATGGGTCGAATGGCCGGACAAGGCTACGCGCGATGCCGCCATGAAGAAGATGACGGAAGACCCGCGCATGGACCCGTCCACACCCGGCAACCCGCCCATGCCCTTTGACGGCAAGCGCATGATCTTTGGCGGCTTCGAACAGGTGGTCGAAGTGAAGGCTTGAGCGGCGGGGGATGACGCCGCGCAACTCCCCGTTGCAGTCCGCATAGGTCGGCGCTCGGGGCCCTGCATGGCTCACACTCGCGGCCAGGAGGCGACATTGATCGGAGCGGTCAACTGCAGAAATCCGAATCCCCACCCGAGGCGCTGTCAACTCATTGGGATTGAGCCCTTCGAGGAGGCAAGTACGGCACCAGCGCCGCTTCCAACGCGCCGTGGAGGGCTTGGAGCATGGGATCGGACGATGCTCCCAGTCCACTCTTTACTAGATCGCAGTAGCGTTCTTTAGAAAGTCCCAATGTAGCGGCCGCAGGCCCTACCAGCGGCTTTCCTGGCAGCACCTTTAGAAACACGTTTGGATCATCTGATGCAAGCGCGTTGTTGACAACCTGCTCCTCTTCGTCCCAGATCTTCTCTGGTGCCGCTGCAGGCTGTGTACGAGGGATCTCAGCAATGAGGGTGGCACGCAGGCCTGCACGGTCCTCGAAATTAACAGTCGACTCAAACGCCCGTTCAACGAGCATCAAAGAACGGGCTTTGAAGCGCTCGCAGATCAGTTTATTCGCGAGGGTTCCAGACATCTGGCGCTTAAAGCCCGCGAACGCACCCGCGTACAACCCATCCACCGCGTCAGCCTTGTGCCCTGTATGCAATGCAATGGCTGTGTAGACGGACTTAAGAACATAGAGGCTCTCTACTTCATGTACGGGTAAGGCATGGACGTTTGCCAAGCCGGACAGAAGATCATCTGGCCAATGATCGCGATCAATAATGCCGCTCGCTGAGAACCCACTAACCACTGACTTTGTTTGAAAGGCGGCTGTGCATCGCTTGACGCTCTCGCAGCCGCCAACTGGAATAAGAGCGGTTTCGCGATCGTTGAACCATGCTCGAAGCAGCTCTTGATCGAGACTCTTTTCCTCCCGACCTTCGCAGAAGATCAAACGAGAAGCGTAGACAGAGAAAGATGCCGCACCAAGGATTGACGCGATGTCGTCCGACGGCAGCAATGTCCCTGGCACGATCAGTTCAGGAGCCTGGTTTGGGCGGACTAGAACAATCGACGCATCACGTCTGGAGAGTGCAAAGTTCAAATCGTGTGTCACGTAGACGAACCGCTTTGAAGGCGACAAGCTTTCAAGCGCGTCCCAAAACCTGACTGCAAGGCGCGAGTGGAAATGTGTCTCCGGTTCGTCCACGATTACGACCGGATGAGTGGAATCAAATACCCTGCCGGCAAGGTACAACCCTGTCCGTTCCCCATCGCTCATGTGTTTGGCGGTATAGGTGGCCGCGCCGAGGTAATCATTCGTCACCCTGGCAGTGAAATCAGTGAACGCAATTGAACGCCCCGGAAAGACGATGCGCCATAGTTCCTTCGTCTTCGTCAGTACGGTTTCGGGAAGCTGATGAGGCTGCAGGCCCCGGAGCACTTCGTCATAGACGCGCATCGCCTCCACGGCATGCGAACTCCAAAGTTTTCCAAACAGCGCGTCTATGTCGGGAACCATCTCCCAATAGCTGCTGCGCCGTTGGTTGGTGCGGTTCTGCAATTCATTCGTTGCAGTCTGCAAATTCCAGTTGGGGATCTGGTCTGGAACCGCTATGTTCCGGAGCGCCGGAATGAACTCTGCCGCCCCTGAGTTCGCCATTTGCACCGCGAGCCGAGTCTTTCCGGATCCGTTTGCCCCAAGCACCACGATTGGGCCATTTCCATCAATTGAATCGGCGAGGCCTGGGATGTTAATTGCCATGAGTGCGACTCCGAAGAATTGCTAGCTGATAACGGCGAGACTATATAGAGCCACGCGGCAGCTCGGGCGCAGAGTCAAGTGCAGTCGCATGTCTCCTAACGCACGAGCGGGTTGGTCCGCAATGGGTCGGTCGCGCCAGTTCGAGCCCCAGCAAAGCGGACATAGGCGCGACGCGAACAGCCTCGTTTGAGTTCTACGGCCGCAGCACCCCGTAGAGCGGCCGTTCAGGCCATCGCCCTTTGATCGGACCCTACGGTTGACTCATACCCGGCAGCGTGAGTACGCCCGGCGGCCCTCAGGCACTGAATCTCCGCCCTAGCTCAGCAGCTTTTCGATGCCCTAGGCCAGCGGGTCCAGAACGTCCTTGTCGGTCCAGTAAGACCGACCGACAAGGTGCTAGATTTGCCATCCATGGCCTGGCTTTCCGGCGCCATCCGGCCTGGCCAGAGCGCCACGACCTCAGCAGCAACGGTCATGTTCGGGGGAGCTGTTCCCATGTCTTCAACTTCCACCCTCCACTTCTTCTGCGGCAAGGCCGGCGCCGGCAAGAGCACGGTCGCGAGCGCGCTGGCCAAGGATCTTGGGGCGATCCTGATCTCCGAGGACGTCTGGCTGATGCGCTTGTATGGCGATCAGATGAAGGTCTTTGACGACTACATCCGCTGCTCGAAGAAGTTGAAGATCGTCATCGGCCCGCTGGTGGTGGACCTGCTACGGAACGGCGTGCCATCGGTGGTGCTGGACTTCCAGGCCAACACCAGGGCCGGCCGCCGCTGGTTTCGCTCGGTGTTCGAGCAGGCGGCGGCCGCGCATGTGCTGCACGATGTCCAGACTCCCGATTGGCAATGCCTGGAGCGCATCGCCAAGCGAAACGTCGAGCGGCCGGAGGGCTCGCATCAGTTGACCGAAGAAGATTTCCGCTACGTCTCGTCGTTCTTCGAGGCGCCGGAGGCGGCAGAGGGCTTCAACATCAGGACCCACGGCGGCTGAAACGCAAGGTCGGGCGCGTGGGCGGCCGCATCAGCTTTCGACCCCGACTCGAGTTCCTGTAGCATGCCCCCATCATGTACACCGCCTTCCTGTCTTTGTCCGCCGCACGAGCTGCACGAGCCGCACGAGCCCGTCGTGCGCTGCCGTGCGCCTGGCGCGAGACAAGGAAGAGGACGACCTAACACCCTCCAATCCCCGGTTTCTCCCCCAAGGCCACGGCTCACACCCGTGGCCTTTTTCTTTGTCCGACCCCAAAGTGAAAGGAACTTCTCCATGCAAATCCCCAGCGCTTCTTGTGCTTCTTCGCCGCGGTTCGATGCGCTCATGCCCGTGACCGATCGCCCTGCCGAGGTATTCGTGCGTGGTGAGGGCGCCTGGTTGTGGGACGCGGCCGACACGCGCTACCTGGACTGGCTGCAGGGCTGGGCGGTGAATGCCCTGGGGCATTGCCCGCCCGAGGTCAGCCAGGCCTTGGGGGCGCAGTCGAGCCTGCTGCTCACGCCCAGCCCTGCGCTTTACAACCTGCCTTCGCTGCAACTGGCCGAGCGGCTGTGCGCGCTCAGCGGCTTTGACCAGGTGTTCTTCGGCAGCACCGGGGCCGAGGCGAACGAGGGCGCGATCAAGCTGGCGCGCAAGTGGGGGCAGCTGCATCGGGGCGGGGCCTACGAGATCATCACCTTCGACAACGCCTTCCACGGCCGCAATCTGGCCACCATGGCCGCCAGTGGCAAGCCGGGCTGGGAGGCCCTGTTTGCGCCCGGCATGCCGGGTTTTGTGAAGGCCGTCTTCAACGACATGGCCTCGGTCGAGGCGCTGCTCAGCGAGCGCACCGTGGCTGTGATGCTGGAGCCCGTGCAGGGCGAGGCCGGCGTGCGCCCGGCAAGCCCCGGCTTTGTACGCGCACTGCGCCAGTGGTGTGATCGCCACGGCCTGCTGCTCATCTTCGACGAGGTGCAGACCGGCTGCGGGCGCCTGGGGCAGCTGTTTGCCTACCAGCACTACGGGGTCATGCCCGACATCATGAGCCTGGGCAAGGGCCTGGGCGCCGGCGTGCCGATCTCGGCGCTGCTGGCGCAGGCGCATTGCAGCGTCTTCACCCATGGCGACCAGGGCGGCACTTACGCGGGCAACCCGCTGATGTGTGCGGTGGGGCTGGCGGTGCTGGAAACGCTCAGCCAGGGCGCTTTCCTGGAACAGGTGCGGACGCAAGGCGCGCAGTTGCAGCGCGGTCTGCAAGCGCTGTCCGCGCGCCACGGCCTCGGCGAGGTGCGCGGGCTGGGTCTGCTGTGGGCGCTGGAGCTGGGGAGCGATCACGCGGCCGCGGTGGTGCGCGAATGCCGCCGCCGGGGCCTGCTGGTCAACTCGGCCCGGCCCCATTGCCTGCGCTTCATGCCAAGGCTCAACAGCACCGCCGACGAGATCGCGCAGGGCCTGCAGCTGCTCGACGCCGCCATTGCTGCCGTGCTGGAGGAGTTTGCCGCGCAATGATCGAACGGGGGGCCTGTCGCGAATCCGGCCCGATCAGCCGCTCACACTCTTGGTATGGCGGAAGAAGTTGTCGGGGTCGTAGACCTGCTTCAGCGTCGCGAGCCGTTCCAGGTTCGAGCGGCCATAGGCCGCCTCCACGCGATCGCGGCCTTCCTCCTCGGTCAGGAAGTTGATGTAGGTGCCGCCCGTCGAGAAGGGGCGCGTGGCCTCGAAACAGTCGCGCGCCCACTGGACATTGACGGCGTCGTCCTCGGGCCGCTCCCAGGAACCGGCGATGTTCAACACATAGGCGGCATCGCGATTGCCGGCCGGCGAATGCCCGGCGGGCAGCTCGCCCAGCGCGCCCTGGATCTGGAACAGCAGGATGGCCGAGTGAGGCGACGCGATGCGGGCGGCGTGCGCCACGGCAAGGTCGATGAACGGGCGATCGATGCCGGGCAGGTAGTGCGACTTCCAGTAGTAGCGTCTGCCCTTCGGTTGGGTGGCATCGAGCAGGCTCTGCATCTGCACATAGGGACGGCGCGTCACGATATCCGCGATCGGCCGGCCGGTCGCGCGCAGCGGCGCCAGCAAGGCTTCGCCGTCCTCGACCTTGCCCGAATGGCAGACGAAGATGGCAGCGATCGGCTTGCCGTGCACTTCCTTCGGTAGCCAGGGCGCCGGCGGCGCGATCCGCAGCACGGCCACGCTGGTCAGCTCGCGTGGCGCCGCCGCGCTGAAGCTGCGATAGGCCTCGAGGACCTGCGCGGCGTCCTCGCCATGCCAGGCGATCGCACCGCCCAGGATCTCGGGGCCGACGGGATGGAGCCGGTACTCGAAGGAGGTGACGATGCCGAAGTTGCCCCCGCCGCCGCGCAGGGCCCAGAACAGGTCTGCATGCTCGTCCGCGCAGGCGCGCAGCACTCGGCCATCGGCCGTCACCACCTCCATCGAGACGAGGTTGTCGCAGGTCCAGCCATGGCGGCGCGTGAGGTAACCAAAGCCGCCGCCGACGGTCAGGCCCGCGATGCCGGTCGCGGAGACGAAGCCCAGCACGGCCGCGAGCCCGTGCAACTGCGTCTCGCGGTCGACGTCTGCCAAGGTGCAGCCCGCTTGCGCCAGCGCCGTGCGGCGCACCGGATCGACCCAGACACCGCGCAGCAGCGACATGTCGATCATGAGGCCGCCCTCGCATACCGCCAACCCGGCGATGTTGTGGCCGCCGCCGCGCACGGAGCACAGCAGCCCGTGCTGGCGCGCAAAGCGCACGGCTTGCACCACGTCGACCGTGCCGGTGCAGCGCGCCAGCAGGCCGGGGCGCCGGTCGATCATCGCGTTCCAGACCTTGCGCGTCTCCTCGTACTCTGCGTCTTCCGCGGTCAGCACCCGGCCCTTGAATGCCGCCTTGAAGGACTGCAAGGCTTCCGGCGCGAGATCCACGATCCCGCCATCCATGTGTGTGAGCTTGATTGCCATCATCGACCTCCTTGAAGAACGACATCGACAGCATGCGCGCGACAGGCCGCCAAGGCCAGTGCAGATTCTGAAGCGTTTACGCTGGGGAGGCGAGGCGATGGACAACAGCAAGGGCAAGGGCGGCAAGTACGTGGTGGTAAAAAGTAGCAGCCAACATGCGGAGCAGTCATGTCCACACCGAATCGTGTCAACGAAACCGTCCAGACGCACTACGCCCGTTCCGAGCTGGGCACGCTCATACTCGCGGCGCTCGAAAAAGCCGGCAAAGACATCCATAGGCTCACGCCCGAGGACCTGGCGCCGATCGACGAATTTCACATCCGTGGCCGGGCGGCGACGCTTGAGCTGGCCCGGGCCGCGAGCCTCGATGCGGCGAAGCGCGTGCTGGATGTCGGCAGCGGCGTCGGCGGCACGTCGCGCTGCCTGGCCAAGGAGTTCGGTTGCCGCGTCACTGGCATCGACCTCACCGAAGACTATTGCCGCGCCGCCGAGCTGCTCACCGCCAAGACCGGGCTCGCGCACCTCGTCGACTATCGCCAGGGCGACGCGACCCAGCTGCCGTTCGCCGACGCGTCGTTCGACGTGGTCTGGACCGAGCACGCGGCGATGAACATCCCGGACAAGGCGCGCCTGTATCGGGAGATGCACCGCGTCCTGAAACCGAGCGGCAGGCTCGCGATCTACGATGTTCTGGCCGGCCCGACCGGGCCCGTTCACTTCCCCGTTCCCTGGGCGCGCACGCCCGATGCGAGCTTTCTGCTGCGGCCGGATGAACTGCGCGCGCTGCTCGAAGCGGCCGGTTTCGCGATCACGGACTGGTCGGACACGACCGACGCGGCACGCGCCTGGTTCGTGGCGCTGGCGGAGAAGATCGGCCGGGAAGGCCTGCCGCCGCTGGGCTTTCACATCCTGCTCGGCGCCGATTTTCAAGCCATGGCCCAGAACCAGCGGCGCAATCTCGAAGAGGGGCGGATCGTGCTCGCCCAGGTCACGGCAAGCAGGTAGCCGGGTCCACGGCCAAGGGATAGGAGCGCCCTGCCCGCGCCCCTAGACTGGGGCGCCGGTGAGGCAGCCAACCGGTCAAGTCAACGGGCAATTGGCTGCGAGCACGGCGCGCTGCGCGCGCCACCGATGTCGGAGGACCTGCCATGATCACCGAGACCACCGTCATGCGCGCACGCCGCGCCTGCAGCCGCCTGGCGCTCTGCCTGGCCACGCTGGGCGCCCTGCTGGCGGCGCAGCTGCCGGCGCACGCGGCGCGCAATTCGCTGGAGAACCGCTACGACATCGCCGTCTACCCCAACGGCGGCAGGCCCGACCTGACGGTCGACCCGATCAGGCTCAAATCCCAGCTCAGCGTGATCGACCGCTTCTTCGACCCGAACGACGCGGGCGACCGTTGCGCCGTGCTCGAAGGGGCCGTCGGCGGCTATGGTTGGCGCCGCCTGATGGTGTTCGACGTGGTGATCGTCAACGCCGGCGACGGCGACCTGGTGGTGGGCGACCGCAGCGACCCGGCCAACCCCTATGCCGGCGCGTTCTACTTCGACGCCTGCCACGGCCACTATCACATGGCCGGATTCTCGGAGTACCGGCTGCGCTACAAGTCCGACGGCAATGTCTCCACCATCGGCCGCAAGCAGGGCTTCTGCTTCGAGGACTCGTTCAAGTACAGCGGCAACAAGAGCGCCGGCTTCCACTGCGGCTACCAGGGCATCACCAGCGGCTGGGGCGACTGGTACTACAAGCAGCTGCCTGGCCAGTGGATCGACGTCACCGGCGTGGCCGAGGGCGATTACGAGCTGGAGGTGGAGATCAATCTGCAGCCCGACCCCTACAAGTTCGACCAGGGCCTGAACCGTTACCCGGACGTCGTGCGCGTGCCGGCCAGCGTGCCCAAGCGCAGGGAACGCTAGGCGCCGGGCGACGCGGCATGGGGCGGCGGCGGGCAGCAACAGGGGGTGCAAGATGCAAGCTTTGGTCACCGGCGCAAACGGACATCTGGGCCTGAATCTGGTGAGCCTGCTGCGTGCCAGGGGCCACGCGGTCAGGGCCTCGGTGCGCACGCTCGCGCCAGACAAGACGGCGATGCTTCGACGCATTCCAGGCGTCGAACTGGTGGCCGCGGATGTCCGGGACGCGGGCCAGATGCAGGCGGCGCTGGCCGGCGTCGACACGCTGTTCCACGTCGCCGCCGTCTACTCGACCACCGAGCGCGGCAGGGAAGCCGAGATCCTCGATTCGGCCATTCGCGGCACCGAGGTCACGCTGAAGACGGCGGCCCGGGCGGGCGTACGGCGCGTCATCCTGACATCGTCGGTGGTCACGCTGCCGCTCACGCCGATGGGCGCGGCGCCCGCGACGGAAGACGACTGGGCCACCGATCTGCGCGTTCCATACTTCCGCGCCAAGGTGGAGTCCGAGCGCTTGGCCTGGGCGCTGGCCGAGCAGCTCTCCATCGAGCTGACGACGATTCTGCCGGCCGGGATCATCGGGCCCGGGTTCGCGCGCCGCACGCCCACCCTCGACCTGATCCAGGCCTGCCTGATGGGCGAGTTCCGCCTTGGAGCGCCGCGCGGCAGCTTCAGCCTGGTCGATGTGCGCGACGTCGCGGCGGCGCATCTGCTGGCCTTCGAGAAAGGCGCGACCGGCCGCTTCATCGTCGGCTACGACCACATCCCTTCGTACACCGAGCTGCTGCTGGCGCTCGCCGCCGTCGAGCCCAGGCTGGGCGCCCCCCTGCTGACGCTACCGACCTTCTGCGCCCCGTTCCTGCCGATCTACGACGCCATCAGCCACCGGCTGTTTGGCACACCGCGCATCGCAACGCCGGACATCATCGCCACCTTGGCCAGCGGCAAGGTCGTCAACTTCTCCTGCCAGCGCGCCAAGACGGTGCTGGGCTGGCGCACCGAGATTCCTCTGCCAACAAGCCTGGCCGACACCGTGGCGGCGCTGCGGACGCTGCGCTAGCGTTCAAGGCGGTGCCTGCCCTCGCCCTAGCGCCCGCCCTACAGCCC